>JAZUPN010000108.1:0-20536 GCA_045605245.1 Alistipes sp. | reverse complement strand
CCCCCTAAATCCCCCTCCTGTGAGTGGCTCTTGTCGCTACGCTCCAATAAAACCAAGATGTACAAATAGTTTTTTGTAACGCTTTATTTTAATTAAGGTCTTCTCTTGTCGGGAAGACCTTATTTTTTGCTTTTAATATAGTGGTGTAAACACCACTTTTGTGTTACCCACCCCCTAAATCCCCCTCCTGTGAGGGGGACTTGTCGCTACGCTCCAATAAAGGTTTTAAGCATTAGAGAACAATTTACTACACCTTCTCCAATTTCGCAATCAGATCAATCAGGTGTTCGGCACTGACAACGCCACTGCCTCGCCAAACGATCTTTCCTGCACGATATAGTACAATCGTCGGCACCGAGCGAATATTATGTTCCAATACGATTCGCTCATTCTGCGGGTCATCAATATCATATTTGATAATCGTTACACGATCGCGCAATACCTGCTTTACACGATCGATAATTGGCCCCATTGTGCGACACGGGCCGCACCACGTAGCATAGAAATCGACGAGTGTAATGGTCTGTCGCGCAACCTTTTCTTTGAAATTTTCCATATAGTTTTTGCTTTAATTCATTGGTGATCAATTCATCTCGACCCAGCTACGCATCGAGTACAGCTCACGCTCAAAATAGTTGATCGTCTGCAACAACCCCTCATCAATCGATGTTGTCGGTTGCCAATCGAGCATCTGTCGTGCCCGCGAAATATCGGGTGATTTATGGCGCGGATCGTCGTGCCGAGCATCGTGATGTATAATCTTCGAGCGACTGCCCGTAATCGAAATTATCTTCTCGGCCAACGCGCGTATCGAAATTTCGTGATTACTTCCAATGTTCACCGTCGGAACTTCGATGTCGGGCAGACGATTCATCAGTCTAATCAATGCATCGACCACATCGCCCACCCAGCAAAATGTTCGCAACTGCTCTCCATTGCCGTAAATCGTAATATTTTGCCCCGTCAGAGCCTTGACGATCATCTTTGCAACGACGCGCTGATCACTCGTATCGGCACCTGTGCCATAGGTGTTGAATATTCGAGCAATTTTGCCATCAACTTGATACTCACTGCGATAAGCACGTACAAGACTCTCGGCAGCACGTTTGCTTTCGGAGAGTGCCGAGCGGGCAGGTCCAAAGGGCGAATCTTCGTGCATCGATTGTTGTCTAATTGATCCATATACGTCGCCCGACGATGCAAAGAGCATTCTTGAACGGCGATGACGAGCAACTTCAAGGCTGTTGAGTGTTCCGATGATATTTACTTTCAAGGTCTCCACCTCGGCTCCTTGTTCGTATCTCAATGTCGAAGGAGTTGCCAAATTATAAATCTCATCGACATCGAAACCAAACTGATTCACAACATTATGGCGAATGAAATTGAAATTGGACTGCGAAATTATTTCGCGAAGAATAGGCGACGATTCGCAGCTGCGAATATCCATACAATGGACCTCATAGTTGCGATCGACGAGTGCGCGGCATAGGTGCGATCCGATCAGGCCAGCACCACCGATTACGAGAATACGTTTTGAGTCGTTCATTTCCGGAAAAATTTTCTATTGTGGTTTTGATTCCAAAAACTGTGCCCTCGCCCGTTTTCAACCCAATAAAAAACTCCACCCTGCAAAGGGTGGAGCCTAATTTCTGTATTTTGTGATGCTTATCAATCTTCGTAATCGCTCTGGAAAATCGCGGCGGGCAGTTCGTCAATGCGATTCACATATCGCACCTCGATACCCTTCGGTGGCTTCGGCAAATCTTTACGCAGGTAGCCCGAAACGACGATTCGACGGAATCCCAAACGAGCCGCCTCGGCAATACGCTGTTCGCTACGCGGTGCGGGTCGCACCTCGCCCGAAAGACCTATCTCGCCTGCACAGCAGACACCTTCGATCAATGGTTTATCGAAATATGAGGAGATTACCGCTGCCACAATTGCGAGGTCCATACCCGTATCTGCAACCTTGAAACCGCCTGCGAAATTCAAAAAGACATCCTTTGAGAACATCTTCATTCCCACGCGCTTCTCCAAAACGGCCAGCAACATATTCATTCGTCGCGAGTCGTAGCCCGTAGTCGATCGCTGCGGGGTGCCGTATGCTGCATTGCAGACCAACGACTGTGTCTCAATCAGATAGGGGCGAATACCATCAACGGCGGCACCTACGGCGATGCCACTCAACGGCTCGTCGTAGTGCGAAAGCAGAATCTTCGAAGGGTTATCGACCTCGATCAGTCCCTCATTGCGCATCTCGAAAACGCCGATTTCGAATGTCGCACCAAAACGATTCTTTATGCCGCGCAGGATGCGATAGACGTTGTTGCCGTCGCCTTCGAATTGCAAAACCACATCGACAATATGCTCCAAAATTTTCGGGCCGGCAATCGTTCCGTCTTTGGTTATATGACCGATAATAAATATCGATGTGCCTGTGCTCTTGGCATATTTAAGCAACGTAGCCGCACATTCGCGTATCTGCGACACGCTGCCTGCCGAAGAGTCAATCAGTTCGGTATAAACCGTTTGTATTGAGTCAATTATAACTATATCGGGCTGAATGTCTTCGATCTGTGAAACTATGTTTTCGAGCAATGTCTCGGAATATACAAGGCAATTTTCGTTCGCTGTTCCGATACGCGAAGCACGCATTTTGATCTGCTGCGGCGACTCCTCACCTGAAACATAGAGCACCTTCAATCCGTGATCGGCCAATGCAAGTTGCAGACTTAATGTCGATTTGCCGATACCCGGCTCGCCACCCAACAGAATGAGCGATCCGCGCACAAGTCCGCCGCCCAAAACACGATTTACCTCCTTGTTGCCCAGGTCGATACGTTTATGCACCTGCTCTTCGATCTGCGCAATTGTTTGAGGTCGTGATTGGGGCAGATGTGCCGCTACGGCCGCCGAGGCAGTCGAACTCTTTGCGATGATCTCTTCGGCAAAGGTGTTCCACTCGCCGCACGAGGGACAACGGCCGATCCACTTCGGAGCCTCGTAGCCGCAGTTGCGACAGAAAAAAGCCTTCTTAACCTTTGCCATAATATTTTGTGGAATAACGTTTTACATATCTAATTGCCAGCCTGCCTCGTCGTCGATGCGATCGCGCAACGACCCTTCGGGCAGTGCTGCGATAAAGGCCTTTGCTGCCACGCGCTCCTCGTCGGAGCGTGTGCCGCAGGCCGCCAATAATACCGCCGCGCCGTGCGCTGTAACCACCTCCAAACCGACAGGAACGCTCTGCAAAGCATTCGACAGAGCGTCTGCTACATCCGCGAGTTTCAGATCAGCGCAACGCGCACCGATCAACATCGCAGCATATCGCAACAGCCCGCTTTCAGCTCCAAGCCACTCCTTCGCCGCAACTTCGGCAACGGGAGTGCGAGCGATCAAGACTGTAGCGACATTCTCGGCCATCTCGACCGTGGTTACGCCCTCAGCCCAAAATGTAAGTTCTTCGGCAGTAACGCTTTCGGGTGATGCGATGCTCAATGCCGAAAGTTGCAGTTCGCGTACCTGCTGGCGATAGAGCAGACGAGCCAACTCGTCGTCGGGAGCATATTGGCGAGCCAGCGATCTGATCGTAGGGATGCTTACGCCATAGCTCAATGCGTAGTCGATACCCTTATCGTGCATCGAATCCACGACGGCACCATTCATTTCTCGACGCAGTTCGCCGAGCAGCGCGACCATTCGTGAAGTAGCATTCATCGTTTTCGATTCTATTGTAAGAGGTGCGACGGCCTATTTCTTTTGGGTATTTACGATCTCAACCACCTTGCCGTATTGGAAGATCGGCAACTCGCTCTCTGCAAGCGTGCTCTTGCCATCAGAGATGCGACAAACAACATTGTCGGCGATGCGGAAAGGAACGGCATTGCGAGTGTCGCGTTCGCTCTTCAATGTGAGGCCTGCGGTAGGGATCTGGCCACTCGGCACGAGCTCCAAAACAATCGGCAGAGCCGAGAGGTTGCTCGCAGGCTCGATGCCTGTATTCTCGCTGAAACGGCAGATGATATATTTGGTCTTTGCCTGTTCGGGAATAATCGAGATGGTTCGAACCGAGGTAGTTACGATCTGCTTGCCGAGGAACAATTCGAGATACTCCTGCTCCAAACGATCGATCTCATCGAGGGCAGCTTTCAGACCTGCGCCATAGACATTCTCACCCACGTCGCCCGCAACAAGTTCGATGCGGGTTTTGCGCAATTTGAAGATTGTATTTGCCGCATTCTGTGCCGCTGTTTCGAGAGGAATTTCGGTCGAAGAGATCTTGTTGGGCAAAACTTTGGGGAACTCCTCGGCTGTGCCGCGCAACGATACAACCTCGCTACCTTCGGCGAAATCGTTTGCTGTGGTCGCAGGAGCTGTATCGGCAGCCGAGATAGCGGCATTCACAATCGAATAACTGATCTTATCGGTCAGTGGGGCGCGTGCGCCGAGATATTTCTGCGCAAAGCGAGCATAAGGACCTGCTACGATCATCTCCTTCTTTACAACCAAATCGATCGTAAGGGTTGTCTGCGGATGCGAGAGCGTTGTAACGCCATTCTCCTCGACGATACCGACCTTTGCGGCGGTGAAGTTTTGTGCCGAAGCCGATGCAGCAACTACGATGCAGGCTGCGGTGGCCAATATTGCTTTGATACTTTTCATAGGTGATTCGTTATTTTGGTATAGTTATTATGCAAAGTTACTTTTTATTTGTCGAAAAATAGCCTTTTGACGTAAGAAAATGCACCTATTTAAGATAAAAATCTTCGGTCAGGCGGCTGTACTCTTCGCTACGCGAACCATCTTCGGCCGAGAGTGTGAGTTCCTCGATCGAGGCCTCGCCCGTTGCAAGGCTCCATTCGCTCATCGTTCGTTTTGGCGCAGCCCCCTTTTTTGTTGCTATATCGCAACGACGGCGCAGATGCAATCCCGCAACAACAGCCTGCATCGCAAAGCGTCGCGACTCGTCAGCCGGCAAGATTATCGACAGTCGCCCATCGGGTGTAAGCAACCGCTTTGCCGCATCGATCAAATCGCGGTGGGGTAGCGAGCAGTTGTGGCGAGCCGTCGCACGCGAGGGATCGGGCGATTGCAATGTCTCTGAAAAATATGGCGGATTGCTGACTATTAAATCGTATCGCTCCTCGGTCGAGAACTGCTGAATGGCAGACTCAATGACCTCAATGCGGTCGTTCCAAACCGATCGTGCAACATTTTCGCGGGCACACTTTGCCGCCGACGAGTCAATCTCGATGGCATCGATCTTTGCCGTTGCATTTCGTTGTGCGCACATCAGCGAGATCAGCCCCGTACCCGTACCAACATCGGCAATACGTCGCGCCGATTGAGAGGAACACCACGCGCCAAGCAACACTCCATCGGTGCCAACTTTCATTGCGCACCCCTCGTGATTAATCTCGAATTGCTTGAATGTGAAACCCTTGCTACCCATCTGTGCTACTCTTTGAGAAATCCGTCAATGCCTGCGCCGAAGAGCGAGAAGTCGAATCTTACAGGGTCGTTCGGATCAAATTGACGTAACGTTTCGGTTATCTGTTCAACCGCCTTCCAATCGCTCTGCTTGCGTGTGAGCAGACCCAATGCGCGACCCATATTGCCCGAATGAACATCGAGTGGCAGATATAGAGCCGACATCGGAATCGACTCCCAAAGTCCGAAATCGACACCTCGATCGTCGCGTCGCACCATCCAGCGCAGATACATATTCAGACGCTTGCAGGCTGCACCTTTATCAATTGACGAGAGGTGCTTGCGACAATGCGGATCGTGAGGTGCGGCGAGAAAGGCATCTCTGAACTCCGATAGCACCACGCGCATATCGCCCGTCGCAGCAAATCGACGCTCAAAGAAAGAACTAATACCTCCCTCCTCGGCATACATACGACGCATAGCGACTACGAACGAACGGAAGTCCGAGCCGTTGAATGTTCGATGTACGTATGTGAGTAGTTTGTCGAGTTCGGCATCGGAGGCATTCATCGTAAAGTCGTAGGGCGCACCGTCCATATAATCGACCATTCGCCGCGCGCTCTTGACTATTGCTTTGCGATTACCCCACGCAATCGTGGCAGCCAGCAGACCGCTGATCTCGATATCCTCGCGCCCCGTAAAGAGGTGCGGAACGCTTATCGGATCGTCAGCAACGAACTCGGCACGATTATATTTATCGTGCAGTCGTTCAAGTAGTTCGCGCAATTCTTCGTGGGTCATAGTAGCTTATCGTCAGAGCCAAACTATAATTGTGAATTGTGAATTGTGAATTGTGAATTCTCCACAATCTCTCCGTCGCGCATCGTGATTTTGCGATCGGCCATCGATGCCAATCCTTCGTCGTGAGTAACGATCACAACGGTCTGCTTCAATTCGTCGCGTAGGCGGAAAAAGAGTCGGTGAATCTCGTCGCGGTTGTGCGAATCGAGGTTGCCCGAAGGCTCATCGGCAAGCAGTACGGCAGGCGAGTTGATCAATGCACGCGCGATTGCAACACGCTGCTGCTCTCCGCCCGACATTGCCGTAGGCTTATGGTTGCGGCGATCGCCAAGTCCCATCATATCGATCAACTCTGCGGCGCGACGCTCCACTTCGCGGCGGTCGCGTTTGCCGATCAGACCGGGGATACAGATATTCTCAAAAGCGGTAAATTCGGGCAATAGGTGGTGGAATTGAAATACAAAACCGATGTGTGCATTGCGAAAATCCGACAACTCTCTATCGCGCATTCGGCTCACATCGACACCATTAATCTGCACCGTTCCGCTATCTTGGCGCGAGAGTGTGCCCATCACCTGCAACAGAGTGGTCTTTCCTGCGCCACTTGCACCGACGATCGAGACTACCTCACCGCGCGATACTTCGAGCGAAACGCCACGCAACACTTCGAGTGTGCCGTAGCTCTTGCGAATATCTTTACACTGTATCATTATTGTTTTATTCTGTTTTATTCAGTTTATTGAAAATTGTGATGACCTCCTTCGCCTCCCGCGTGTCGTGCACACGAAGAATCTTCGCACCTTGACGCAGAGCCTCCAAATGTAGAGCTGTTGTGCCGTTCAGAGCCTTGTCGGGTGTGCAACCGAGCAACTTGTATATCATTGATTTACGCGAAATGCCGACCAATAACGGAGCTCCGAGGTCGGTCAGGCGGTGCAGACCGCGCATAAGTTCGTAGTTCTGGTCAAGGCTCTTTGCAAATCCGAAACCTGCATCAATCACTATATCCTCAATGCCAGCCTCCTGCAACTGCTCAATCTTGCGAATAAAGTATTCGCGCACCTCTTCGACCACATCGCTATACGAGGTCATCTCCTGCATTGTGGTCGGTCTGCCGCGCATATGCATCGCCACGTATGGCAGTCGCAATTCGGCAACCGTCGCGATCATCTTCGGATCAAGTTCGCCCGCCGAGATGTCATTCACGATGCAATCGCCAAACTCATCGACCGTTCGACGAATAACCTCTGCCCGAAAACTATCGATCGAAACAGCAGTCGCAGGAGCCACGCGACGAATCACCTTCATCGCTCGCGCTATGCGGCGAATCTCCTCCTCGATCGCAACATCGTCAGCCGCGGGGCGCGACGAGTAGCCTCCAACATCGAACATATCTGCCCCTTCGTCAAGGGCCGCAAGCACCTTGCGCTCGATCTGCTCCTCGGTAAAGCATCGACTGCCATCATAGAACGAGTCGGGCGTGATGTTTATGATGGTCATCACGCGCGGCTTCGAAAGATCTATTATGGTGTTATTCAATCTCATTACAGAGGGTTTTGTGTATCTTTTCAACCTGCTCGCGCAGGGTTGCGATGTCAATATTTTCGATCGTATGATGCGCACGTTGTTCGCGCTCTTCGTCGCTCATCTGCGCCTTTATGCGATTGCGAATGACCTCTGTCGGTGCATTGTCGCGCATCGCTGCTCGTTCGATACGAATATGTTCGGGCGCACTGACGGCAATGACTTGATCCACCTTTTTGTCAAATCCGCAATCAAACAAAATGGCACTCTCTAAAATTGTATATTGCGCACCCTCCTCACGACGCTCCTCGCACCATCGCTCCCAATCTCGGCCTACCGCAGGATGTACTGCGCCATTCAATGCCGCCAAACGTTCGCTATTGCCAAAAACTTCGGCCGCCAAACGTGCTCGATCCAACTCTCCTTCACTGTTATATACTTGATTGCCAAATATTTCTATCAATTCGGCGCGTAGCTTCGGATCGTTCTGCATAAGCCATTTCGCTCGGCTGTCGCTGTCGTAACAACGCACACCAAGCTCCTCGAACAGGCGGCAAACGGTGCTTTTCCCACTGCCGATGCCTCCCGTCAGCCCCACACGAATCACTCCACAACTGCCTCCTCGCAGTCGAGCTGAATATCGGGCACTTCGCCAATCGAGATAAATTTAACTTCGGGATAGCTCGTCGAAATGGCATTCAGCAACGATGAAGGCGAGAGCACAATGATAGTACTATCGACCGACAGCGGTGCGTGATTTACGCGCGAGAATGTAAGTTTCGATTTATCGACCAGATGGAAACGGTGCGCCATCAGAGCCGAGCCGCGACCCTCGACCGTACAATCTACCCTGAATTTATGTCCGTCAAGGCTTACGCGTACGGGGATATATGTCGTATATATGTAGTCCAATTTGGCGATATACCACAAGACGAATGCGATAAAGAGCATCAGCACGAAGACCGGCGATACGGAGTTTCGGAAGAAGGTATGAATCGAGTTAATCAGTTTACCCATAATCAGCTATGAATTAATGTTATACTTGTCGCCCAATGCAGTTCGCCTTGGCGACCCACAAATATACAAAAAATCGTGATACTGCGCAATGGAAATAAAAAAAGAACTGCACCAATTTTAGTGCAGTTCTTTGTCTAAAAGTCGAGCGAATCGCTCTTTTCTCTTTTCGATGCTCGTTACTCGGCCTTTGCAGCGCCCTTCTCGGCAGCGTACTTCTCATTAACGATTTTGAGCAGGTCCTGGGTAATATCCAGAGCATTTGCGCCATCGAGCAGTGCGGTCGAGTTGAGGATCAACTTGTACTGGTCGTCCTTGTTGATCTCCTCGATAGCCTCTGCAACGAGGTTGTTGATGCGGTTGTTCAATACAAAGTTCTCCTCGTCGAGGGTAGCAGCCTCTTTCTGGGTAGTGTTCTGGTAGTTAGCGATGCGCTTCTCCAAAGCCTCACCCTTCTGCTGGTAATCAACGGTGGTCATCAGGCCCTTCTGATACTTCTCCTGCAACTGTGCAGCCTCATACTGGAAGCCCTGCTCCTTCTTTGCCCACGACTGCTGTGCAGTTTCGAGTTTCTTCTGGAAAGCGATACCCTCGGTCTGATAGATGTCCGACAAGAATACGAGCGAATCAGCCTTTACGAAAGCGATATCCGAGCTGGTGATAGCGGTCTGCTCTGCTGCGCCCTCGGTAGTTTTAGCGGCGTTGTTGGTGCAACCCACAGCGAAGAGAGCTGCTACAACGGCTGCGATAAACGTTTTTTTCATAGATGTTTTGTTATTTTTAGTTGTTAATTTTCGCTAATGAAACACAAAGATACAAAAAAATTGTAAATTTGTAGCAGATAAACGAAAAATTGTAATCGAATATGTACGAATATATCAAAGGCGAAATTGCCGAGCTCTCTCCTGCGCGTGTTGTGATCGAGACTGCGGGCGTTGGTTACGACATCGCAATTTCGCTTCAAACCTACTCCGAAATCGAGAAATTGACCGAGGCGAAGATCTATGTTCATTACGTTGTCCGCGAGGATGCGCAGTTGCTCTACGGCTTTGCAACCAAGTTCGAGCGCGAGCTGTTCCGCCATCTGTTGAGCGTTTCGGGTGTGGGTGGTAATACGGCACGAATGATCCTCTCGACCTATTCGCCTGACGAACTGCGCAATATTATCGCTACGGGCAACGCGACGCTGCTCAAAAATGTGAAGGGCTTGGGTCTGAAAACGGCGCAGAAGATCATCGTCGAATTGAGTGGCAAGGTGATTGCCACGACGCCCTACGAGGAGCGACAGTTGCTCGATAAGGTGCAGGGTGGCAACGAGATTTATGAGGAGGCTTTGGCCGCTCTCACGATGCTCGGTTTTGCCCGCACAGCATCCGATAAAGCACTCAAAGCGGTGCTCAAACAAAATCCTTCGTGCTCGGTTGAGGACGCTGTACGCCTGTCGCTTAAACAGTTGTAAATCAATTCATAATTCACAATTTAAGCCACGCCCAAAAGCGTGGCTTTTTGTTTGTTATCACTGCGAGCGGAAATGTCGCGGAGAGTCAATTATCACTCATCATTGGCGGGTGGGGGGCTCGGCTAAAAGCCGACCCGCCAATGATGACGCGCCCCATTAGGGCGCGCATTTTATTTATTTGTCATTAGGCTACACACGCTGTCGTGTGTAGAAATCGACATTTTTGAATCTTGAATTGAAGATTACTTCTTCAATCTCGCCATAAATTTTTCTCGGCCGACGATGTAGCGCACGTGGTCGCCTTCGCCAATCACGCCCTCGCTATCGTGAGCCTCGACGCGGAAGGTCAGTTTGCGCCCCTCGACTGCCACGAGCGTAGCGGTAGCCTCGACCGTATCGCCGACAGCGGTCGGTTTCAGATGCGATGCATTCATCAGCGAGCCGACGGTGGTCTGATCTTCGGGCAACGCCGATGCAACGGCATTCATTGCTGCGTTTTCCATCAGTGCGATCATTGCGGGAGTTGCCAACACGGGCAGATCGCCCGAACCCATTACGGCGGCGGTAAATTGTTCTGTTACGACGAGAGTCGAGGTCGATTTAGCTCCTATTTCCATAAATGTTGGTATGTTTGAAAATCTTTTCAAATTTATCGTTATCTTTGCAAAGGTAACACTTTATTATGAAAAAGTCAATCGCCATACTCATTTTGCTCCTTGCGCTCTCATTGTTGTCGTTGCCGACAATGGCGCAAACGCAAACCAAAACGCAAACGCAGTCGCAGTCGCTTCGTGCTCGCGGCTATACCCGCGCGTGGGTTGAGGTCGAGCAGGGCGATTCGGTGCAGAATGTCGCGGTGTTGCCGATCTATGTATTCCGCCGACCGGCCGATATGCGCAAGTATCAGCGTATGGTCATTGCCGTCAAAAAGACCTACCCGATTGCGAAGGTCGCTCGCCAGCGTATGGCCGAGATGGAGGAAAAATTGCTGACATTGCCCACTCGCAAGGCGCAGAAGGCCTACACCAAGCAGATCGAGCAGGAGATCAAGGCGGAATATACACCCGTATTGAAGAAGATGACCCGCTCGCAGGGCAAGGTGTTACTGAAATTGATTGCCCGCGAAACGGAGTACTCGTCGTATGAGATTGTGCGCGAGTTTCGTGGTAGTTTTACGGCGGGCTTTTGGCAGGGTGTTGCGAAGATCTTTGGTGCCAATCTGAAAACCGAGTACGACAGCGAGGGCGACGACCGAATGTTGGAGCAGATCGTAACTCTCTACGAGGCGGGCTTGCTGTAAAAAATCTTTTCTAAAAGTCGAATTTGTTGTGCTATAAGTCGCAAAATGGGGGGGGTATTGCATCAACAAAATTAATTTCTAATTTTGTAAATGTAATCATAAAAACCTTAAAACTATGAAACGGCTTATCAGTATAATTGTGATGTTATTGCTGTGCAGCACGGCAATAGCACAGAATGTCGAAACGACTAAAAAAGAGCGCAAATTCTCGTTCTCGGTTGGTTACCGAGTGGGTTGTGAGGTAACATCAGTTTTGAAATATAAAAGTACTGATAATAAATATAATATGCACAATAGCTCGGATGTCTCTATTTTTCATTTTGTGTCGCTTGATTTCAACTATGCTGTTTCGCCCAAATGGGAGGTAGGCTTGGCTACGGGTATGAATGAAACCAATGCGGGTGTTGCAATGTTGCCGATTTATGCCAATGCTCAATATTTCTTCAATGATCGTACTCGCGGTTGGTTTGTTTCGGGTGATTTAGGTACAAATGTTAATGTCGGCATTCCTTCATTTGGCTTGCTGACAGGTGTTGGAGGTGGTTATCGTTTATATATCGCCGATAAATTCAAAATGGATTTCTCGCTTGGGTATATGTATTCGACAGCAGGCACAGATAAAGATTGGAGAAGTCGCCAAAGTGGCGTTCAATTGGGTGTAGCGTTGGTTTTCTAATTGCCTAACAATCCGAAAAATAGCGAAGGGCTGACCCACAACGGGTCAGCCCTTCTTCCTACGTGCAAAACTGTGTTGAGCAAGGTCGTAGAGGCGGCGGGCGAAATCGAGCATCGCGATAACCGTTTCGGTGCGCGTGGCCACGTAACCCAGAATGTAGGTCGGCGTGATTCGTGCCGTCAGCTGTTGTCGTCGTGCGGTGAGTGTCGCTCGACTTTCATCGAGTTGTTGCTCAATCTGACGACGATATTTGCGCAGCTCGGCAATCGAGCCGATACCTGCAAGTGTTTCGCGTTCGGTCATTTTTGCGCATCTTTTTCGTTTAGATCAGGCTGCTTGGGCTCGAACAACATACGTGCGAAGCAGCGGATCAAGTTGTTGGTTATCAAACGTTCGCGTAGCGTGTAGAGAACGATTCCCACGACTGCGAATACCGAGGCTGCAATCATCATCGCCCATTCGAGCGATCCGATAGCCCGTGCGACCCACAACGTAATTGCACCGATCACAAACAGCAGTGCAAGTCCTGCGGCCATAACGGCGAGCAATATACCGAAACCATTGCTCATCGTCAGCGAGACGAACTCGATTGAGGCGAGTTTGGTGGCGGTAAGTTGCAGATGGACGTAGTCCGTTACCTGCTCGACGAAGGCGCGTTCAGGCTTTTTATTCTGTTGCTCGGTGCGCATTTTCGGCTCTTAATGCACGTGTTCTTTTAGTTCTTCGCAGTGGCAGCGGATAGCATCGACCTCCTTCTCGATCATATCTTTGATTGACGATCGCAGGTCGGCACCGCATTTGGGCGCAAAGAGCAGGGCTGCTGCGCCGCCAAGCAGTGCGCCACCCAGAAAAACTAACATACAAGTTCCGGCATTTTTCATAATCGAACAAATTTTTTTGTGTTTTAAGATTCGATCTATTGACCTGCAAATTTAGAGCCATAAACTGCCCTTTTTGAGATAAAATTTTGTTAAATTTGCCTTATGAAATTCGATCAAACACAGTGTGTGGCATTTACGGGACATCGCGCGATGCGGTTTGCGGTGGGCGACTCGGCGGAGGCTTTGCGCGTGCGTCTTGATGCGACGTTGCGCGAGCTGTATGCGCGTGGTGCGCGTTACTTTTATAATGGTATGGCCGAGGGATTCGATCTGTTGGCAGCTCGCGCGGTGATCGATTTGCGACGCGAACTGACCGATATTCAACTCATTGCGGCGGTACCTTTTCGCGGTCAGGCCGCGGGATTCTCGGTCGTTACGCGCCGCGATTATGAGCAGATTCTTACGACGGCAAATAGGGTAGATGTGCTGGCGGAAGAGTATTCGCGCGACTGCTTTTTGCGTCGTGATGATTATATGGTCGAGCGCGCGGCAACGGTTGTGGCGTGGTTCGATGGTCGCGCGGGGGGTACGGCTTATACGGTCGCTCGTGCGCGGTCGCTCGGCTGCGAGGTGATCAACCTCTACCGCGACGGCCAGATGGAGCTATTCTAACACAACAAACCCCACCTCGAAAGGCGGGGCTTGTTATTATAAAAGGAGTCGCAACGTTACTCCTGCTCGTAGCCGAAACGACGCAGCTGGCGGTCGTTGTTGCGCCAATCGTCATTGACCTTGACGAAGAGTTGCAGAAAGACCTTCTTGTCGAGGAAACGCTCCAAATCCTCGCGTGCCTGCATACCGACGCGCTTCAACTTCTCGCCCTTATGGCCGATGATGATACCCTTCTGGCTGTCGCGCGTAACGTAAATCGTCGCAGCGATACGGTCGATCTTCGGCTCCTCGCGGTACTCCTCAATAGCGATCTCAACGCTGTAAGGCACCTCCTTATCGTAATTAAGAAAAATCTTCTCGCGGATAATCTCCGAGGCGAAGAAACGTAACGTCTTGTCGGTTAGCGTATCCTTCGGGTAGTAGGGCTCGCCTTCGGGCAACATCGAGAGAATCAGGTCGAACAGACCGCCCACGTTGAAGTTCTCTTTTGCCGAGACGGGAACGATACGTGCCGAGGGCATACGCTCGTGCCACTGCTCAACCAACGCTTCGAGAGCTTCGGGCGTTGTGAGGTCGATTTTGTTGATCACGATGATTGTCGGAATATCGCTCTGTGCCACCTTGTCGAGGATCTCGGCCGAGCGATCGGTATGCTCGACCGTATCGGTAACGTAGAGCAACACATCGGCATCCTTCAACGCTCCGCGCACGAAACGCATCATCGACTCTTGGAGCTTGTAGTTGGGTTTGAGAATACCCGGCGTATCCGAGTAAACTATCTGAAAATCATCGCCATTGACAATACCCATAATACGGTGGCGTGTAGTCTGCGCCTTCGAGGTGATGATCGACAGACGCTCACCCACGAGCGCATTCATCAACGTCGATTTACCTACGTTCGGGTTGCCAATAATATTTACAAAACCTGATTTGTGCATAGTTTTTATCGTTAAATAAAAGGGGCGACCGCACACGTCGGACAACCCCTTTTATCGTTTTTGTTTCGTTCTCTATCGACGGAAACCGCCACCACGACGCATCTGCGCCATCTTCTGCTGCAAGCCACCGCCCGCAACCATCTTCATCATCTTGCGGGTCTGCTCGAACTGTTTGAGCAGCTTGTTCACGTCGGCCATCGTCGTACCGCTACCTTTGGCGATGCGCTCACGACGCGAGGCGTTGATGATCGACGGATTCTCGCGCTCGGCAGGGGTCATCGAGCCGATGATAGCCTCGGTCTGCTTGAATGCATCGTCGGGAATATCGACATCTTTCAGCGCCTTACCCATACCGGGGATCATCGAGGCAACCTCCTTCAAGTTACCCATCTTCTTGATCTGGTCGATCTGTGCGAGGAAGTCGTTAAAGTTGAACTGATCCTTTACGAGCTTCTTCTTCAACTTGCGAGCCTCCTCCTCGTCGTACTGCTCCTGCGCACGCTCAACGAGCGAAACGACATCGCCCATACCGAGGATTCGGTCTGCCATACGTTCGGGATGGAAGACCTGCAAAGCGTCCATCTTCTCGCCGTTCGAGATGAACTTTAACGGCTTATTTACTACCGAGCGGATCGAAATCGCAGCACCACCGCGAGTATCACCATCGAGCTTGGTCAGTACAACACCGTCGAAATCCAGACGCTCGTTGAACTCGCGAGCTGTATTCACTGCGTCCTGACCTGTCATCGAATCGACAACGAACAGCGTCTCGCAAGGATTCGTCGCAGCCTTCACCGCCTCGATCTCCTGCATCATTTGCTCATCGACTGCCAAACGACCTGCCGTATCGACAATAACCGTATTGATGGTCTTGCTACGCGCATAGCGGATAGCGTTCTGTGCAATTTCAACGGGATTTTTGTTGCCCTCTTCGGTATAAACCTCTACGCCAACCTGCTGACCGAGAATCTTCAACTGGTCGATAGCCGCAGGACGATATACGTCGCCTGCAACGAGCAACACCGAGCGGTTACGCTTGGTGCGCAGCATCGATGCCAATTTACCAGAGAAAGTTGTCTTACCCGAACCCTGCAAACCTGCAATCAAGATCACTGCGGGCGTGCCTTCGAGGCGGATGTCGGTTGCTGTACCACCCATCAGGGCTGCCAATTCGTCGCGTACGATCTTGGTCATCATCTGACCCGGTTTGACCGATTTTAATACGTCCTGACCCAGAGCCTTCTGCTTCACCTGATCGGTGAACGCCTTGGCTACCTTGTAGTTAACGTCGGCATCAATCAACGCGCGGCGAATCTCTTTGACCGTTTCGGCCACGTTGATCTCGGTAATGCGACCCTCGCCTTTAAGGATCTTAAATGAGCGTTCGAGTTTATCTGTTAAGTTTTCAAACATATCCTATTACGATTTATTTCGGAGCGCAAAGATACGCTTTTTGTTTTGATTTACAACTTTTCGTAAGCCTCTTTCAGTTGCTCCATTGCTTGTTCGAGTACCGAACGCGAGGTGCCGACGTTCATACGAACGAACCCGCAACCCTCCTCACCAAATGTTGCACCATTATTTACGCCAATGCGAGCTTTGTTGGTCCAGAAGTCGAGCATCGCGGCGTGATCCATACCCAGATCACGACAATCGAGCCACATCAAGAACGTACCCTGCTGCTTGTAGTGGCTAATCTTGGGGCAGTTCTCTTCGAGGAACTTACCAACGTAGTCGATGTTGCCCGCAATGTACTCCATCACCTCGTCAAGCCACTCTTCACCCTCGTTGTAAGCCACTTCGAGAGCCGCCGTGCCGAAGATGTTGCCACCACCTGCGTGTGTGCGATCGCACTCGGCATTGAACGCTGTACGCAACTTTTCGTCGGGAATAATCGTAACCGAGGTAGCCAAACCTGCGATGTTGAAGGTCTTGCTGGGCGCGGTCAGCGTGATTGTGCGGTGTGCCAGATCGTCGTTGAGCGATGCGATGCTACGGAACTCGTTGGGCTTAATGATCAGATCGGCGTGAATCTCGTCAGAGATAATCTTCACATCGTGCTTGCGGCACAATTCGCCAACGCGCAGAAGCTCCTCCTCCGAAAAGACGCGACCGGTAGGGTTGTGGGGCGAGCAGAAGAGCAGAGCCTTTGCACCCTCCAATTTACGATCGAGGTCCTCGAAATCGATCTCGAAACGGCCATCGACGATCTTCATCGGATTGTTGATCAGTCGGCGGTTGTTCTGGTTGATCATATCTGCAAATGGCGGATATACAGGCGGTTGAATCACTACGCCGTCGCCTTCGTTGGTCAGCGCACGAATTGCAAAAGCAAAGCCTGCCACCACGCCGGGCGAGAAGCCGAGCCACTCGCTCTTGACTGCCCAATTGTGGCGACGCTGCTGCCAACTGACGATTGCGTCGAAATAGCTTTCGGGACGTATTCCGTAGCCATAGACCTTATGATTAGCACGACGAATCACTGCCTCGGTGATTTCGGGCATTACCTCGAAATCCATATCGGCAATCCACATCGAGATAATATCGTCGCGACCGAAGACGCTTTGGTTTTCGTCGAATTTGATACAAGCGGTTCCTTTACGACAAGGAACAGAGTCGAAATTATACTTCATATTTGATAAATTATTGCACATTGAAGCCCAAAGGGCGTACAAATATATAAAAAAAAGCCGTATCTTTGACCCCGAATAAAGATATATTTCATTCAATGAGTAATTTCGATGAGAAAAAGGGTGGGCAGCACGTCGCGACTGACGCCCCCACCTACCAGAAATTTGCACGCGACAAGCGCGTTCGCACCACAAGTGCGGTACGAGTAGAGCCTGTTTCGCGTCGAGAGAATAGTGATCGTGCTGACCGTGAGGGCCGCACCTTCAACCGCGATGAGCGCAACAATTTCAAGCGTTCGTATAACAGCGATCGCACTCCCCGCCAGTCGGAGGAGAATCGTACTCGTGCATCTTATAACCCCAATTTTACACGCGATAATCGTCCGATGTTCCAGAGTGAGCGCAATGATGAGGAGCGTCCCCGTCGTCAGTTCAATCGCGATGGCGAGCGTCAGCACCGCACTTTCAACCGCGATGGTGAGCAGCGTTCGTTCAACCGCGACTATAATCGTGATTTCAATCGCGAGAACACGCGCGAAAATAGTCGCTCGGAGTATCGTTCATATAATTCGTTCCGTTCGGAGCAGGCGGGTGAGGAGCGTCCTCGTCGCCAGTTCAATCACGACGGCGAGCGTCAGCACCGCACTTTCAATCGCGATGGTGAGCACCGTAGTTTTAACCGCGACCATAATCACAGCGGCGAACATCGTTCGTTCAAGCGCGATTTCAACCACGAAGGCGAACGCCGTTCGTTCAATCGTGAGGAGCGTCAGGGTGGCTATCGTCAGCGCGATGAGCAAGGCGGCTTCCGCCAGCGAAATGGTGAGGAGCGTACGATGGGCAAACGCCCTGTTCGCAATAAGACGGCATATAGCGCAGGAGAGATTCCCGAATCATATCCTCGCTTTGCAGCTCCGCAGCAGGATGGTGAGATTCGCCTGAACCGCTATATTGCGCAGTCGGGACTTTGTTCGCGCCGTGAGGCCGATGAACTGATTGCCGACGGTAAGGTTACGGTCAATGGCGTTGTCGTTACCGAGATGGGCTCGAAGGTTCAGCCTACCGATGAGGTATGCGTTAATGATAGCCGCGTTGTAAGCGAAAAGAAGGTATATATCCTTTTGAACAAGCCGAAGGGCTTTGTTACGACGGTTGAGGATGACCACGCCTCGAAGACCGTTATGGATATCGTGAAGGGTGCCTGCTCGGAGCGTATCTATCCCGTCGGTCGATTGGATAAGAATTCGTTGGGCGTGCTGTTGCTGACCAACGATGGCGATCTGACAAAGACTTTGACTCATCCTTCGTATGAGAAGCGTAAAGTCTATCAAGTAACTCTGGATAAGGCTATTACCAAGGCCGATATGGAGCAGATTGTCGAGGGTATTACGCTCGAAGATGGCTTTATTCAGGCCGATGAGGTCAGCTATGTAGGCGAGAGCAAGAAGGAGGTCGGTATCGAGATCCATTCGGGCCGTAACCGTATTGTGCGCCGCATTTTTGAGCATTTGGGCTATATGGTAACCAAGCTTGACCGCGTGCTGTTTGCAGGCTTGACGAAGAAGAATTTGAAACGTGGCCAGTGGCGTTTCCTTACGCCGCAGGAGGTCGCGATGCTCAAATCGGGACTTTACGAGTAACCTATCGGTAGCAAACAGAGTATAACAATCGAGGGTCGCCCCACTATCGGGGCGACCCTCAAACTTTGTATGCGCGAGCCTATTTAGAACGAGAAACCTACGCCAAACGTAAATGCGTGTCCGTTATATTTCGCGTTTTGAATCATAGAATAATCACTATGGGGCACTATAACCTCTCCGTGTTTCTGCAAGAAGTTGTATCCAACCGTGAGGTCGATTTTGAAACGCGGTGCGATGTGGAATCGGTAACCGCCACCGATACCGCCCTGCATACCGACGTGAATTTTGTCGGGACCACTGAAATTGACACCCACGTTTGCATAAGTGAGCCAACGACTGCTATTTACGTTGCTACTCCAAAAGTGTTTAGCCTCAAAAAGCAGGGGAATGCCATAGCCTGTGTAACCCGTAACGATACCCGTTGTCCAACGCGGAGTAACGGCATAGTCGAAATTAAGGGTCAGCATATGCATATCGAGGTATGCGTCTTTAACTTTCTGTTTGCCGATATGGTCGTTTTCGATGGTTGTGGCTGCAAAAATTGCGTAGTCATAACCAATACCAAACGAGAACGGACCTTTGGGCTTTTGTTGAGTTTCGTTGTTCGACTGTGCCGATGCGCTCGCTGCGAGCATTAGCATTACGGCCAAAGTGATTAGTTTCTTCATAATGCTGTAAATTTTAGGATTGTTGATATGTTTATTATTTAACGTTTTGAGCCTCGAAAATATTACCCTATACAAATAAAATAATATTTTTTGACCCTCTGCAAAGGTACAAAATCCCCCCCCCTGCAAATTTTTTGCCAAAAAAATGCAGAAAAAATGTAATAAAACTATTTTGCGTGGATATACCTATATATTATAGCTGTTCGGCGCGAGGGATTATGCCTCGGATACCGCCTGCCATAAGGTATTGAAGAACGCCACGGGCAACCATAAACAGCAGAAATGCCAACCACAGAGCGTCGTTGCCCCACACGCCACGCAGTGAAAAGAAGATCGCAAAGTAGAGTGCCAGTGCGCAGATCATCGAGTTGCGCAATATGCGCGTCATCGTCGCTCCGATCATAATTCCGTCCATCAGGAATGGCGCAAAGCCCGCTAATGGCGCGATGATAATCCACACTCGGTAACGTGCCGCCGTAGCCATAATTGCCGCCGTATCACCCGCGTCGCCATCGATAAAGAGCCCCAACAGCCACTCCCAACCGACCATATATGCCGCCACATAGACGAGCGCAATTACCAAACTGATACGGAACATACGCCCCGCCGCGTCGCGCAGTGAGTCGGCATCGCGTGCTCCGACGAAACGCCCCGTCAGTGCCTCGGCTGCGTATGCCACGCCGTCGCTCATATATGAGAAGAGCGAGAATAGTTGCATCATTAACGAATTGACTGCCAGAATCGTCGGGTCGCCCATACGTGCCGCCGCACCCGTAAAGAATGTATATGCCAGGCACAGACAGAACGAGCGAATGAATATATCTCGGTTGACCGCAAAGAAGCGTCCCATAGCCTGCAACTTCAACGCGCGAGGCAGACTTGCCTACCGCACAACATCGCGGTAACGCCACGCAATAGCCACCACAGCCATCGCTACGCCGCTATATTGCGCTACGACCGTGC
>JAZUPN010000107.1:0-60604 GCA_045605245.1 Alistipes sp. | reverse complement strand
TCTTCGGACTTTCTGCGGTATGGACGAGACTCGAACTCGCGACCTCCTGCGTGACAGGCAGGCATTCTAACCAGCTGAACTACCACACCGTTTTGCTGTTTGCAGGTGCAAAAGTAATACAATTTCTACAATCTGCAAATTCTTCGTCGATTTTTTTTATATTTTTTGCAAAATATTTCACTCCCTACGCTTAACCACCTCGATAAATTCAAGTGCCTCCGGCGACAACGTCTCATCACGATCACGCCAAACTCCACTGTCAGTCAGACGCTTACGACGACGATTGATAGATTGCTGAATCGGGAATTCGGGCTGTGGCTTTTTAAGCATCTCCTCACGACGCGAGGGTCGCAAATGGCGATCAAAGACCTGTTCCACCGTCGGGCACTTATCGCCGTGCCATTGGAAATCGCGCAAATATCGCTCTTGATCCTCAGGAACCTGCTCAATCGCGTAGATCGAATAGACCGGATTACCTCGCCAGATAATAGTCTCGATCTGCTGATCAGCCAGCAGGAACGAGATATCGCCACAAGTGATGGTCATAAACTCCGACACAACACCCGTAGCCTCATCGGTCGTATAGTATAGCGTCTGACCGTTGCCAACGGCATTAACTCGATAGACCTCATTATCGCGGAACAGAGCCTCGATAGTCTTGCCTGCCACCTGATTATAGGCCATCGAATCGATCTTCTCGGCCATAATCGGATTACCCAAGAACTCGGCACGAGTGATCTGCTGATTAGCCGTATAGATATCGATATTGTCGGCTGTTACCTGATTCGCGCCATACCAAAGTATCGGCGTAAGATAGAGGTGTATGGTCGAGTCGAGCGACAGCACCACCATCGAGTCGCAAACCGACTGGAAATCATTGCGATAGCTGCGCACATTTCGATATGCACGAATAATACGACGCACCGAGTCTATCGCGGTTGTATCCTCTGCGACCATCGTGCTATCGAGGCCGTCAAACTGCTCATCAGCAAGTTCATCGCCCGCGTGGCGCAGCAACGAATCACGCATCACAGAATCCATCGCAAGGCTATCCTGTTGGGCTCGCGAACGCTCATATTTCTCGATTTTTGCCAATCGTTTAGCTCGACGTGCCGCCATTTTCTCCTTCAAACGAGCCTCTCGCTCGGCCGCTTTTTCGGCCTTCTTGGCAGCCTTTGCAGCTTGCTTTGCCTCCTTTTCGGCTTTGGCCGCGGCTTTACGCGCTTCGGCCTTCGCCTTTTTCTGCGCCTTAATCTGTTCAGCCGTCAGCTCGGCCACAGGAGCAGACAACGAGTCTGTTGTCGGTTGCGCAATCGCCACGCTATCTGTCGGTTGAGCAGCCTGCAAGCTATCCGTAATCGGAGTTGCCATAGCCGTCGAATCGGTCGCAATACCCGTTGCGGCAGCCACCGAATCCATCTGCTGACGAAGATCACCCAATGACGGCGAGGCCTTTGCCAACGAATCGACCAAAGCCATACTATCGACAGCCAGCAATCGCTCGGTAAAGAGCAGAATCGAATCGGCTCGAACATAGAGCGAATCGCCCATTTCGGGGTCGTAGCTGATCACCGACGGGCGGGCAGTAAGCAGAGCCTCCTCACGATCGCCCCAATACTCGCCATAATCGCCAAAAGCAAGCACCTTTTGATCAGTATCGTCAATCTGGATATTGCGACGCAACACAGCATTTTCTATCGCACGTTTGTAGTCGATACTATCGGCCCACACCTCCTGTTTCTCGGTGAGGATATAGCTGTCGGAGAAGAGTTCGAAGCGGTCGGCCACGCGATCGTAGCGACCTGCCGAAGCATTGACCATCTCGCCCTTTTCGTTCCAAATATAGGTATCGGTGGCAAACGATGCCACATCGGTATCGAGATTATATACAACCGAATCCGATTTGAGTTTGTATTGCGAATCCTGCATCTCGACCGCATCGACACAGATCACCACACTGCTATCGGCATAGTAGTATCCGCGATCGGCCTCCAAGCGGTTATCGCCTTTGGTTACGATTGCACCGCCGCCGAAACGACCCACATTTTCGAGTGTATTGAACGAGAATGTATAGGTGTACATCGTCGCATCGCCATCGACAACCTTAATCAGCGGTGAAAAGACGTATGCCATATTCGTCTCGCCATTATACTCGGCACGGTCGCCATAGACATAGAGCGAATCCTTGTTGATCAACACATTACGGAAACACTCCATATGTTTCTCGCTATATCGCACCGCACTGTCGCACGTGATTATCGTTCCGTTGTGATAGAACATCACATTGCCCACAAGGCACAACGCCGTCGTATCCTTATACTTGACCGAATAGGCATCATTACCCTGCATATCGACCGGTTTGCGACGGCCACGCGACGAGACGGGCGACTGCGCAAAAGCAATCGACATAAAGGCTGCAATCAGCAGTAATATGGTCGCAAGACGTTTCAAACGAGCTGGTTATATCTAAATCGTTGCGATAGCAAGTCCTTTCGGGAGCGAAGGATTATTTAACCCAATTGTCGTACTCCCACTCTCCCTCGCGGAATTCGGGTTCGATACGGACATACATCGCCTCGATACGACCCTTCAACCACTTATTATACTCTTCGCGCTTCTTATGTTCGAGCGCAGCCTCCTCGATCATCAGGTAGTCCTCGTCGAGGGTGGCCGTATGCGAGGGGATAATATCGAGCAGCTTGATAATCTTGCTCAACTGGTTGCTCTTCATATCGGTGGTCTGGAAGGCATCCGACACCTCGCCCTTCTTCAAACGACGGATCGCATTATAGTCGGCGGGCATCAGATACTCCTTATAGAACTTGGTCTGGGTCAGACGAGCCTCATAAGCCTGCTGCGCCTCCAAGATGTCGTGGTTCGACACCAAACCGCCATTCTGCTTCGAGAAGAGGTCGTCAGAGTGTTCCAATGCGGCAGCCTCGAAGGTGATCGAATCCAAACGGATCAGATTTGCCAACGAATCGAGCAGATTATCGCTCTCGGCCAGCTCCTGCGGCGTGAAATAGGGACGAATCAAGATGTGGCGGCAACGATATGTACCGTTAGCCAGACGCTCGATACCCTGAATAATATGGAAACCATACTCGGTCTCGACAACCTCCGAGATCTGATCGGGCTTCAACTTCTCCAATGCATCGGCAAAAGGCTGCACGAAACCCTCCAAAGGCTGGGGGTCGAGCTCACCACCACGAACTGACGAGCCATCCTCCGAATACATACGCGCCAGCGTTGCAAACGAGGCCTTGCCCGAAATGATACGCTCACGCATATCGAGCAGACGCTCCTTCACGCGACGTTTCGCCTCGTCCATCGTCGAGGGGTATTTGGTGATATGTGCATAGACATACTGTTCGGGGACAATCGGCAGGCTATCTTTGGGCTGCGACTTATAGAAACGCTCAACCTCACCGGGGGTGATCGTTACTTTGTCCTGAATCGTGCGCTGCATCGCCTGCGCCGACTGCATCTCAACATACTGCTGAATCAACGACTCACGAATATCATAGACCGCTTTATGCTCCTGTGCCTCCAATGCACCGATCGAGCCTGCCTCGGCGATCATACTCTGAACCATATTTTCAACCGGCATAGCGACCTCGACACGCGAAACATCGACCGAATCGACCTGCGACTGGTGATAGAGCAACTTCTGCAACATCAACTGCTCCAAAGCCTCATTCTTCGGATCGCGATCAGAGGTGTAACCCATCTCACGACGCTGCTGAACCAACCGATCGGCCGTCTCGACAACGTCCGAATAGTAGATAGCCGAGTTTCCAACCACAGCAACAATCTTATCGACAATCACCTGCTGTGCCTCTACGGCAACTGCGCACATCAATGCGCAAAGGAATAAAATACCTCTCTTAATCATATCTGTTTTTGTGTTTTATTTCGTTGTTATTTCTGTTCTGTTTCAGTAGTTTTGATCTCTGTTTCAGCGGTTTTGGACTCATCTTCCGTTGTTTCTGCCGTTGCGACCTCGCTCTCCATTGTTGCAGTAGGTTCCGTTTCTGCCACCTCCGTTTCGATTGGCGTTGTCGCTACGACCGTTGCCTCATCGGATTGAGTTTCGACTACCTCTGTTTCAGCGGTCTTTGTATCTCCCGCTTTCGTTTCGGCAGGCTCTGCCACTTTGGCTTTATTCGGAGTTGCGCTCTCGGTCGAAGGGGTCGCGACACTCTTTTTCGATGGGGGCACCAGCTCGGTCGGCTCCTCCTCTTTGTCGTACAAGTTGATACGCAACTCACCCGATGCCAACGCCTCGGCATAAATCTGCTCCTCGTGAGCGCGGATAATCTCACTCTGTCGCTGATTGAACAAGATACGACGAATCGTCTCGCGCACCCTCTCCAACGGAGCCGCATCGCCCGTACGACGAATCTCCGTAATCACAAAGTAGTAGCGGCCATCATCATCGCGCATCTCCTGCAACTGCCCCACTTTCAGCAACTCCTCATACTTTCGGCCACGCAAAGTGGGCAACGTCGAAAGGAACTCCGAATAGTCGGTCCAAGAGTTATATTCCTGCACTTCAAGGCCATTTTTCTGGCACATATCTCGCCAATCCTGCAACTTCTCCTCCGAGGTCGAGCGCATCACTTCGCGCAACTTATTTGTCTGACGAAATGTCGAAGGCACTCGCATCTGACGACCGCGAACAATCGTTCGATCCAATCGGAAATCTGACGGATGACGATTGTAATACTCCTCGATCTGCGCATCAGTAAAGAGCGTATCGAGCTCTTGATCAACGTAGTACTGATCCAGACGACGGGTCAGCAACGAGTTGCGATACTCGGCAACCATCGCCTCGATCGCCTCCTCGCTATCGCGGAAGAGATTCTCGGCTGCGCGGAGTTTCAGCTCGTTCTTAACCCAGCGATCGACATAGATTTCGAGCAGCGCAACGCTATCCTCGGTAGTCTCGGCCTGCGCATATATCGACTGCACATCGCTCTCGCGGAGCTTTTTATCGCCGACCTGCGCCACTACCCTGTCATATTCGAACGGCAACGGCAATTCGCGGCACGCACCCATAATGAGCACGAGCGCAAACAGAAGCGATATTTTCAAAAATCGAGTCATAACCAAAATGCAAAGATAGTATTTTTCCTGCAACTAACGCATATTCGTGTGCGAATATTATGCGCGAAGAAGAATTTATTCTTCTCTTTTGCCGCTATTCGCGATTATTTGACGCAGAAACAGCTCTACTACGCCCCATTTCGAGTCCCCTCGAATATACAAAAAACGCCTTGCGCGGATCAAAAAATCACCACACAAGGCGTTAAAATTTGCGTTTTGCAACAGATGTTATGCCTTTAAGCCTTTCGATCGGCGGCATTGATACGCTCGATCGAACGCCACACCATATATCCCGAAACGACAAACAGCATCAGCGATGCACCATAGACAACGGCGTAGATCGTATCGTTTTCAATTAGTGAGCGAATGGTAAGATTTGCACCATCGCTCCACTGCATAATCACGTAGGCCATTGCATTGTTCAGAGCGTGAATGATTATCACAGGCCAAAGCGAGTCGGTGCGGACATATATGTATCCGAGAATAAGACCAATAACAAAGGCATTGACAACCTGCTGGGGGATAATATGAATCACTCCGAACATCAGTGCCGACACCACAATTGCGCGGCCACTGCTATATTTCGAACGCACCGATTCGAGCAAAATTCCGCGGAAAAGGACCTCCTCCATTATCGGAGCCAAAACGACCAACATCAGCACCGACCAGCCACCTTTTGCCCCCATCTGATTGAGCAGTTCGAGGAACGATTCGGGGAAGAGATTCAGCACCGGCTCAATAACGATTCCGGTAATCAAAACAAGGACAAATCCCCACAGAATAAGCATCGGATTGAAGCCTTTGAGCGAAAGGCTGAACAGCTTACCTTTACCACGACGAAGTGTGCGATAAATCAACACGCCGACAATCGTCAATCCCATTGATAATGCGTAACTTATAGCCGACATCGGTCCGCTTGACATTCGTTCTGCCAACCCCTCTGTTCCACCCGAAACAGCCGCAATAATTGCGGTTATTACCGAGGTCGCAACCGTCGCCAAAAGGTAGATTCCAACAACAGCCAACATATCACCCCAAGTGGGGAATCGCTGCGCTCGCGGAGCCTCAAATCGAGGGTCATTCATCGGGTCGGCAGCAGGATCCGACGCGGTGTTCTCGGCGGGGTTTTCAACAGGTTTTTCGGGGATATTTTCGGGAGTATTTTCGGCCACTGTCGTCGGCTCCTCGACGGGGGCAGTTTCTGACGCGGTTTCAGCCACAGTTCCACTCGTGGCGTGTGTCGTATTTTCGATCTTTTCGACAACCTCCGATGCAGGTTGCTCGACGGGTATTTGATTCAAATTTTCGCTCATTGTCGTAAATAATTTAGTTTTGATGGTCAAATATAGTTATTTTCCTCGGAATATGGTGGCAAAATCCGAGAAAATCATTAATTTTGTCAGTTGAATACTATGCTCCGACCGTAAGGTCGCCCGATAAAAGTGTAGGGCCATTCGGTTGTGGCAAAATAGGTTAAGTAACTGATTACAATGGGAAAAATTATAGCATTAGCAAACCAAAAAGGCGGTGTGGGCAAGACCACAACGGCTATCAATCTGGCAGCTTCGTTGGCTATTCTCGGCCGCAAGGTGCTGCTTGTTGATGCCGATCCGCAGGCAAATGCCACTTCGAGCCTCGGTTTCGACATTACGGGCGAGGGCATCTATGAGTGCATCACAGGTCAGCGCAAAGCCGAGGAGGTTATCCATCAGAGCCACGATCTGAAAAAACTTTGGCTCATAGGGTCGAGTATCGATCTGGTGGCAGCCGATACCGAACTGCCGAAGATGGATGATGCACATTATGTCGTTAAGCGCGTATTGGAGTCGGTGCGCGATCGATTTGACTATATTTTGGTCGATTGCTCGCCCTCGTTGGGCTACACGACCGTCAATGTGCTGACGGCTGCCGATTCGGTGCTCGTTCCCGTTCAGTGCGAATATCTCGCCCTTGAAGGCCTCAGCAAATTGCTCAATACGATTAAGATTGTCAAGAGCGGATTGAATCCAAAACTCGAAATCGAGGGTTTCCTTCTGACTCTCTACTCGCGCAACAGACTTAACAATCAGGTTGTTGCAGAGGTGCGCGAGCACTTTGGCAATTTAGCATTCGAAACAATAATTCAACGAAATATCCGTTTGGGAGAGGCTCCCTCACACGGCAAACCTGTAATGCTCTACGATGCCTCGGCAACAGGCTCGCAGAATTATTTGAATTTAGCAAAGGAGTTCCTCAAACGAAACAAAAAGAGCCAACGATGAAAAATAAAGGTTTAGGACGCGGTCTGGATGCGATTTTCGGTCTGGAAGGCACAACGATAGACATTAAGAATACCCCGATGAGCACGATGCGCGAAATCGAGGTCAGCAAGATTATTCCCAACCCCACACAGCCGCGTGCGGCGTTCGACGAGGAGGCCCTCACCGAGTTGGCCGATTCGATTCGCGTATTGGGTGTGATTCAGCCTATTACGGTCAAGCGCAACACCGATAACGAATATGTGATTATCAGCGGTGAGCGTCGCTGGCGAGCATCGAAAATGGCAGGTTTGGAGTCGATTCCCGCCTATATCCGCGAAGTCGATGATGCCAATCTGCACGCGATGGCATTGGTCGAGAATATTCAGCGTCAGGATCTTAACGCGATCGAGATTGCTCTCGGTCTGCAACGTCTGATCGATGAGTGCGGTTTGACACAGGATTCGCTTGCCGAGAAGGTGGGCAAGAAGCGTTCGACCGTTGCAAATTATATGCGTCTGCTCCGTCTTCCGTCGGAGGTGCAGTTGGCATTGAAGGAGGGCGCAATCTCGATGGGCCACGCAAAAGCAATCGCAGGCGTACCCGAACAGAAGCAGTTGGCACTTTTGAAGCGTTGTCTGAAAAAGTCGCTCTCGGTGCGTCAGGCCGAGGAGCTCGCTCGCGTAATGTGTGAAGAGCCGAAGGTTAAAAGCGTCGAGGAGGAGATTGAATATCCCGAATCTTACACTCGACTCATTGAGCAGTTCGAAAAGCTCTTCTCGCAGAATATCAGCATCAAACGAGCGAAGAGCGGTGGCGGTCGCATTACGATCGACTTCGCTTCGGACAGCGACATCGAGCAGTTTGTCAATCGTTTTGATTCACTCTAAAAATCGACGAGTAATGAGCCTTGCCAAGAGAATAATCCTCGCGTTAGTGGTTGCCGCAGGTTGCGTCTTCACCGCCGCTGCCCAACAGCCGCGTGGTGCTCGCACCATCATCCGAGGAGGTACTCGACAAGAGATTCGCAGCGACTCGGCATCGATGGCCGCAGACTCGTTGCGTGCAGGTGTGATTGGCCTTGATTCGGCATCACTTGCCGCGCTCGGCTTCGACGAGGCGATGATCGATACACTTTCGGCCGATTCGATTGCGGCACGTCTGAATGCCCTTCCGGTCGATTCGCTTGCCTCGCTGATGGGCCGCCTGCCGAATGATTCGATATTGGCAGCCAAAGCACGAGCCGAGTTGGAGGCTGCGAAGGATACGATCAAACCGCATCGCTGGGATTCGATCAACATCTCGAAAATCTCGTGGATTTCGGCCGTTGCGCCCGGTTTCGGCCAGATTTACAACAAGCAATATTGGAAATTGCCCATTCTCTACTCGACCGTTGGTGCGGGTTTGACGATGGGTATTCTCGAAAATAAGAAGTTCCAGAATTACAAGCAGCAGGTAACCGCCATTACCAATATTGATGCAACACGTACCGAGGAGCTTGACGCATTGCAGGCACAGATGATACGCCACAATACCCGCCGTCAGCTCTATTTTCTCGGAGCCATTGCATCGTATATCTATTTTATTGGCGATGCAGCGATGAACTACAACGGCAAAATTCCACCGACGCGTGTCAAGAAGGCCACAACACTTTCGATGATCTGCCCCGGTGCCGGACAGATCTACAATGGTAGCTATTGGAAAGCCCCGATCGTCATCGGTGGTTTTGCATCGATGATCTATGTTGTCGATTGGAACAATCGCGGTTTCCAGCGATTCCGCACAGCCTACAACCTTCGCGTGGCATACGACAATGCTCTGAAAGAGTATAATGCCGCCGAGGATAAAACAGGACTGACAAAGCCGTCTCCGACCGATGAGTTCAAGGGTCGTTACACGGCCGATTATCTCAAAAACCTGAAAAACAGTTATCGCCGTAACCGCGACCTCTCGATCATTATTACGGCAGGTGTCTATCTGCTCAATGTGATTGACGCTCACGTCGATGCACATATGCAGGACTACGACATCTCCGACGACCTTTCGATGGATGTTTCTCCGCAGTTGGGTAATTTCTATACGGCTCGTACGGGCGGTGCAAACACCTATGGTTTAGGCCTTAATATCAGATTCTAACTAACACGAAACGAATATCTCCCCGAACAATGAAATTCGCACTCCGCACTACTACCCTACTAATCGTTGCGCTCCTTACACTATCGAATGCGACAGCAGCCGAAGGACCCATCTGGCCCTTCAACAAGCTCAACCGCAAAGCAAAGAGAGAGCAACAGGAACAAATGGAAGCGGCCGAGCGTCAAGCTATTATCGAGCGTATGGTGGCCGACTCAATTAAACGCCTGCTGGCCGATACGGCAAGGGTCGAAGTGGTCGAGCCCGAAGAGGTTGGACACGAAGGGGCAATCAGCGACAGCACATATTGGCGCGAGCACTTCGAGACGATGAGTGTTTATGAGCGCGACTCGGTGGTTTCGCAGTGGTACGAAAAGACGGCAATCGACTCGTTCGAAAATTTCTATAAGGATTTCATTGTTCTCGATTCGACGTGGCAACCTTCCTCCGAGGCGGTACTCCCCGACTCGGTATATGCCGAGCGTTTGAAGGCTATGGTTTCGCCGATTCATCTACCTTATAATGAGGTTGTTCGCAACTATATCATTCGTTACACATCGCCGACCAGCGGATTGATGAGCCGCGTACTCGGTCTGTCGCAATACTACTTCCCGATGATCGAGCAGGAGCTGATCAATGCCAACCTGCCCGTCGAATTGCGCGCACTGCCGATTATCGAGTCGGCTCTGCAACCCACCGCAAAGTCGCGTGCGGCGGCCGTTGGTTTGTGGCAGTTTGTATATGCGACGGGCAAGGCTTACGGATTGGAGATCAATTCGTTTGTCGATGAGCGTTGCGATCCCCTGCAATCGACTCGCGCAGCGTGCAAATACCTCAAAGACCTATACCGCACCTACGGCGATTGGTCGTTGGCATTAGCAGCATACAACTGCGGACCGGGTAACGTCAATAAGGCTATCGCTCGCGCAGGCGTGCGCGGTTCGTTCTGGGATATCTATGCACATCTGCCCCGCGAGACACGCGGCTATGTACCTGCCTTTATTGCAGCTACTTACGCATACAACTATTACCACCTGCACAATATCGAGGTAACACCTCCGCCGATGCCGATGGCGACCGATACGATTATGGTTTCGCGCGTAATGCACCTCGAACAGGTGGCCTCGACGATCAATATTCCGATCGAGACGTTGCGACTGATAAACCCTCAATATCGTCTTGATATTATCCCCGCATCGACGAAGAAGTACCCCTTGAAGTTGCCCGTGCGCGATCTGTCGCACTACATCATCAACGAGGACTCGATTATGGCCAAGGATTCGCTCTATTTGAAGGAGTATCTCGATCCCGCAAAGGTCGAGAAGAAACGCACCGAGGAGAATGTCGCCCGCACGATTACGCACGTCGTAAAGAGGGGCGAAACACTTGGTGGCATCTCTCGCCGCTATGGAGTTACCACACGCCAGATTATGCAGTGGAATAATCTGAAAAATGCAAATACGCTGCGTATCGGCCAGCGTCTGAAAATTCAACGTCGTCGTTAATCTCCGCCACGAGCAATGACTCTCCGCACAGATACAATCGTTGCCTGCGCTACACCTACGGGTGGAGCCATCGCCGTTATACGTATGAGCGGCAACGAGGCGATTGCGATTGCCGACCGACTTTTCCGATCGCGCTCAAAACGCTCTCTGACGCAAGCCGAAGGCTATACGGCGCACTATGGTGAAATCGTCGATCCCAATAGCGGCAATACGATTGACGATGTTGTGCTGACGCTCTTCCGCGCGCCACGCTCCTATACAGGCGAGGATTCGGTCGAAATCTCGTGCCACGGCTCGGCCTATGTCGTAAGTCGCATCGTACAGATCGCTATCGACTGCGGAGCACGCGCCGCAACAGCCGGAGAATTTACTACACGTGCATTCCTTGCAGGCAAAATCGATCTGGCGCAAGCCGAAGGCGTTGCAGATATGATCGCAGCGACCGACCGTGCCACACATCGCTTGGCCCTCAATCAGATGCGTGGCGGATATTCAGCCGAATTGCAGGGCCTGCGCGATGAATTGCTGCGCCTTGGAGCACTCCTCGAACTCGAATTGGACTTTGCCGAGGAGGAGGTGGAGTTTGCCGACCGCTCAACACTCCAAGAGATAATGGCGACCATTGACACCCATCTCTCGCGCCTTATCGAGTCGTTCTCGCTCGGCAATGCGCTGAAAGAGGGCATCGCAACGGCGATTGTCGGCGCGCCCAATGCGGGTAAATCGACCCTGCTCAACCGCCTTCTGAACGAAGATCGAGCAATGGTGTCGGACATCGCAGGTACCACGCGCGACTCGATCGAGGAGTCGATAGTAATTGGCGGTCGCCGCTTCCGCGTGATCGACACGGCGGGCATACGTTCGACCGACGATCGTTTGGAGCAGATGGGTATCGACCGCACCTTCTCGTCGCTACGTCGCGCAGCGGTTGTGCTGCTTGTTTGCGACTGCTCGACGTGGAGCGATCACGAAGATTGGCACGATGCAGCGGAGGCTGTCAAACGTTCGATAAACGAGCTACAAATAACAGAGGATCAAAAACTTATCGTTCTTATAAATAAGTGCGACTGCATTAGCAAGAATTTCTCGGCGGCACTCTTCGGGTTGCTTTGCGAAGAGATCTCGGCAGAGATTTTGACGATCTCGGCACGTTCGGGTGCAGGCATCGAAAAGCTGACGACAAGCCTTGCCAACTACGCCGCAACGATGAGCGCAGAGGCTGGCGATACGATCGTTACATCGGCACGTCATTACGAGGCTCTGTGTAATGCCCGCTGGGCTCTCGGCCGCGCGTTGGAGGGGCTTTCAAATGCTCTTCCGAGCGATCTTTTGAGCGAGGAAATCCGCCAAGTAATCTACCACCTCGGCACCATCACCGGCGAAATCACCACCGACGAAATCCTCGGCCAAATCTTCTCAAAATTCTGCATCGGAAAGTAAAAAAGCGGCTTCAATTAATAGCATAAAAAAGGGTGTTGCCACACGTAGCAACACCCTTTTCTACTTCTTTGGAGTGATTTAATCTGTTAAGTCTTACGTATTTACCCTTTCAGCCACGTGTGGCGGGCGACGCTATAAATGGGAACGAAGGGCAGAATGAGCGGTGTGCGCTTGGTATAGGCCTGAAATTCGGGCATTGAGCCGTATGTTTCGGCTTGGCGCAGTTCGAGGCGGCGAGCACCACTGAACATCACATAGACAATACCTACGTAGCCCAGCGCAGCCACAATCCACTGCCACACGCTACAACAAGCACCAAAGCAGATCACAAAGCTACCCGTCCACATCAGCACCTCACCGAAGTAGTTGGGGCAGCGCACGATACGATACAGACCCGTATCGACAAAACGATGCGCGTTGATCTTCTTTGCGGCACTCTTCTGCGCATCAGCGACCATCTCGATAACCACGCCCATCGTCGCCAGCACTGCGCCGATCCACGCCCATACATCGCTCACCGCCATACCCTCTGCGAGGTTATTAAGGTAGAATGTTACGGGGCTTATCTGACCCACATAGAGCAGTGCGCACGATATCCATATCATCGTCATCACGAAGGCGGGCTTTCGCGCCGTATTTTCCGGTTGATAGAGGATCTTCTTATAAGATGCAGACTTGCGTTCTCGAATAAAGAGATATAGCGCAAGGCGTATTCCATAGACAAACAGCACACCGCACAATATAGCTGCGGGGAGCGTCATCTCGCCCCAAAACATAGCCACCACAGCCACTGCAAGTGCCGAGATCGAGAGTCCATAACCAATGCTAAAAAAGTAGATAAAGTAGAACCAGCCTACCGACGACACGATAAACGAGATCAACAAAAGAGTCAATAAGTGCGACATAATGTATTTGATTTAGATTTTATTTTCTCACAAAGTTACGCAATTTTCTCTATTCCGTGAAATATTGATGCCAATATGATATTGACTTAAAAAATTTGCATATCTAAAAAATTGGCTATCTTTGCACCCCCAACTCCAAACTTTGACAAAAACACGATTATGAAGAGATCTTTGATATCTATATTTGCGTCTTTATGCCTTGTAATCACCGCCGTAAGCAGCGTTAATGCACAGGGCGTCAGCGGCTCCGACCTCACCATCGCAGCGCAAGGATGGTATGGCTACGACATCGAAAAGAGTCGCCCGAATCTCTCCTCGTACGGCTATATGAACTACGAGGCGGCCGTTGGTATTCAGACCAAACCCGAGAGCCAAAACCCCTATGCCGAGGCCTTTGGGTTCCCGTTGATCGACATCGGTGTTTCGATTGCACGCGCCGAAAATTTCAAATTCCTTGATCAGACGCGATTCCCGAATCTATACTCCGTATATGGTTCGTTCGAGCGATCGATCCTTCGCAAAGAGCACTTTTCGGCGGGCTATCTGCTCAACTTCGGTGCGACCTACAACCCTGCAAAATATGACCCCGTAAATAACCCCGGCAACAATTGGCTCAGTTCGCCTTTTATGGCCTATTTTGGTGCGGGCATATTCGGCAAAATGCACATCGGCAAGCGTTGGGAGGCGGGTGCGAACTTTATGTTCCGCCACTTCTCGAATGGTCGTTTAAGGCTGCCCAATGAGGCTCTCAATGGTATGGGAGTGGGTATTTTTGCCCGCTACCGATTGCAGGACTACGATCATAAGAAATATACCGCGCAGTACGATTTCGAGCGCGAATATCCGAGAGGTATGCAGTATATGATTGTCGTTGGTGGCGGCGTACATACCTGTATGGCCGAGTGGAACGCCTATGTTGAGAGTGAGCCCAACCCCGTTAAAAAGGCCGAGGCGGCAGCCAAACTCAAAGCACATCCCAAATTTTCGCTCAGTTTCGATGCACTCTATCGCTACTCGATGCGCTATGCAACGGGACTCGGATTGGATCTGTTCTACTCATCGAATATGAAGGCGTTGGAGGCGGCTGACCGCGTATTCTATGGCAATGATGCCGTTAATAACAGCCCCGGATACAATGCTCTGTCAGTGGGTATTGCTATTGTACAGGAGGTCTATTGGCGCAATTTTGCGGTACACGTAGCCGTCGGAGCATATCCCTATCGCCATAAGGGCGTAAATGGTCCGGAGGCGAAGGCTGCGGGCGACCGCGAGCGTGGCTGGCACTACGAGAAGGCGGGCATACGCTACTACTTCCCTAAATTGGGCGATACGTTTGTCGGTTTTGCCATTAAATCACACAGCATCAAGGCCGAATATTTGGAGTTTTCGGTTGGCGTAAGGTTGTAAAAGCAGTTTCGAGAATAATCAACAATATTAATTATGTTCAAAGGAAAACATATTTTAACAGATCATAGACCCTCGATTGACGAAGTGAATGAGTATATTCAAAAGTGGAATAGGCTTGAAGACTATGTCAATCAAGAGAATGCTTTGGACAAATTATTCTTGACACTATGCAAGGATAATAACAGTATTGAGAATATTCTCATTAAGTGTTCGGCACTTAATGACTTTTATAGCACTAATATATTCAAAGTACATAATGTTGCCCAGCACTATTATCATCAAAACATTGATGAGCGATTAAATGTGGGTGATTTATCTTTGGTGGATGATTTAGCTCATATAGAAATTAATGGCAAATCGTTCTATTTCTATTCGTTCGCTACTAAATATTGCAGTCATCATCGACCCGATGTATATCCGATTTATGATAGCTACGTGCATAAATTGTTAAAGTACTTCCGCGATAGGGATCATTTTTGTAAATTTCGGGACAAAGATTTGAAGGAATATCAAACATATACGGCAGTCATACACTCCTTACGCGAATTCTACGGTCTAACCTCGTTTTCTGTTAAAGAGATAGATAAGTATCTATGGTTATTAGGGAAAGAAGCGTTTAATAGATATCTATAAATAACAATAGCGACCTTGAAAGTGGTCGCTATTGTTATTTATAAGAGGTATTTATTGCTCCTTTATGCAAGCATTGTAGATTGCATTGGTGAGAGTTTTAAGGAAACTCTTGTCGGGATTCCAAACATAGCCATTGGTCATCGCAACGATACCCCAACCATCGGCAGGGCTCCAAATCATAATGCTGTTCAGACCATAAGCACTGCCCGTATGACCGACGGGATAGCTGCCCGCTACGTTATACTTCTCGTCATCGATAAAATCGACAAACTCTTCCAAGCAAAGACCATACTGATCCTCGCCCTCTTTCTGCTTATACCAGACGGGGGTCTGCATCAACTTCGAGCTCTCCTCCGAGATCAGGCGGACTCCGTTATACTCGCCATAGTTCATATGCATCATCATATAGATTGCCAGATCGTGTGCCGAGATCTTCACACCGCCCGTAGGCGAGAAGCGAGGTGCCGAATAACCCATAATGTAGTTGGGCATATCCTCGGCAACACTGCTATATGCGCTGGTCGATTTCACAAACTCGCCACCACGGAAATTGTAGAGGCTGGCAAACTTGGTCGAGTCGAGCATATCGACATTATGACCGCCCGTCAGGCCGAGGCGATTGATGACATTCTCCTTGACATATTGGTCGAAACGCACGCCCGAAACCTTTTCGAGGATCGTGCCCGCGAGGTTCAGACCCATATTCGAATAGCAGTAACCCATACCCGGCTCATACTCAAAGTATGACTCCACGCAATCGCCATAGACCGCAGGATTGAGGTGATCGAGCGTAAAGTAGTCCGACTTATCGCGGATACTTGCAGTATGCGAGAGGACCATTTTCAGCGTAATCGGAGTATCGGGGAAGTGAGGGTTACGAATTGTGAAACCGATCAGATCGCTCACATCGTCGTCGAGCGAGATAACGCCCTGCTCGACAAGCTGCATCAGCGAGGTTGCAGTAAATGACTTCGAGATCGAGGCAATTCGCATCATATTGTCGTTTGCAAGCGGAGTTTTGCTCTCCAAATCCTTGTAGCCGAACGATTTATTATAGACGATCTTGCCATCTTTAACTATGGCAGCCGAAAGGCCGACAGCCTGGAACTCTTCGAGGACCTCATTGATCGCCTGATCAGTCTGCTCGGTAGGGAATGTCGAGCAGCTCGACGCAAACAGCAACACGAAGGCTGCCATTGCCATAAAAAATTTGTTGATACGCATATTCGTTTGGATTTTAGGTTAATATTCTACCTCAAAATTAGGAATTTTTCGCCGAAAACGGAAATGTTTTTTGGAAATAAAAACAATAAAACCATATAAAGTGCGCACCTTCGCGGGCTGGGGCGTAGCCCAAAGGGCGAGCCCGCGAAGGAGGATCGATATCCAAGAAATCGACAATTTTGAATCTTGATCTTTGAACCTTGAATTTTGAATAAAAAAATCGGGTCGCCCCTGCGTGGAACGACCCGATCTCTATCGAAACCTCAAAAAGGATTAGCCCAACTTGTTAGTGCCCTCGACGATCTTACCCATCGACCATACGCACTGTACCTCCAAATCCTTGTTGTACATTACGATATCGGCATCCTTGCCCTTTTCGAGCGTACCCTTGCGGTCGAGGATACCCATAATGCGTGCGGGGGTCTCCGACGACATACGAACTGCATCTTCCAGAGGAATCTCTGCCTTGAATACCATCGTGCGGAGCAGACGGTCCATAGTAGCGATACTACCTGCCAGAGCCGAGCGGTCAGCCAGCTTGCAGACACCATCCTCGATGATCACGCGGGGGTCAAATGCCACCTGCGAATCGCTTGCAGCGCAAGCCAACGCATCGGTGATCAAAGCGGTGTTCTCCACGCCCTTGATCTTATAAACCATACGCAGAATAGGTGCAGGAACGTGAATACCGTCAGCAACCAACTCTACGGTCATATCGTCAAACAGATAGATGCTCTCAACCGTACCCTCATACTTGTACTCGCCGCGCTTGTGGAAACCGGGCATAGCGTTGTAGAAGTGGGTTGCGTGCGAGTAGCCTGCATTGTATGCCGCCAAAACATCGGCATATTCAGCCTTGGTGTGGCCGATCGAAGCCAAAACACCCTTCGAGGTGATGTGGCGACCGAACTCGATAGCACCCGGCAACTCAGGAGCTGCGTCCCAACGCTTGATGCAGTTGGTCTCTTCGAGCAGGGGGATATACTCATCGGGATCGGGGTTCTTGATATTTTCGGGCAGCTGACCACCTGCCATAACCATATTGAAGTAGTGGCCTTCGAGGTGCAGACCCATAACGGGACTATCCTTCTCGGCCATCAGCTTCTCGGTTGTAGCCACAGCCGCGCGAATCATCGGCATAGTCGATGACGAAAGTGTGGGATAGAAAGCCGTTGTACCATACTTCATATGGGCAGCCACAGCCGTACGGAACGCCTCCTCGGTGCCCTCCATAAAGTCGCTACCACCGCCACCGTGAGCGTGAATCTCGATACCACCGGGAACAACATACGAGCCCTTTGCATCAAAAATATCGGCACCGACAACCTCCAAATTCATATCGGTAATCTCGACGATCTTACCGTCGCGAACAAATACCGAACAATCCTTCTTCCAACCCGACGGGGTCAGAACATTGCCATTGATAATTCTTGTTAACATAGTATATTTAGGTTTTAACATTTTTCCGAGCATAAAGATACGAATTTTCCGCGAATTGGACCGCATATTGCATAAAATTTTTCTTAACTTTGTTAAACTATTTCGTTAAGGACAATTTCAACCATTCGTAAAATAACGAACATAACAACATAGACCTATGAACAAAGACCTCGAATTGAATCCCAACAAGCTCGTTGCATTCCTCGGCAAGCCCGCCAAGGAGTTTACAAAGGCCGACATCGTGCGCTATATCGAGCAGAATGGTATCCGTATGGTGAACTTTATGTATCCCGCAGGCGACGGACGACTGAAAACACTCAATTTCGTAATCAATAACGCCGCATATCTCGATGCGATCCTCACCTGTGGCGAGCGCGTCGATGGATCGAGCCTCTTCCCCTTTATCGAGGCGGGCAGCAGCGACCTCTATGTTCTGCCCCGTTTCAGCACGGCGTTCCTCGATCCGTTTGCCGAGATTCCTACGCTCTCGATGCTCTGCTCATACTTCAACAAGGATGGCGAGCCCCTCGAAAGTTCGCCTGAGAACACCCTCCGCAAGGCTTGCAGAGTCTTCAACGAGGTTACGGGAATGGAGTTTCAAGCTATGGGCGAGTTAGAGTATTACGTCATCGCTCCCGACGAGGGTATGTTCCCCGCTACCGACCAGAAGGGCTACCACGAATCAGCTCCCTACGCTAAATTCAACGAGTTCCGCACAACCTGTATGGCCTACATCGCGCAGGCTGGCGGACAGATCAAATATGGGCACTCGGAGGTGGGCAACTTCACCATCAATGGTTTGATCTACGAGCAGAACGAGATCGAGTTCCTGCCCGTTGCGGCCGAAGATGCTGCCGATCAGCTGATGATTGCAAAGTGGATCATCCGCAACCTGGCCTACCAAATGGGTTACGACATTACATTCGCCCCGAAGATCACCGCAGGCAAGGCAGGTTCGGGTCTGCATATCCATATGCGTATCGTGAAGGATGGTCAGAATCAGATGCTCGATGGCGGCGTTCTCTCGGCTACGGCACGCAAAGCCATTGCAGGTATGATGGAGCTGGCTCCGTCGATCACCGCCTTCGGCAATACCAACCCCACTTCGTACTTCCGTCTGGTGCCACATCAGGAGGCTCCGACCAATATCTGCTGGGGCGATCGCAACCGCTCGGTACTCGTTCGCGTACCTCTGGGTTGGGCAGCAAAGAGCGATATGTGCCGCATTGCCAATCCGTTGGAGCCGCTCAGCAACTACGACACCACACAGAAGCAGACCGTCGAGATGCGTTCGCCCGACGGCTCGGCTGATCTCTATCAGTTGATCGCAGGTCTGGCAGTTGCTTGCCGTTACGGCTTTGAGTTGGACAACGCTTTGGAGATTGCTGTAAAGACCTATGTCAATGTCAATATTCACCAGAAGGAGAATGCCGATCGTTTGAAGGATCTGGCACAGCTGCCCGATAGTTGCGAGGCTTCGGCCGACTGCTTGGAGCGTCAGCGCGCTATATTCGAGAAGCATCACGTATTCTCGCCCGCAATGATCGACGGCATTATCAAGAAGTTGCGCTCGTATGGCGACAAGACCCTGCGCAGCGAAATCGAGGGCAACCAAGAGGAGATGCTCAAACTCGTCGAACGTTATTTCCACTGCGGATAGTCAGACATAACCGCACGAACAAAAGCCGCACCCCTGAACGAGGTGCGGTTTTTTGTGTGGGTAATATCATCAGTGTTGTTTTATCATAGGAGCACTCTTTATGAGGTGGTCATACACCCTCTCGCCCCAAAACTCATACCCTACGCCCCACTCTTTGGTGCCCGAAAGAACGCTATCGATAAATCCATTCTTTTCGACCAGCACGGTGTGATAAATCTCCCCTGTGGGATTCTTTACAAGAGTGATAGTTATCTGACCGTCATTGGAATAGAAGTTAAGATAGGTATCATCTTCCACCCTGTCGAAATCATAAGTTTCGGCAAGATCCCGCTGCATTTTCTGACTACGCCACCAAGTACCTCCCGTAGGGCTTACCAGAGGTTTGCCATTGTAGATAACGGTACTATCCTGATACGAAGTAACATTCAGATAATGCTTTTTGTTTTTAAGCCAGGCAGTGAGTTTCTCCTTATAGTCCTCCTCTTCATAGCCATAGGTACTATCCAGAAATGCGATACGCTCGATAAGAGGATTCACCTTATCCACCACACGCAGGTATTCAAATATAAAATATCCTCCGCCAGAATGAGAACTCAATGTGATCGAAGGGTTGTAAGGCTTGTAGAGATCTGCCATATCTTGTATTATAGCGGGCAGGACTTTGGCCGAAATGCCGTTATCGCGGTGTAAGCGTCGCCACGTGCCCCACGAGCGCATAGAGGCTTGCAGATAGACCGTTACGTAGTTATATTGGTCTTTATTCCCTCTTAACCAACGAGTTTGAGCCGCTATGTGTTGTACGCTGTAACGGAAGTCCTCCTCACTCTTACGCGCTTTGCCGGCAGTATATTCGATATCATTACCATTGGGCAGGGCATAAAGAATCATCTTTGTCTTCTTTTTTGCATCCATCTCCAACGGAGCATTTACGACGATAAGCACATCTTTGTACTTATCAAAGATGGTATAGACACGTTCTTGATTATCCGAGGATTTGATAGGATTCTCGGCCGTAGCGGGAGATTCGTCGATCTGGGCCCACATACACAAGGGCACCAAAAGCCCCAAAAGAGATAAAAACAGTTTCTTCATAATCTGTTGAGTGTATGGTTTTATTGAAATATCCATTTACAAATATACAAAAACATCCGTAGATTAACAATAGTTTAATCCACAGATGTCTTCTAATATAAAAGTCAGCACAGCTTTTGAAGTGCTGCGTCAATCTATCTCTGCTGCTCGCTACTCGGCTACCTGCACCGTTTCGATACCGACGCGGCGGAGCAGATTCAAACCATCGTCCGAACGATATGCATCGGCATAGACCACGCGACGAATACCCGCCTGAATAATCAACTTCGAGCACTCGATACAGGGCGCGGCCGTAATGTATAGCGTCGCGCCATCGCAATTATTGGCACTCTTCGCCACCTTCGTAATGGCATTCGCCTCGGCGTGCAATACGTATGGTTTGGTCAAACCGGCCTCATCCTCGCAGATGTTCTCGAAGCCCGACGGTGTGCCGTTATAGCCGTCCGAGATGATCATCTTATCCTTCACGATCAGCGCACCAACCTTGCGGCGCACGCAGTATGAATTCTCCGCCCAGATACGCGCCATACGCATATAACGCGAGTCGAGCTGTCGCTGTTTCTCTTCCTGATATCCCATAGCGTTAAAAGAGTTTCTTCTTCGAAGTTGTTACAACAAAATTTTTCAAATAGAAGGGTTCGAAATAGGCAATGTCCTCCGTACGACCTGCATCCAAAGCCTCCTGCGCCAGACGCGCCAGACCACGAGCCGAAGGTGCGATATCGATCAATTTAACCTTTGCCGAGAGCGTACCCGCACATTTTGCTGCGCCATTGCCAAAGATCACAAACTCCTCTGCCGCAGTGATCTCCTCTGCGAAGCTCTCTTCATCGATCACCTTTGCCTCGACCTCGCACAACGCATCACCGCAACCATTGAAGAGCTGCGTATAAACCTCCATACGACGCGCATCAACCATCGGGCAGAGCGTTGCTCGCTCGAAATTCTCGACATCGACAATACCCGCCTCGGCATCCTCACGCGCCACCTCAACCAGTGCATCGAGCGATCCGATGGCAATCAGCGGCTTACGCAGACCATAGCACAATCCCTTTGCGAACGACACTCCGATACGCAGACCGGTATAAGACCCCGGCCCCTTACCTACGGCAATTGCGTCGATTTCGTCGGCATCAATCTCGCGTTCGCGCAACAGCTCATCGACATAGACTGCCACATTACGCGCGTGATCGCGGCCGCAGCTCTCGCGCAATGCAGTCAGCACGCCATTTTCGGCCAAACCTACCGAGCATACATCGGTACCCGTTTCGATACAAAGAATCAAACTCATAATCTTCCCTATCGTTTCATCGCTCGATCCATCTCTCGGCGAGCATCTTTATCCTTAATATATTCACGCTTGTCGTAGTTCTTACGACCTCGCGCCAAGCCGATCACAACCTTCGCATAGCCATTGTCGCTGATGAACATACGCATACCGACAACGGTCAAGCCCTTGTCCTGCAATGCTCGTTCGAGTTTGTTCAACTCGCGGCGATTGAGCAACAATTTGCGGTCGCGTTTGGGCACGTGGTTGTTGTACGTACCCCATTTGTATTCGTTGATATTGACACCACGAATATACAACTCACCACGATCGAAATAGCAATAGCAGTCGGTCAGCGAGGCCTTGCCCAAACGAATGGACTTGATCTCGGTGCCAACCAACACGATACCGGCAGTAAATTGCTCGATAATCTCGTAGTCGAACGTAGCGCGTTTGTTACGAATATTTATGTTTTTGTAATCGCTCATAACTCTTTCCAACGGGCAAAGATACTACTTTTTGCGAAATATTGTATCTCCCCCACTCCACTATTGACGTTTCGGCTCGACACGCAGGCGCATTGTGCGCGTATTAATCACCACGCGCGAAAAAGTCGCAAGGCAATCCATTCCGACGTTTGCTGCACTCCATACTATATCAGGCTCGGTCGAACACATCAACTTATCCCACGTATGTTCGGTGTCGCCAATGGCGATCTTAACATTGCGCAGCGCGTATGCCTGCTCAATCTTCACGCCACCGGCACCCGCCGAGCGCAATGTATCGAGTAGGCCTTCACTCTCGACATAGTCGCGGTGGGTGGCAAAGTATTGCGCCGAGAGATTCGACGAGCTCGCACCCGTATCAATATTCACAATCTGTCGCTCGCCATTGATCTCGCACTCCAACTCATAGAGGCTTGGTGTCGCACAAATATTCGGGCGACCAGACTCCTCGGTGAGCCACTCCTCACGCGGCGAGAAGAGTTCGTTGTGCTCGAAATCGATATGCACCTCACCCATCGCACGCATCAACTCCGCGCCCATAGTAACTTGCAACTGCGACATATATCGACTATCCAACGAGTCGATACCCGTTCGCATCGAAATCACATAGAACGGCACATTATACAGAGTCGCATTACCCAACTCGACGCGCTCGGCAACGGCATAACGGCCCTGCTGAACACCTCCAATGCCCTGCACTTCGGACTCGACCTCCAACATCTTCAATCCCAAACGCTCGGCCGCCTCATCGCTCACCACATTGACACCTGCGCCCGTATCGAATACAACCTCCTGCGCCACTTCGCCAAACTTCGCGTCGAAACGTATCTGTTGCGCATCGTCCTTTTCCGAGCGCAGATTCACCAAGCGAAAGGGGATATGCAGATCGCCCTCTGCCGCGCGTTCCAAATAATTTACTCGACCAAACGCAGCGAGCTCGGCCCACTGCTTTGCATAGGTTCGGATTGGCTCTATCGCCGCCTTATCGACCATATCCTCCAACGAGGCTATTCCTCGTTCAACACCCTCTGCGGCAGTTGTATACTCGCCCATTCGAGTCTGATTCAGGCCCCAATAGAACCACATACCCAATGCGCTCTCGCCCAGCATCGCGCCATACGTACCAATCAAGCGTTCGATCGCCATCGTACCCTCGGCAGGGCGAGAAAAATGGGTAGCTAAAAGGCTCTCGGCATAGGTTTGCAGAAAGGGGTCAATTCCCTCTCGTTCAGCCTCATATATACGCTGTAATTCAAACCAATCGCCCGTATTCATCGCCATTCCGACACGTGCATTGACATCCATCGGCGCGGTCTGCACACTTTGAGCCTTCGCGCCGCAAACGGCCACGCCAAACAGCACCAAAAGCAATATCTTTTTCATCTTCTTGCTACCTTTCACATATTTAGGACATACAAATATACGATTTTATTTCACACCTCCGACAGCTCCTATGCAATAACACTTCTCGGCACGATTGTTGTCTGTTAGGATAGCGTCTGGGAGTGGGTAAAGGTAACTAATTCTTTTATCTTTGATATGTTTTACATACACTCTTTTTGTTATATTTTCTGTTTGCACAATCCGGTAGTTGTAGTGATACACCTACGACCCCACCCCCAGACATCTTGCATCTCGGCGCCGACGGGCGCACCATATATATAATATATATACGAAGCGAGCCGTCCCTCGATTGGGGCGGCTCGCAATCTATTACGCTCTTCAAATCGGATTAAACCAGACCTGAAAAGCCCATAAATGCCATTGCCAAAATACCTGCGGTAATCAGCGCGATAGGGGTACCGCGGAATGCATCGGGAACCTCTTCGATATCCAAACGCTCGCGGATACCTGCGAACAGCACCAATGCCAGACCGAAGCCCAGCGCGATCGAAACCGAATACACAACCGACTGCAACAGATTGTACTGCTCCTGTACCAACAGAATAGCAACACCCAACACAGCACAGTTGGTGGTAATCAGCGGCAGGAAGATACCCAGAGCCTGATAGAGCGCGGGGCTCACCTTCTTCAACACGATCTCAACCATCTGCACCAGCGCAGCGATAACCAGAATGAAGACAATGGTCTGCATATACTCAATGTTGAGCGGCGAGAGAACATACTTTTGCAGCGACCAAGCCACAACCGCCGTAATTGCCATTACGAAGGTAACGGCAGCGCTCATACCCAACGATGTCTCAACCTTGCTCGAAACGCCGAGGAAGGGGCAGATACCGAGGAACTGCGACAGCACGATATTATTTACGAATATCGCACCGATGATAATTGCGAAATATGATACTTCCATTGTTACTTCTTTTTAGCGGTTAATTTATTGAAAAGAACCATCAGGTAACCCAGCACAAGGAAACCACCCGGAGCCAGCACAAATACCAGCATACCGTCGCCCGCGATGAGCGACTGACCGAAGATCGCACCACTACCCAACAACTCACGAACGGCACCAATGAGCGTCAGCGACAGCGTAAAGCCCAAGCCGATACCCAGACCATCGAGAGCCGAATCAAGAGCATTGTTCTTCGAAGCGAAGGCCTCGGCACGACCCAAAATGATACAGTTCACAACGATCAGCGGGATAAAGATACCCAGCGACTGATACAACGAAGGCAGATATGCCTGCATCAAGAGCTGAATAACCGTTACGAACGAAGCGATCACAACGATAAATGCGGGAATACGTACCTTATCGGGGATGATATTCTTAATGAGCGAAATCACGATATTGGACATAATCAGAACGGCCATTGTTGCCGCGCCCATACCCATACCGTTGATAGCCGATGTGGTTGTTGCCAACGTGGGGCACATACCCAAAATCAGCACGAACGTCGGGTTCTCCTTCAAGATACCCTTCGTAATAAGTTGCAATTTATTCATTGTCCTCTCCTTTCTGAGTCTCCTCATTTACGGTTTCGGCGGTCTCCTCTGCGGCGGGCTGCTCGTCCTCGCTCCACTCGGTCGAGTTTGAGGTAGCTCCCGTAGCCACGTTTGCGCCACCTTTAACCTGCTGAACAGCATTGTATGCACGTACAACAGCATCAACATATGCACGCGACGAGATGGTCGCTGCGGTCAATGCCTGAACATCGCCACCATCCTTGGTTACAGCCAGCGGCTGCTTCATATTGGCGAGATTCTTATCCTTGAAGCTGGTGAGCAACGAGTTACCCTCATCGCCCATCTTGCTACCCAGACCCGGAGTCTCGCTATGCTCCAAAACGTTGATGTTATAGACCTCGCCCGAAGCGCGGAAACCAACCATCAAACGGAACACACCGCTAAAACCCTTCGTGGTCATCGTCTCAACAGCGTAGCCAACGATCTGATCGCCAACCTTTGCCGTATGAACGATAACGGGCAGCTCATCAACGGTCATCGCCTCCGATGCGCTTGCCTCGAACTCAGGCAGAACGTTCTTCAACGCCTTCTGGATGTTCTCGGCCTTTGCCTTCTCGATAGGCTCGAAGGTGATCTTATTTACCAAACCAACGCAAAGCGAGGCAACGAATGTAATGCCCGTAAGCACTACAACCATATTTTTCAATGAACTCTTCATCTCTTCTGCCCTCCTTACTTCTTTGCGCCAAAGCGGCGAGGTTTGATATACTTATTCAAAAGGCAAGCCACCGCATTCATAATCAGAATTGCGAACGACATACCTTCGGGATATGCGCCCCAAGTACGGATCAGCATCGTGATGATACCGATACCTGCACCATAGATCAACATACCCTTCGTAGTCATAGGCGACGTTGCGTAGTCGGTTGCCATATAGACTGCACCCAAGATTGCACCACCGGTCAGCAGGTGGAACAGGGGCGACATATAAGCCTCAGGATCAACAAGGAACAAGATGCCGCTAAACACCGCCATCGAGCCCAACACTGCAACGGGGATATGCCAAGTGATAACCTTGCGGATCAACAAGTAAGCGAAGCCTACCAACAGCAACAGAGCTGCGACCTCACCAAACGAACCGGCCTTAAAGCCGAGCAACAGATCGCCATAGTTGATCTGCGCCATCAGTTCGCTTGCGGGAGTACCACCCTTCAAGCCCTCCTTAACGAAAGCCAGAGGAGTTGCGCCCGAACAAACGTCAGCCAACTTCTCGGTAGCGAACGCCGTCGAGGTCATCTGTACGGGGAACGAGATCAGCAGGAACACACGACCAACCAATGCAGGGTTGAAGGGGTTCTTACCGATACCGCCAAAGGTCATCTTACCAATACCAATAGCAACCAACGCACCAATTACAACAATCCATACGGGAATCGATGCGGGGAGGTTGAATGCCAACAGCACACCCGTAACCACAGCCGACAGGTTGCCGATGGTCGAGGGGCCTTTGATCAGATATTTCTGGATCAGGTACTCGAACAGCACGCAGCTGAGCACCGACACAGCCGTTACGAGCAGAGTCGTCCAGCCGTAAACGATCACCGATACCACCAACGCAGGAGCCAACGCAATCAACACATCACGCATAATGCGCGAGGTCGATTCGTTACCGTGAACGTGGGGCGACGGTGCAACGATTAATTTCTTATCCATAGTTTTTATTCGGTTTCTAATGAAGTTGTGTTAAACTATTTCTTTTGTGCTGCTGCGGCGCGGGCACGCATAATACCCATAACCTTCGCCTTGCCCAGACGGATGTAATCCAACAGAGGCAGATTGGCGGGGCAGGTAAACATACAGCAACCGCACTCGATACAGTCGGCGATACGCTCCTCTTCGAGCTGTTCCCACATCTGACGACGCGACATCTTGCTGATCAGATAGGGCTCCAAGCCCATCGGGCAGGCCGAAACGCACTTGGCACACTTGATACACTGCGATGCGGGCTGACGCTCTGCCTCCTCGCCACTCATAACGAGCACACCAGAGGTACCCTTCGTAACGGGAGCATCGAGATTTACCATCGCACGACCCATCATCGGACCGCCATTGATAACCTTGCGTGCATCTTCGGGCAGACCACCCGCAGCCTCCAACAGAGTCGAGATGGGAGTACCAACGCGAGCCAACAGATTCTTGGGCGACTTAACGCTCTTACCCGTAACCGTTACAACGCGCTCGATCAGCGGCTTATTATTCTGAACGGCCTCATATACAGCCACAGCGGTCGAAGCATTCTGCACCACTGCACCTACGTCGATAGGCAGCGCACCCGACGGTACCTCGCGACCCGTTACGGCAGCGATCAACTGCTTCTCACCACCCTGCGGATACTGCACCTTCAAAGGCACAACATCGATATTGTGGTAGCGCAAAGCCAGCTCCTGCAAATGAGCAATTGCATCGGGCTTATTATTCTCGATACCTACGTACGACTTCTCAACGCCGAGAGCCTTTGCCAAAATCGTTACACCTACGAGCAACTCCTCGCCACGCTCCAACATCACGCGATGGTCCGAGGTGAGGTAAGGCTCACACTCAACACCGTTGATAATCAAGAACTCGGCCTTCTTACCCGGAGGTACACTCAACTTAACGTGTGCGGGGAAGGTAGCACCACCCATACCGACAATACCTGCCGCCTGAATCTTTGCTACGATCTCCTTCGGCTCCAACTTACACTCGCGTACAAGCTCCTTCGAGAGGTCGATACCCTCGGCCCACTCGTCGCCTTCGCGCTTGATGGTAATAGCGGGCTGACGCAGGCCTGCACCATTTACTACCATATCCACAGCCGTTACAGTACCCGAAATGGGCGAGTGGATGTTGCTCGACACGAAACCGCCTGCCTCGGCGATCAACTGACCGGTCAGCACCTTATCGCCTTTGGCAACCTTTGCCACTGCGGGTGCGCCGATATGCTGCGACAGGAGCACCGTAACGGTATCGGGCAACGCCAAGACCTCAATGGCCTGCTCGCGGCTCAATTTATTCTCTGACGGATGAACACCGCCAATAGGAAAACTCTTCATATCTTACAGCTTTTCTTCGTTATTCTTTGGTTTCGGTCGCAGCCTTCGGAGCCTCCTGCACCTTTGCCTCAACCTTCACAGCATCAGCTTTCGGGGCTGCGGGCTTAACAGGTGCGGGCTTAACAGGTGCGGGAGGGAAATTAACCGCTACGATAGCGCCCGTAGGACACTCTGCAACGCACTTACGACACAATTTACACTTTGCGGGATCGATGTAGGCCAGATTGTTCTCGACCTTAATAGCCTCGAACGGACAAGCCTTAACGCACTTCGAGCAACCGATGCAACCGGCCTTGCAAGCCTTCATTACAACGGCACCCTTGTCGCGGCTGACGCACGAAACATAGACACCACGATTCTTCGGCCACTTCTTACGCAACTCGATTACGCCCTTCGGACAAGCCTTAACGCACGCACCGCAAGCGGTACACTTATCGGCATCTACCTCAACAAGACCCGTTTCGGGATTCTTCTTGATTGCGCCGAACGTACAAGCTGCAACGCAGTCGCCCAGGCCCAGACAGCCCCAAGCGCAAGCCGTTTCACCCACGTAGAGCGAAGCAACAACTGCACACGACTGTGCGCCATCGAAGCGGTTGGTACGAGGACGTTTCTCGCACGTGCCACCGCAACGAACCACAGCAACCTGCGGCTCCTTTTCGGAGGCAACCTTACCCAAATAGGCTGCGATTTTCTTCATCGTCTCTGCGCCTGCTGCCGAGCAGTACAGGGCCGAGATGTCATCGTTTTGCACAAGTGCAGTAGCAAGACCGCGACAACCGGCGAAGCCGCAACCACCACAGTTTGCACCCGGCAGCATCTTCTCCACCTCGTCGATACGCGGATCCTCCTCAACCTTGAACTTCTGTGCCACAAAGTACAGAATCACGGCTGCGAGAACGCCCAACGCACTCAGCGTTACTACGGTCCAAATGAGGACCATTACCCATTCTTCCATTACTGTTTTTTGATTTTAAATATGATATTAGTTTCGATTTTATCTCTCAAAAGGCGCACGCACAAATAGTAAACGGCTACAACGCCCAAAGCTATTGCAGCCGCCACTCCTTCGTTCAGCCCTACGACCGAGCACGCTACAAGTGCAACCAACATCACCACCAACGGCATACAGTAGGCCAACACTACCGCCTTCAAACCTGCCGCGCGTTCGACCGATACTATGCAACGCTCTCCCACGCGATACTCCGATGCTTGACGCGTATGCACCTCGATAACCTTCTCGGTCGATTCGCTCATACCGCACGCCGAACGTGCCGCACACGAAGCACACGCACTCTCGGCAACAATCTCGACGCGGATCATTTCGCCTTCGATCGCCTCGACTACGCCAACGTGCTCTATGGGTCTCTGCTTTGCCATTGTCTGTTTTATGATTGAAACGGTTCTGTGATTGAGTTACTTTCGATTAGTCGCCATATTTGTTGGTCAGCGGCAATACGCGATCGCAACCAAGCGTACAGCTCGACAGACGCAACATCGGGCAGAATTGGAAACGTTTCTTCTCGTTGCGCATCACCATCTTGTGGATCTTCTGCACCACATCGGCATCAAAGCCGGCATTGATAATCTCCTCGCGATGCTGACCGCGCTCGATCATTCCATACAGAATTGCATCGACAACCTCGTAGGGAGGCAACAGATCCGAGTCCTTCTGGCCTGCATACAACTCCGACGACGGCTCTTTATTCAGGATATTTTCGGGAATAATCTCACCATTGCGGTTGATATAACGAGCCAAATCGTAGATCTCGCTCTTATAGACATCGCCCGTAATACTGATTGCACCTGCCGTATCGCCATAGAGCGTACACCAACCCAACGCATTCTCACTCTTATTCGACGAGTTCAGCATCAGATAGTTCTGCTTATTCTGCAACGCCATCAGCATAATCGTACGGATACGTGCCTGAATATTCTCCTCGGTAGCATCGAAAGGCGTACCACCCACAACGGGCATCAGCGACTCAACGATGCTCTTATATGCCTCGGTAATGGGCACCACGTTATACTCGACTCCGAGATTATTTGCCAGCTTCACAGCATCCTCAACCGAGTGATCCGACGAGAACTGCGACGGCATCATCATCGCGCGGACATTCTCCACGCCCAACGCATCGACCGCGATCGACAGCACAACCGACGAGTCGATACCGCCCGAAAGACCTACGCAGGCCTTTTCGTAGCCATTCTTATCGAAGTAGTCCTTCAAACCGCACTTGATAGCGTCGTAAAGGTTGCGGGTGCGATGCTGGTAGTACGAGAAGGGGGTTGAGATAGGCTCATTCTGCGCATTGAGATCGCAGACCTTGAAATCCTCGTTAAATGTATCGAGCAACATCACCAACTCACCCGAACGATCATATACCGACGAAGTGCCGTCATAGACCATATCGGTCGAGCCGCCAACGTGATTTACAAAGACCAGATTCTTACCCTCGACGTATGCAATGTGGTGGAACTTCTCGTAACGAGCCTCCAAAACGCGCTTGCGGAAACGGCGGGCATTGATATTGATGATGGTCGAAACCGAACGATCGCAATCGCTCACACGCGCCAGATCGTTACCCACAACTACTGCCACCTGCTCGCCTGCAACGGTGATAATTTCGTAACCGGTCGAAGGGGTAATAAAGCCCATCTCGTCGCGATAATCAACATATCGCTTACCAATTCGGCGAGTAATCTCACCGCGCTCGATAATCACAGCCGCGCTGATTGTACCCTGCTCACCAGCGACGGGCGCACCAACGATTGCCGTCAGCGTATCGCAATGCTTGGCTATACGTTCCAACTCCTCTTCACACAATTCCAAGAAGGTTGCCTTATTCAGCAGGTCGTATGCGGGCGTACCACTCAATGCCTGCTCGGCAAAGACGATCAGGTCGGCTCTCTTCTGTTTAGCTCTCTCGATAGCCTCGATAACTTTCGAAGCGTTGCCCTCTACATCACCTACGGTGTAATTAAGTTGGGCAAGTGCAATTTTCATATTCCGAAATAGTTATGATTCAACCCTGCAAAGATAGTTTTTTTATCCCAAATAACCGAGTATATCTATATTAAAAAAGGGCTCAATGCAGATAAAAAAGCAACCTTTGCACTTTCCCACGGCAAAATCGTGCATTTTTCGGTTTTTATTACTATATTTGCCTAAATTGATCTATATATGAATAAGACATTTTTTACATTAGTAGCCATAATATTGTTATTGACTTTCGGTGGTTGCGAACGATCATCGGAAGATACAATGCAAATACAATCAACCCACACCCCATTAAGCATAGAGGAAGCTCGTGCCTTTTTCGATTCATACACTTCATCAATAGTAACTAGAACAACGGCAGACAACCCAATGCCATTTGTAATGGGAGATTACGCAACAGATTGGGATAATGCAGAGGAATCCTCGTTACCTCATTTATCAAGCGTTGATGTCCCCACAGAACCAGAATTTGTGTATTTCGTCGGCAGATATGATGCTAATGGAGAATTATATACCGTTCGAGCAGATTCCAAAATCATTATTGTTAAAGAACGTGATAACGATGCGATAATGACATACGTTCGCACGACTATTCCAGATGCGTTCTATGCCGATGTTTTTCACGATCAAAACATCTGTGATTTAACCCTCAATTGCGACGATCGAGTTGATTATTGGGGTCTTGAATATTATTCGACTTTAGACGGTTGCCCCATTGCTGTGGCAAAATACGAGAATGGAGAATGTGTAGCGTCGGTATATTTGAAAGATGAAACCCGCACCATTGAAAACCGTATCGTCGCATTTGGTCGCTTGATGGGTAATACGTGGGTAATCCGTAGTCCTGCGGAACAAACACGAGTAACGGGCGATGGCAATTGGGATTATGGAAATCCGTATACCACTTTTTATGGAACAGATGGAACGCTATATATTTATTTGGATAACGACGGCGATGGCAAGAGTGATTCAATTACAACTTGGGATTTATATCAAGAAATGTACAATAACACTGATACATCTAATAGCGGAGGTGGAGGTAGTGGAGGTAGTGGCAACGGTCAAACATCGACCTATACACCACCCGATCCATATAATCCAACAAATGGGGGCAGCGATAGTGATTTAGGCGGCAACGGTAATTCCAATGCTTCTGGGGGCGGAAATGGACATAATGATAATGATAATGAAGATGAAAATGAAAATGAAAATGTTGTTGATGATGAAAATAATACTTTAGATAAAAAAACTGAAAACGATCAAAATAATAACAGTCAAAAAACTACTCCAGATGATCCCCAAGACCCTACTAAGCCCCAATTGCCTACTGAAACTGTTGACCCAACCCCCTTTCCAAAGCCTATTGAAGATACCGAAATACCTTGCGCTGATGAAGAAAAGGAAGAAGCAAACCCGTTACTTGATATGCAAATTTCCAACGACAACGCCAGTTGGAGGAGTAATATTTGGGGATATGTAAGATATAATGGCTCTAAATTTCACGATGGAATAGATTTGCTAGGTATTGAAAATGAAACCCTAATCTACTCAATGTACGACGGAATCGTAGTAAAAGTTATTGCGAACCAACCTCGTAAAACACAAGAGAATTACCCTTCTAATTATAACGGAGATCAAAATGCTGCAGGAAATAGAATTACTATTGAAAGCACTCTGGCCAATGGGGATGTCATACAAGTTTCATACTGGCATCTTGCAGCAAAAGAATATAATGAATATACTCAAAGTTTATCCGTAGGCTCTACCGTAAAACGAGGACAAGTTATTGGAGTAATGGGCAATACAGGAAATGCATACAATAAAAAAACACACTTACATTTAAAAACCTATATCAAGGGGACTAACAAAACACAAAACAACAAAAACAATCCTTTTAATTATTTATACACAAAATTTGACACTAATACAGGATCAATAATTTTCGATTGTTAGATATATGAAAAAATTAATAAGCTTTTTAGTTTTTATTCTATCTCTGTATGATGTAGCCATCGCACAGACTAATATCTATTTGCAAAAAGGCAACCAGCAACTATCGTTAGGTCAAAAAATCAGCAGATTGCAGCTATCAAATATATTTGGCGCACCAAAATCGGTTTCATCTTTTGATGATGATGAGGTTTTTGATGGCAGGATCGAGATATTGCAATTTGATTCTGTTAGCGTTACCACCCTAAACGGCGCAGTACTCAATTTCGCAACAAGATCAAAACAGACGCAAGTTGTTGTAAACGATGGCGCATTTTCGGTGCGCTCGGGCAGCCACATTTCGTGCGTAGTAGAACAGATACACGCCAACTCGGTCCTTGTTCAGCAACACGAGAACTATATTATTCTGCGTTTCAAAATCCCAAATGCCAACGCCTATAACGACGATTCACTATCATTGGAAGTTGATGCAAATGGCATAATCGGAGAAATCGCGTGGTCAATAGCTATATAATATTACACCGAATGATTATTCTGGTTGCGTTATCCATATTTTTTTGTATATTTGCCTATTACAAATTTGAAAAATAGAGAAACGTTATGTTACAATTTATGGCTATCGGTACCACCGAAATCGTACTTATCGTAGTGGTTGTTGTATTGCTCTTTGGCGGCAAGAAGATCCCCGAACTGATGAAGGGTGTGGGCCAGGGCGTTCGTTCGTTCAAGGATGGAATGAAAGACGTTGAGAAGGAGATCAACTCGACCGACGAGAAGAAGAGCGACGAGAAGAAATAATCCTCTCATACATAGCAACTTAATCGCCACAGCGAGAACCGATGAGCGAAGAGAAACTGCCCACCGACGCAGTTGGGAGCAATGTGCCCACCAACGCCGAAGAGGCGCAATCGGAGATGAGTTTTTGGGACCATCTCGACGAGTTGCGCCGCGTGTTGATGCGCATAATTGTGGCAACGGTAGTGATCGGCCTTGCCGTTTTTATGTTCAAAGATGAGGTCTTTGCCGCTGTGCTTGCCCCCTCAAAGGGCGACTTTATCACCTATCGCTGGATCAACCACCTTTTAGTGCTGCTTGGTTGGGACTCGATGCTCATTCCCGACACCGACATCACGCTGATCAACACGCAGTTGGCCGCGCAATTTATGACCCATATAACCGTCTCGATGACCCTCGGTTTGTTGGCCGCCGCCCCCTACGTAGTCTATGAATTATTCGGCTTTGTCAAGCCCGCGCTCTATGAAGATGAACGCCGCCACTCGAACCGAATTATGGTCGCTGTGGTGCTGCTTTTCTTCCTCGGAGTGGCGATGAACTACTTTGTCATTTTTCCTGTATCTGTTAGATTTTTAGGCACTTACCAAGTCAATGAAGGAGTCGTAAATACAATCGCCCTCTCATCATACATCTCAACCTTCACCACCCTTTCATTGATGATGGGACTTGTGTTCGAGATTCCCGTTTTGGCCTATTTCCTTGCTCGCGCAGGTATGATTTCGGGCGATGTTTTGGCACGCTATCGCCGCCACGCATTCGTAGTCATTATGGTAGTTTCAGCCCTCATTACACCGCCCGACGCATTCACTCTGGCACTGATGACCGTTCCGCTTTACGGTTTGTATGAGGTGAGCATATTGATCGCTCGTCGATTCGAAAAACGGGAGGAGTAGCCCCACCTATCAAATCCGCACACCATACGGTTTAACACCCAGCAACTGCTTAATAAACGGCCGCACGTGATCGCGGTCGAGCACTCGCATCTTGCGCCGACGCAAGACCGTCCTCACCAGACGCTCGGTACTCCACCCCATCAATTCGGCATAGCGCGACACGAAAAGCGTCATTAACTCCCGATCAAAACCAAAGAGAATCAAGTCTTTAATGCATCGCCACCGCGCGACGCAACCAAACCGACCGCGATTGATGTCGATAACACTGAAACGATAGCTTCCGTCATTCGCCTGCCGATAAAAGATATTTCCTTCGTGGTAGTCGTGATGCACGAAACCCGCTCGATGCATCCGCGCCGTAAATTCCGCGAGATCAACCACAAGTCGTCGTTGCTCCTCGCGCGGCAGAGTACGCCATCCGTTCAACTCCGAACTTTCATCGTAGAGCGTAACGCTGTATCCGATATCATAGCAGCCGAATTGGTCATATGTATCGACATAAGCCAACGGTAACGGCGTATCAATTCCACACCGCAAAAGTCTTCGTCCGATCGACATCGTTCGCGCCGCCTTACTCCTTCGCAACGTCGCATATATGAGTCGATTAACCATATTCGGTCGCGCAAATTGCTTCACAACCACCGTAGCTCTCCTCTCCACAAATTGACGAACACAATTGCGACGATCGCACAGCACTCGGCCACCCTCAACACCCGCCGGCAACTGCTCCACAAATGGGCGCAGAAACCCATATCCACACGTTACTTCAATCTCGATTTTACGTTTCATAATAGGCTGAAAGCCATACACAAACGCAAAATCCGCGCCACAATCGAATCAATCGCCACCCCAAATCGCACATCCCCTACTTTACGCCACAATTTGCCACCCGAAAGCAACAAAAAAAAGCGTATCTCCCTTTCGGGAAATACGCTTTTGGTTTGCGTTTGTAAGGACCTTACGCTTACTCCTGCTCGGCAACAACCGAGAACGAGATAGTAGCCTTAACCTCGCGGTGCAACTTTGCGGTAGCGGTGTACTCGCCCAGCTCCTTAACAGCATCAACTGCGATGAGCTTACGATCAACCTCAACACCCTTTGCAGCCAGAGCCTCAGCCAAGTCAGCAGCGGTTACGCTACCGAAGATCTTGTTCTCCTCAGCCTTAGCGGTGATAACGAGGGGCAGGTTAGCGATCTTCTCTGCCAAAGCCTGAGCGGCAGCGAGAATCTTCGCGGCCTTGTGAGCGCGCTGCTTCAAGTTCTCTGCGAGAACCTTCTTTGCCGAAGCGGTAGCAGCCTTTGCAAAACCCTGGGGAATCAGGTAGTTATTTGCATAACCGGGCTTTACATCTACGATGTCGTTAGCGTAACCCAGCTTCTCAACGTCTTTAATCAGAATTACTTCCATTGTACTCTCCTCCCATTAATTATTTCATACAATCGGTTACGAAGGGCAGGATAGCCAAGTGGCGAGCGCGCTTAACAGCCTGTGCAACCTTCTTCTGGAACTTCTGCGAAGTACCGGTAAGGCGACGGGGCAGCAACTTACCCTGCTCATTGAGGAACTTCTTGAGGAACTCACCGTCCTTGTAATCTACGTACTTGATACCGAGCTTCTTGAAGCGGCAGTACTTCTTCTTCTTAACATCAACCGATACGGGGTTGAGATAACGGATCTCGCCGTTCTGAGTCTTATTCTCCTGTGCCATAGTTTACTCCTCCTGCGATTTGTTAGCGAGTTTAGCGCGACGCTTCTCCGAGTACTCAACAGCGTACTTGTCCTGCTTGAAGGTAAGGAAACGGATAACGCGCTCGTCGCGACGATACTGAGTTTCGAGAGTGTTGATCAGCGAGCCCTCGCCCGTGAACTCGATAAAGAAATAGAAGCCGGTGGTCTTCTTCTGAATAGGATAAGCGAGCTTCTTCAGGCCCCACTCCTCGACATTCACGATCTGACCGCCGTTCTCGGTGATAACACCTTGGAATTTGTCCAGCACCTCTTTCACCTGTACGTCCGAAAGAACCGGTGTGGCAATGAAAACGGTTTCGTAATTGTTCATAACTGTTTGTTAATTAGATTATTTGCAAAAAGCGGTTGCAAAGGTACGCATTTTATTCGGAAAAACAAAACCTGCACGCTCTTTTTTTCTTCTTTTACAACGAATTACCCACTCTTGCCTACGTCTTGCGCTCGTTGCGGGACACAAAAACCGCATCGTGATCCATCAACGGACGGCGATGCGGTTTGAAAATGCTTATACCTGATTAGCGTTCTCGGTAGTCAATGACCATCACCTAAATTAATGCTTATGAATAGAAGATCACCGACTTTTGCAAATTTATAAAATAAAAATTACAAATCCAAGTATTTGCGTAAGAAATCAATATTTTTTACTCGCGCCTAATCGGCAACAAACATAAATGTTGCGACGACACAATCATTAGGATAATTATCTTTAACCACCAAATAGTTTTCAGTAATACCCGAAATGTACAAAATTTTGCCAAAATCCAACTCAATTGTACGCAATGCCCAATCAATTTCAAAACCATAGCATTGATCAGCACTCGTTCCTGAAATAGGGTTTGTATATATAAACGCATCTTCTCCAAAGCGAAATGAACCATAACTCAACCCAGAGGCTGGCTCATCACCCCATTTGTGAACATCAGTGCTACCATCAGCGTTATAGGTATAAACAACCGTTTTATTTGCCACCCATTTCCATTCACCAGCTTTTGCCACAATCGCGTCAGCTCGATCTGCATCAATCGATTTCATCTCATTTACAATGTATTGATCGAGCTTGCCATCGTCATATTCACAACCGACAAACGCGACAATTACAAGCAGCAAAGACAACACCTTCTTCATAACTCGTTGTTTTTTAGACTTTTGCAAATTTACAAATTAAATCACTATTTTACAAGTGCGAGCGAAGAAAAACTTTTACAATCTAATTCCCTGTGCCTGCAATGCGATAGTATTGCCGTCGGGGGTTACGAGTGCCGCGCCCGTATCGGCTGCCGTAATATGACCGATCACGTCGATTCCGCCCAAGCGCATAATCTGCTCCTGCAATGCCAACGGGACGGTAAACAACAGCTCATAATCGTCGCCACCATTCAGTGCCGCCACAACGGGATCAGCGTTCAACTCCTCGGCCATCTTATTGGTTTGCTGCGAGATAGGGATACGCTCCAAATAGATACGCACGCCACAGCCCGACGCTTTGCAAATTTGCATAACGTCCGAAGCCAAGCCGTCCGAGAGGTCGATCATCGACGTAGGAACGATCTGCGCCTCGGCCAACGAGTCGATAATATCGACACGCGCATCGGGTTTCAACTGACGTTGCAATAGATATTCGTAGCCCTCGAACTGCGGTTGCGGATTAGGCGAGCCGGCCAGCGCACGTTTCTCGCGTTCAAGCAGATGCAGGCCCATATATGCCGCGCCGAGGTTACCCGTAATACACACCAAATCATTAAGTTGCGCTCCGCGACGATAGACCACCTTCGATGCCTCCGCCGTACCCACTGCCGTAACGCTGATGGCAAAACCGGTCAGCGAGGTGGTTGTATCGCCACCCACAAGATCGACATTATAGTCGGTACAAGCGCGATTGACACCCTCGTAGAACTCATCCAGAGCCTCGACCGACATCTTACTCGACACGGCGATCGAGATCGTAATCTGTTCGGGGCGGGCATTCATCGCAAGGATATCGCTCACACCGACCACGACCGCCTTATATCCGAGATGTTTGAGCGGGAAGTAGGTCAAATCGAAGTTGATACCCTCCAAAAGCAGGTCGGTCGAGAACAGTTGCACGCGACCGCCACCGATATCGATAACAGCCGCATCGTCGCCCACGCCACAAAGGGTCGATGAACGGCGATTCTCAAAGTTCGAGGTGAGGTGATCGATCAATCCGAATTCGCCGAGCGTTGCGATTTCGGTCAGTTTCTTGTTGCTCATAGCTTTGCTTTATGATATTTTGGACCAACTTTTGCCATTTTCGAACCAATAGTCAGCCACGATAATTAAAAATTTTTACAAATATAACAAAATATCGTTGTTTTGCAAAAAATAAGACGTAAATTTGCAGCACGAAAAAACTAAAAACTCTATAAAGATATGTTGAATATCGTATTGTTCGGTGCCCCAGGATGCGGCAAAGGAACTCAGGCAGCTAAATTGGTCGAGAAATATAACCTCAACCACATCTCGACGGGTGCGGTTATCCGTAGCGAAATCAACGCACAGACCGAGCTCGGCAAGAGTATGGAGGCTTACATTTCGCGTGGCGAGTTGGCTCCCGATCAGCTCGTTATCGATATCGTTACGGATTATATCGATCGCCACCGCGACGCTAACGGCAACATCTTCGACGGTTTCCCCCGCACCACTCCACAGGCCGAGGCCTTCGATAAGATTCTCACCGCACGCGATTTGAAGGTCGATGTGATGATCTATATGGATGTTCCGACCGAGGAGCTCGTGCAACGTATTCTGTTGCGCGGCAAGAGCAGCGGTCGTGCCGATGATGCCAACGAGGAGGTTATCCGCAACCGAATCCAGATCTACAACGAGCAGACCGCAGTTGTGGCTGACTACTACTCGGCACAGGGTAAATATGAGGCTGTCGATGGCGTTGGCTCGCTCGACGAGGTATTTGACCGTATCTGCAAGGTTATTGAAAAGTATCTCTAATCGAGATTAGAGTACCTATATATTTGTATTAGCACTCGGCCCGTCGCTCCCTTTCGGAGTGGCGGGTTTTTCTTTTGGGATTTTTTGAGGGAGGGGGACACTTTCACTAAACAGCCACGCGAAACGCTCTCCTTGGGCATAGTTTATGCAACAGAAGGTCGCAGAATGGGACAACGAAGCCCCACTCTCGAATCATCTGTCAGCTATGAAACTCTCTACAATGCTATTCATCTCGCTCTCAATCTCGATTGCGGCATTGAGCATCAGCTACGGCTATGCTCGACGAGATTTAGGTGCGCCCGATCGCCCTCTATGGGCCACAACAATCGACGATCTAAAACAGATCTGCGGACTCAAACTCGCCACCGCAGCCCAATATGAGCGCGAAGCCTCATCGGCGCAAAGTGCAGGGAGCGATGTTCAGGTTCAGCTTTACAACGCGCTGGCCCACTCGGAACATATCCACGTTCGGAACTATATGCGTGCGCTCAATAAGCTCGGCAGCCGCTATATACGTCGTGCGCTGGCACCCGAAATGGGGGTTGCAGCAACATCGGGATTTCCGCGCAGCATAGCCCTCGAACGTTATCTGGTCGATAGCCGCCACGAGCAGTCGATTCTGAATGCGTTAGACGACAATTCGAACTATGCGGCACGCATCGTAGCTTGGACTTCGGGGAGCGACGTGAAGCATATCCTACTGCTCGAACAGTGCGCAATGGCTTGCGAAGGGAGATGCACTCCCCCTTCGGGCTATGTCGTTTGTCCCACGTGCGGCAATACAAGCGACTGCGAACACGTGGATTGTTACTGCCCATTCTGTATGACTCCGAGTGGTAGTTTTGTACGCTTTTTGGTCAATACATCGGAAGAATAGTAAAAAAGTTGAGAATTTTAGAACATTTTCGGAGGTTTGTTTATATCTTTGACGCTCGTTTGTGCCTATGAAGCGAGTGTGCTTCTCGGCACAACGGCACTAACAGCTTATGAATAAAACCTTTACGAAATGAAATCACTCAAAATCGGAGACCTACTCGCCCGCATACCCATCGTTCAGGGCGGTATGGGCGTTGGCGTTTCGCTTTCGGGTTTGGCCTCGGCAGTGGCTAACGAAGGCGGTGTCGGCGTTATCTCGTCTGCCGGTCTGGGCGTGATCTACAAGGAGCATTCGAGCGACTACAATAAGGCCAGCATCTGGGGTCTTAAAGAGGAGTTGCGCAAGGCTCGTGAGGCATCGCACGGTATTATCGGCGTAAATGTGATGGTCGCTATGTCCAATTTTGCGGATATGGTCAAGACTGCAATCGCCGAGAAGGCGGACATCATCTTTTCGGGTGCAGGACTGCCCTTGAACCTGCCCTCGTTTTTGACCGAAGGTGCCAAGACCAAACTTGCACCGATCGTATCGTCGGCACGTGCAGCGAAATTGCTGTGCGAAAAGTGGCTGGCCAACTACAACTACATTCCCGATGCTATCGTGGTCGAGGGTCCGAAGGCCAGTGGTCATTTGGGGTTCAAGCACGAGCAGATCAACGACCAGCAGTATGCACTCGAATCGGTGTTGCCGGAGGTTGTTAAGGAGGTGCGCGAATTTGGCGAGCAGCACGACACTTACATTCCGGTTATCGCCGCCGGAGGAATTTACACAGGAGAGGATATCTATCGCACAATGCAGCTGGGAGCCGATGGCGTTCAGATGGGAACACGCTTCGTAACCACCGAGGAGTGCGATGCCGCGCCTGCTTTCAAGCAGACATATTTGGACGCTCACGAGGAGGATATCGAGATCATTCAGAGTCCGGTCGGTATGCCCGGTCGCGCCATTCGCGGCACCTTCCTCGACAAGGTGCGCGAGGGCTTGAAACAACCGAAGGCCTGCCCGTTCAATTGCATCAAGACGTGCGACGTAACCCACTCGCCCTACTGCATTATGCTGGCACTCTACAACGCCTTCAAAGGTCGTTTGGAGCACGGCTACGCCTTCTGCGGAGCAAATGCGTGGCGATCGAACAAGATCCAGAGCGTACGCGAGTTAATCTCTTCGTTGTGTGATGAGTTCGAGTCGTTCAAAGCCCGATTCGAGAAGTAGCACTACTCCCTTTCAAAGCAGAGTAATCTCTGCTTTAAGCAAACAAAAAAAGAGTCGCAATCGTGCGACTCTTTTTTTGTTGTACGAAATCTCTCTTGACTACTTAATACCCAACTCGGTCTTAACCAAAGGCAGAAGGTCGGTAACCTGTGCCTCATCAATGTAGATCGTGCTACCGGCAGCCAGATCGAAAACAACTGCGTAACCGCCAGCCTTCGATACCTTCTCGATTGCAGCCATTGCCTTCTCCTGAATGGGAGTGAAGAGCTCCTGCTGCTTCTTGTTGAAGTCCTCGCTTGCAACCTGACGATACTGCTCCAAACGAGCACCCATCTCGTTCAGCTCCTTCTCGGCTACCTGACGCTCCAAATCCTTCATCGTAGCCTGCTTCTTCTGATAGTCGTTGAATTTGTTGGTCAGCTCTACCTGAACCTCCTCAATCTGTGCATTCAACTCGGCAGCGTAGGTCTGCAAGTCGGTCTGCATCTGGGCAGTTTCGGGCATCAACGCAATCAGCTCCTGCGAGTTGATACGCGCCAATTTCTGTGCAAAAAGCGAAGTCGAGCTGAGTACCAGCGCAACTACAAGGGTTAGCTTGATAAGTTTTTTCATAATTTTTTATTAAAAGTTTTTTGATTGTTATTTCAACGATTGATTTACTCTCTTGTTTTCAGTTTCAATTGTGTGCCGTCGTCAAGTTCGCCAAACGGACACACTCATTCGCTCCGTTATTTCACCAATTTGATCACGGCCTCTGTGCGATCCACCGAAGGCGAATAGTAGAGCAACGTTGCATTCGATGCGATATCCAGCACCATATCGAAGCCATTCGACTTTGCATAGCCTTCGATAGCCTTAAATACGCGCTCCTGAATAGGCTGAATCAGTTCGATGCGCTTCTTCATCATCACACCCTCATTACCGAAGATCGACTCCTGATACTTCACCGCCTCGGCCTCCTTATCGAGAATAACCTGCTCACGTGCCGCGCGTGTCGTTGAAGAGAGGTTCGCCTTCTGCTGTTGATAGTTATTATAGAGCACCTCGATATCCTCAAACTTCGCATCGATCTGCTGCTGATAGCTCTTTGCCATCTGGTCGAGCTGCGTCATTGCATTATTATAGTCATTGATCGACTTAAAGATCTTCTCGCTATCAACCACCATATAGTTCTGTGCCGAGGCAACACCTGCCATTGCCACCAATCCGAGCACCAATGCAAAAATCTTTTTCATAGTTGTATCAGTTTTTAGTTGGTTCGTTTTCTTTTTTTAACTTTTCGCTATCTATTATTCTATGCGCACAATTCTAATATTAGAACTGCTGACCGATCATAAAGTGGAACTGGCTACCACTACGCTTCGAGCCACCGGCTGCGGGATCGAAGCCCCAACCCCAGTCAAGACCCATCATACCGACAACGGGCAGATAGAGACGCACACCGACACCGGCCGAACGCTTAATCTTGAAGGGTGAGAACTCTTTCCACGAGTTGAAACCATTACCACCTTCAGCAAATACCAATCCATAGATGGTCGAAGAGGGCTTCATAATGATCGGGTAACGCATCTCTACCGTATATTTATTATATACGCGCGAGTAGCCCGTACCTGTACGGGGGTTCAGCGCACCATCCTCGTAACCACGCAGACGAATCATATCAACACCATAAACGCTATAACCCGACATACCGTCGCCACCCACATCATAGAGTTCGAAGGGCGAGAGTTTATTGGGATTGTAGTTACCCAGATAACCCATCTCGGCACTTGCCATCAACACGAGGTTATTATTCTTGGTCAGCGGATAGAACCACTGTGCCTTCAAATCCCACTTATGATACTCGATCCAGCGGTAACGCTCCTGATCGGTCATCGTCTTATTGCTGTAATCCTTGCCATCCCAAAGCGAGTGCGGAGGTGTTACGGCTACCGAAACGGTAAACTCCGAACCACGACGCGGATACAAAGGCTGATCGACCGAATTACGCGACAACACACCGCGCAGAGCCAATACGTTTGCCTTACCGTTCTTCATAATGAAGTAGCCCCAATCTTTCAGCTTATATCGCTGATATACCAACTCGGTATAGAGTGTAAAGTAGGGATCGGGCCAATTCAGACGGCGACCCAGACCTGCCGAGATACCCATTGCGCGGAAGTACTGCGTAGGTGTATCCCAAACATAGAGCGCATCGTTCTCCTCCGACCAATGGAAGCTGACCGTAAACGAGTTGGGTTTCTTGCCGCCCAACCAGGGATCGGTAAAGCTAACCGAGGCCGACTTATAGTATGTACCATTGGTCTGTGCCGTAATGTTCAGACGCTGATTCTGACCCTGCGGATAGGGTCGCCAAGCACCCTTCTTGAAGAGACGCTTAACCGAAAGGTTGTTCAGCGTAATACCGACCGAACCGACAAAGGTATTTGCACCCCAACCACCGGCGATATTAAACTGGTCCGAAGCGGTCTCCTCCAAGCCCCACGAAACATCGACCAACTCGTTGCTTACGGGCTGAATGTTGGGCGAAATCTTCTCGGCGTTGAAGTGGCCCATTGCACCTAACGTACGAATGGTCTGCATCAACAGCGCGCGGTTATACAACTCACCGGGGCGAGTGTAAAGCTCGCGGCGGATAACCTCATCATCCAAACGGTCATTACCCGAAATATGTACATCGTTAATCGAGAACTGCTTACCCTCAAAGATCTTCAATTCGAGGTCGATCGAGTCGGCACCGATGATGATCTCGGCGGGATCGATCTGCGACATCAGATAACCAGAGTTCTGATAGCTTGACTTAACCGAAACTGCCTCAGGATCCTCCTCGCGGCCGATACCCAGACGCTTGTGCAGCGTCTTCTTATCGTACGTATCACCCGACTTGATACCGAGCATCTGATCCAGCGACTCGGTCGGATAGACACTGTTACCTACCCACGAGATGTTGCGGTAGTAGTATTTGTTGCCCTCCGAAACATCGATCTTGATACCGATACGCTTCTCGTTGATCGGATAGATCGAGTCCTTCAAAATTGTTGCATTACGGAAACCGCGCGAATTGTAGAAATCGACCACGTTGATCTTATCGTTCTCGTACTCCTCATCGTTGAGCTTCGAGCTAACAAAGAAGTTGATACTCTTCTGGTGGGTCTTCTTCATTGCGCGACGCAGACGCTTATCCTCAAACGATTCGTTGCCTTCAAAGACAATCTCGCCAATCTTTACACGGGGATTCTTCTTGATGACGAAGGTTACATTCACTGCATTATTGACCGTCGTGTCGTTTTCTATGCGAACATCGACCTCTGCATTGCGGAAACCCTTCTCGGCGTAATACTCCTTAATCAGCCTCTTATTCTTGTCGAGGATGTAGTCCGAAAGCTCGCCATTGCGCTTCAACTTCAACTTATCGAGAATATCGCTCGCCTGTGCGCGGCCAATACCCTCAAAGAGCCAGCGGAATACGCGCGGACGCTCTTTGAGCATAATCACCAGATCAACATAGTTGCCATCAATCTCGGCACCGATCTTAACATCCGAGAAGTAACGCTGGCTCCACAAACGCGCCTCGGCCTGCTTGATATAGTTACCGGGGATATAGGCCGAATCGCCCTTAACGATACCCGACGTAGCTGCCAGAATCACAGGATCAAGATATTTTACGCCCTGAACCTTAACATCACGGACAATATACTGCTTCGGACGGCGATAGTCCATCATTTGAGCATCTTCGGGGAACAACGGTCCAACAACCTGCTCGGTGCTATCTTCGACGATAGGAGCCGGCTGTGTTGCCTGCGGCTGTTCCTGCGCCGCAGCACCCCAAATGGCGAACATCATTGCCGCTACAAGCGATGCTATTCTGAATTTTCTCATTGTATCTGTTAGTGTATCTATTTATCAATCAGTTATTTCTTAACCAAACCAAAGCGGCGATCGCGGTTAGCATAGCTCTCGATCGCACGCTCAAACTCCTCCTCGGTAAAGTCGGGCCACAGAACTTCGGTAAAATACAACTCCGTATAAGCCGACTGCCAAAGCAGGAAATTACTCAAACGACACTCGCCACTTGTGCGGATCATCAGGTCGGGATCGGGAATGCCTGCCGACAGAAGGTTGTCCGAAATGGTCTGTGCCGTAATCTCCTCTGCTCCGTAGCGACCCTCGGCCACCTCCGAAGCGATTCGACGCACCGCAGCCGTAATCTCGCTACGAGCACTGTAATTGAATGCCAAAACAAGCGTAAGACGCTCTCCCGCAGCCGTTTCACTCTCGATGCGCTCGATATATGCGAGCACCTTCTCCGAGAAACCTGCGCGATCGCCCATAACCTGCACACGCACACCCTGCTTCTGCAATTCGGGCGACTCGTTGATCACGCTCTTACAGAAAAGTTCCATAATCGCATTGACCTCCGCCTCCGGACGACCCCAATTCTCGGTCGAAAAGGCATAGACGGTCAAGTAACGAACCCCCAGACGTGCCGCGCCCTTAATGGCATCGCGCAGACGCTGAACGCCCTCGATGTGGCCTTCAACGCGCTCTTTGCCACGCTGCTTCGCCCAACGGCCATTGCCGTCCATAATGATCGCGACGTGTTGCGGTATGTTTCTCTTTTCGCTCATTTGTCTATTCTGTTCCGCGCCGAAGCGCAGAAAAATTCACATTAAGGTTGCAAAGATATGTAAAATTATTGTCAGATTAGCAATATCGACCACTCCTTTTTTGTTTTTCTCCTACGGAGAGGGTAAAAATCGACTTGCAATCGTCCCTCAAACCACTACAAACAGCCACAATTACTGCTCCTCGTAGCGATCGTCGCGGTTGTCCATACCCCACATCATCTTCTCTCTTAACGTGTCGTAGAACGATATATTTTGCGGGAGGGCCAAAAAAAAGTTATTTTCTGACTTTTTCACCTTGAAGACCGTGCCTTCGCGAACGCGGTAAGCCGTATTATCGAGCGTTACGAATGCGTATGGCTGACGCGCCCTGATACGGAAAGTTACCTCACAGCTATCGGGGATAACGATCGGGCGCATAGTGAGATTATGCGGAGCCAAAGGCGAAATAACAAGACAAGCACACGTCGGAGCTACCACAGGACCACCAACCGAGAGCGAATAGGCGGTCGAGCCCGTAGGGGTCGAAAGCAGCACGCCGTCGCCGTGATAGGTTGCCACCATCTGACCATCGACATAGGTTTCAACCGAGATCATATTTGCGCCGTGTCGCTGAATTGCAAATTCATTGACGGCATAGGGCCACTGAATCGAGGTGGGCATATCGCTCTCGACACGCACCATCGAACGCTGCTCGATACGCAGACGCTTGTGGCGAATATCATCAAAGATGTGAGAGATGCCGTCGCGGCCTGCACCCGTAAGGAAGCCGAGGTGGCCGAGATTGATACCGAGAACGGGAATCGGGCGGCCCTCCAAGCGACGAATACCATCCAAAAGTGTTCCATCACCGCCGACACTGACCAAAATCGACTCTTTCGGCTGATCACCAACGGTTGCGCCGTAGAGTTTCGAGGTCGGAATTGAGCATACGCCCATACGCTCCAACTCGCGAGCGAACTCTTCATTTACACACCATTCAAGGCCGCTATTCTCCACAGTATCAATCAATTGACGCAGCAATACGGGACGGTTGACAGAGGTCGTTCGCGAAAAAAGTATGATCTTCATTATTGAACTTGCAAAATAAGTGGTATATTTGTAGATGCAAATATAGTAATTTTATGACAAAATTAAGCGTAAATATCAATAAGATTGCAGTAATTCGTAATTCTCGAGGCGGAAATATGCCGAATGTGATCGCCGCAGCGCAAAATATCGAGCGTTTTGGGGCGGAAGGCATCACTGTTCACCCCCGTCCCGACGAACGACACATCCGATATTCGGATGTGCGCGAGTTGAAAGACGTGGTTACTACCGAGCTTAATGTCGAGGGCAACCCCATTCCAAGTTTCGTCGATCTAGTATGCGAAGTGCGCCCCGCGCAGGTAACTCTCGTACCCGATGCGGCCGATGCGATCACCTCAAATGCGGGTTGGAATACCATCGCTCACCGCGAGTTCCTTACCGAGATGTGCGAACGCTTCCACCGCGAAGGTATTCGCGTATCGATTTTCGTCGATCCCGACCCTGAAATGGTCAGCGGAGCAAAGGCGTGCGGAGCCGATCGTGTCGAGCTATACACCGAAGCTTATGCCGCAGGCTATCACACCGACCGCGAAAAGGCTATCGAGCCCTACATCGTCGCAGCCGAACGCGCTCGCGAGGAGGGTCTTGGGCTCAATGCAGGACACGATCTCAATTTGGATAATTTACGCTATTTCCTCACCCGTATTCCCTGGGTTGATGAGGTGTCGATCGGCCACGCGCTGATTAGCGATGCCCTCTATTTCGGTTTGGAGAACACGGTTGCGCTTTACCTTCGCGAAACACATTGCAAATAATTACTAATCAATTTTATACAAACACTACACTATGAAAAAGCTTTTCGTTCTTATTATGGCACTCGGTTGCTTCTGCTCAGTAGAGGCACAGACCGATTATCACATCCAGAAGGCAACTCTGTACGATCTGTTGCCTATCTCGAAGAAGGACATCGTATTCCTCGGCAACTCGCTAACTGACGGTTGCGAGTGGGACGAGTTGTTTGGTATGAAGAACATCAAGAACCGCGGTATCAACGCCGACAACACCGTTCAGATGCAGAAGCGTATCGACCACATCATCAAGGGTCAGCCCAAGAAGTTGTTCCTTTTGACCGGCGTTAATGACTTGGCAGACAAGCGTTCGCCTGAGGAGACCGCCGCCAACATCGCAAAGATGCTCGACCGTTTCATCAACGAGAGCCCCCGCACCAAGCTGCACGTTCAGACCGTTCTGCCCGTAAATGAGACCTATGGCCGCTTCAAGAGCTACAAGGATCGCGCACTTGACGAGCCTATCAAGAAATTGAATGCTCTGTTGAAGCAGGTTTGCGAGGAGCGCGGTATCGTCTTCATCGACCTCTATTCGCTGATGGTTGGCGAGGATGGCCGTATGTACCCCGAACTGACCAACGACGGTCTGCACCTGCTGGGCCCCGGTTACCTGATTTGGAAGGATGCTATCGAGGAGTACGTTCGTAAATAATTGAACGTCAATCACGAGTGAATCTGACAGATAAAAAACATCCACTCGCGGCGCGAGTATTCCGCCGCATACAGCGCATCGTCGATGACAAGGGTTTGCAAGCCTTTGTCATCGGCGGTTTTGTGCGCGATTACTACCTGCGCCGCCCGTCGAGCGATATCGATGTGGTGGTTGTCGGTAGCGGCATCGAGGTCGCCGAAGCCCTCGGCCGCGAATTGCACACAAAGGTCTCGGTCTTCAAACGTTTCGGAACGGCAATGTTGCGTTGCGACGGTTGGGAGATCGAATTCGTAGGCGCGCGCAAGGAGTCGTATAGCCGCGACTCGCGCAAGCCCGTTGTCGAGGAGGGCACGATCGAAGATGATCAGCGTCGCCGCGACTTCACAATCAATGCTTTGGCCTGGTCGCTCAATGGCGACACATTTGGTGAGTTGGTCGATCCGTTCGATGGTATGGGCGATATGGAACGGCTCATTATCCGCACTCCGTGCGACCCCGACATCACCTTCGATGACGACCCTCTGCGAATGATGCGCGCAGTGCGTTTTGCATCGCAGTTGGGCTTCGACATCTATCCCGATACGTTCGACGCTATTCAGCGTAATGCCCACCGAATCGAGATCGTTTCGAAGGAGCGTATCATCACCGAGATCAACAAAATTGTCCTCTCGCCCCGCCCCTCGATCGGCTTCGAACTGCTCGAAATGACAGGCCTGTTGAAGCTCGTTTTTCCGGAATTGGATGCACTGAAAGGTGTCGAGCGACGAGGCTCGCACGCCCATAAAGACAACTTCCGACATACCCTGCAAGTGCTTGATAATGTGGCTCGTCGCTCCGATGATTTGTGGTTGCGTTGGGCTGCTCTGTTGCACGATATTGCCAAGCCTGCGACAAAGGCATACGATCCGAAAATCGGTTGGACATTTCACGGCCACGAGGTGCTCGGTTCGAAGATGGTAAAGCCGATTTTTACAGCGATGAAGTTACCTTTGAACGAGCATATGAAGTTCGTTCAAAAGATGGTTTTCCTCCATCTGCGACCGATCGTTCTCTCGGAGGATCTGGTTACCGATTCGGCTGTTCGTCGCCTGCTTTTTGAGGCGGGTGATGACGTTGAGAAGTTGATGATTCTGTGTGAGGCAGACATCACTTCGGGTATCGAATCAAAGGTTAAGCGATATATGCAGAACTTCGAATTGGTACGTCGCAAGATGGCCGATATCGAGGAGAAAGATCGCGTGCGCAACTTCCAGCCGCCAATTACGGGCGAGCTTATTATGAGCACATACGGCCTGCCGCCGTGCCGCGAAATTGGTGATATTAAGGCAATTATCAAAGATGCCATTCTCGACGGAAAGATTCCGAACGAGTATAATGCAGCCTACGCTCTAATGGAGCAATTAGCCGCAGAACGCGGTCTGAAAAAGGTCTGAAATACCTAAAAAGATAAGAAAAGAGGGGCTCGCAAAAACAGATTTTCTCGACTCAACGAAACCGCGGAGAGCGATATAAGAGTGGCATTATTACAACATCTTCGTCGCCAAAGCCTCGGCAATCACGAAATCCTCCTCCCAATCGATGTCCATCGAGCGGATTTTATCCATTATATACAACTTCGGGCGAGTGCCCAAGCGGTTGCGCTGCTCGACATAAACTTCACGCGGAGCAAGAAAAACGGCGTGGTTAATCTCGTATAGCGGTGCGAGATCCTGCGTGCGCGGCCAGGGCAACGAGGTTGTATTATTAATCAGTTGCCCCTCGCCATTCAAAAGAAAGTTCTTCAACTCTGTAACACCCACTAACGAATCGTAACCCTCGTCTAACGCAGCGAAATAGTCCGCAACGGCCTGATCGTATGTCGCGGCATCGGCCAGAGGTGTGGTTACGTGTCCCCAAAGGATATGCTCGGCATCGGTAATCGACGGAACATAACAGATCAAATCTTGCAAATTGGTCGTATCCAAACAGAGCTCATCGGGTCGTTCAACAACCTTCAAACGAGGCGATTGCGCCGCATATTCTCGACCGATACGCAGGCACTCCTCATCGTTTGTCGAGAGAATAATCTCTTCGATACGTTCGGTAGCGATCAGCTGTCGCAACTTATTGGCCAACAGACCGCCCTCGATACCTGCGAAGGTGCGGGTATTCTTATTTTTAACGCGCTGGCTGCCTTTACGTGCAGGCAGAAAAAATGCAACTTTACCTCGTTTCATACTCTTAAATTCGGTGATAGATCGAATCGACACGCAGGGCGTTATAGAGCGTAGGCGTGAGCGAAACAAATTCGCCTTCGAATGTTCGCGCAAAGGCGCCCAAAATATACTCGTTCTCGGTTGTAAGATCGCGCTCGCGCTGGGTCAGCACCATATCGGTATAACCGTCATAGCCCACAACCATAACACTACGAGCCGACATTTCGAGAGCCGCCTGCAACGCCATCGCCGTACACGAATCGCGGAATTGGTCGGTAAATGCAACTGCGTGCAGCTCAAACGTTTTATCCACAACCGACGCAGGCACATCGGTACCCATTTTGCGAGGATAGGGAGGCAGGATGCAGCGACCGCGAAAATCGCCCAAGCCCTCAAAAACTCGCTCCATACGATGACCCTCATCGCCGACCAGACAGAAGATTTGGGGATTCTCCAACCCCTTGAAAAGCTTTGCGTGGCGCGATGACGAATGTACAACAACGATCTTCGGATCGGCCTTCAACATCTCGCGCACCGAGTCGATATGCTCGACCACGCGCTGACCGCCACCAACAATCAGCACACGCTCGGCACTCTCGGCGTGCCATTCGGGAAATTTATCGTTATCTTCGATATTTTGACGTTTATTATCGAGCGCACGAATAATGCTGTTAAGCGACAGCAGGCGATTATTGACCCACGCCATTACCTCCTTCTGCGGCAATGAGTTGGCTCCTGAAAGCATATATGGAAGGCCCGTACCCCAACCATATCGTGCGTGTAGCGTCGAGAAGCATCTAACAACCTCGCCCAACATATTGAAATCGACCTCCAAGCCCCCCTTATTGAGGTATGCAAGTAGCAGTTCGAGTTTCAGATTACCTGCACCGCGACCCATTCCGAGCACCGTCGCATCGACCCACTCCGCACCGCACTCGATCGCGGTCAGCGTATTGATCAATGCCAATTCGAGGTTGTTATGGCCGTGAAAACCAATCGGAATGGTCGTGCGCTCGCGCACCATTGCAAACGTGCGACGCACATCGTCGGGCGTTACTCCACCAAACGAATCGACCATATTGATACAATCGGCCCAACCGTTAAGTTCGGGGAGCAACTCCAAAAATGCAGGCATCTCGTGCCACTTCGACATATACATCACATTGAAAGCCACAGCGATACCGCGCTCCTTAATGGCTCGGCCGAGTTCAATCGCACGCGCCATATTGTCGGGCGCGATAGCCATTCGTACCATATCGACCAGATCGGCAACGGGGTCAAGCACCGTCGGAAGATCCTCAACACGAATATCTTTCTCGTTGAGCATCACCGCAATACGTTTTTTCGACTGCTCACGCAGACGCACCAACTCGAAGCGCGGCGAGTAACCGAAACGGCCCATATAATTCTTCGACGGCAGTGAGCGATACCCCACCTCGATCATATCGACAGGCAGTCGATTCATCGCCGTAAGATAACACTCCACAGTACGCGGATCGAAATCCCAATCGTTGTAATAGCCGCCATCACGCAGCGTACAATCCAAAATCTTCATTTTTGCCAGCTCCTTTCACGCCCGTCGGGCGAAAATCGTTTTTAGCTCCTCTATCGCAACGGATTCTCCGCACGATACCACTCAACAAATCGACCGATGCCCTCCTCCAACGTGGTCGAGGGGCGATAGCCGTAATCGCGTTCCAGACGCGACGTGTCGGCATAGGTCTGATAGACATCGCCCGCCTGCATCGGCAGCATAACCTTCTCGGCCTCACGACCCAATGCTCGCTCCATTGTTGAGATAAAATCCATCAGCCGCACCGGTGTCGAGCAGCCGATATTATATATTTTGCAACGCTCCTCCTCATCCGAAGGCTCGCCCGTAACTACACGTACAACACCCTCGACAATATCGTCAATATAGGTAAAATCGCGCGACAAATCGCCTCCGTTAAAGACCTTGATCGGCTCACCCTTCGAGATTGCATCGGCAAACAACATCGGAGCCATATCGGGACGACCCCAAGGTCCATAAACCGTAAAAAATCGCAAACCCGTTGCGCGGATATCGTAGAGGTGCGAATAGGTATGCGCCATCAATTCGTTAGCCTTTTTCGTTGCTGCATAAAGACTTACGGGTTCATCCACTCTATCCTCTTCGCTAAATGGCACCTTCGCATTTTGGCCATAGACGCTACTCGACGAAGCATAGACCAGATGGCGAACGGGATAGTGGCGGCAACACTCCAAAAGGTTGATAAAACCAACCACATTGCTCTCGACGTAGGCATATGGGTTCTCGATCGAATAGCGAACGCCCGCCTGTGCCGCCAAATTGACAACCACATCGAAACGCTCCTCGGCAAAGAGTCGCTGCATAGCCTCACGATCCTCCAACTGCATCTGCACAAAGCGATAGTTCGGATAGCGATCACTCTGCACCATTTGCAACGGTTTGATCGCGCTCTCGGCGATACCCGTAACGGCCAAACGGCCATACTTGATACGGCAATCGTAGTAGTCGTTTATCGAATCCAATCCGACCACCTCATCGCCGCGCTCCGCCAGACGCTGCACCAAATAGAAGCCGATAAAACCGGCCGCACCCGTTACCAATATCTTCATTCGACAAGTTCCGTTAGCTCTCCTCCATTTAACCGATTCGTAGATAGTCAAGACCTGCCGTCTCAACCTCCTTACGATCATAAATATTGCGACCATCGATCACCACGCGACCCTTCATCAACTCTGCCACGCGCGACCAATTGGGCAGTCGGAACTGCTTCCACTCCGTTACAATCATCAGAGCATCAGCCCCTTCCAGCGCATCATATTTACTCGAACAATACTCGATCTTATCACCCAGACGGCGACGCGCCTCGTCCATTGCAATCGGATCGTAGGCTCGCACTTTGCACCCTGCCGCCAACAATCGTTCGATCAATACCAGCGACGGAGCCTCGCGCATATCATCCGTTTCGGGCTTAAACGACAAGCCCCACATCGCAACACTTCGACCCGCAAGATCGCCATTGAAATATCGCTCGATTTTTTCGAAAAGGATACCCTTCTGTCGCTCATTGACAGCCTCGACGGCCTCCAAGACCTGCATACGATACCCCTGCTGCGCGGCCGTTCGGATCAACGCCTTGACATCCTTCGGGAAGCACGAGCCACCATAGCCGCAACCCGGATAGAGGAATTTCGAACCGATACGCGCATCGGCACCGATACCCTTGCGCACCATATTGACATCGGCACCCACAATTTCGCACAGATTGGCAATATCATTCATAAACGAAATGCGTGTTGCCAACATCGAATTGGCGGCATATTTAATCATCTCTGCCGACGCCACATCGGTAAAGATCATTCGATAATTATTCATCATAAAGGGCTTATACAAGCGTTCCATAAGCTCCTTTGCGCGATCGCTCTCCACACCCACAACCACTCGGTCGGGCTTCATAAAATCGTCAATGGCATCGCCCTCCTTCAAGAATTCGGGATTCGAGGCCACATCGAACGGCACATCCACACCACGCTTTGCCAACTCCTCGGCCACCGCAGCCTTGACCTTGCTCGCCGTACCTACGGGAACGGTACTCTTTGTTACGAGTAGTGTATATCGATTGATTTTGCGGCCAAATTCGCGTGCCACCTCCAATACATAGCGCAAATCGGCACTACCATCCTCATCGGGCGGCGTACCGACAGCACTGAAAACGATCTTCACTTGATCAAGGCACTCGCCCAGATCGGTAGAGAAGTGCAGACGACCATCCGCGACATTTCGCTCCACAAGTTCGTCCAACCCAGGCTCATAGATGGGAATCTGCCCCTTTTGGAGCATCTCTATTTTGCGTTTATCGACATCGACACAAGTAACATCGGCACCCATCTCGGCAAAACACGCGCCCGACACCAGCCCGACATATCCCGTACCTACGATTGCAATTTTCATACGAAGTTATCTGTTGTTTTACTATTTAATTTGTTATCAATCCGACCACACTATGCTGTACGACTCTGGCAATCCGCTTCAATTTCGACATCATACTGCTCGAATTGCGAGTTTTGGCTCTTATATTCAGGAACGATGCGCTTCATTAGACGTACCGTCTCGGCTATATTAACCTCACTTGCATACTCGGTAAGTTGAGTAATCTGCTCGGCCACAACATCATAATCATATTGGCGGACTTTGGCTATATGAATCTTTTCGTTTGTTGTCGGCAGAGTATTCTCTTTGGTCGAAAGCACCTCTTCATAGAGTTTTTCGCCAGGTCGCAGACCGGTATATTCGATCTCAATATCCTCACCGACCTTCAAACCTGCAAGTTCAATCATTCGGCGAGCCAAGTCGGCAATCTTAACCGGTTGGCCCATCTCGAAGACAAATATCTCGTTACCGCGACCCAATGTCGCCGCCTCCATAACCAAACGGCAGGCTTCGGGAATAGTCATAAAGTAGCGAATAATCTCAGGGTGTGTAACCGTTACAGGACCACCCTTCTCAATCTGCTCGCGGAAACGAGGGATCACCGAGCCATTCGAGCCAAGAACATTACCGAAGCGGGTTGTTATAAAGCGTGTAACACCCTCGACCTTGCCCGCTGCAATTGCCAGGCCGAGGCTCTGGATATATATCTCCGCAAGACGTTTCGATGCGCCCATAATATTGGTCGGATTAACCACCTTATCGGTCGAAACCATAATCATCTTCTCGACTCCATACTCAACGGCCAAATCGGCGACATTCCTTGTACCCAATACATTTGCCATCACCGCTTCACACGGATTCTCCTCCATCAGAGGCACGTGCTTATAAGCCGCAGCGTGGAATACCACAGTTGGATTATACACTCTAAAAACCATCTCTACACGCTGACGCACTCGCACATCTCCCACTACGGGGATAAATTTCAGTTGCGGGAAGCGAGCTTCGAGCTCTAATCGGATATTATGCATCGGAGTTTCGGCCGAATCGAACAAAATCAATTTCTCGATACCTAATGTTGCAATCTGTCGGCATAGCTCACTACCAATTGAGCCTGCCGCGCCCGTTACAAGCATCGTCTTACCGCGTGATGCCGCGAGGATTTCATCCATATTGATCTTGATCTCGGCACGACCCAACAAGTCCTCAATCTTCATCTCTCGAATGGTCTGTTTCATAATTTTACCATCAACAACCTCATCCACAGGAGGTGTGGTAAAGACCTTTATGCCCAACGTTTCACAATAACGGATCAGTCGTTCTCGCTCAATATATGCAGCATCGTTAGTCGGGAAGAGTATGCCGTCTAACGACAGACGCGACACTACTCGTTGCAAATCCTCCTCGCGCTCAAAATAATAGACGTGATGATCGGCCACTCGATAAGTATGCAACTTCGCGCCATAGGTTAAACAGCCCATAATTCGATAATGGTTAGAGCTCTGCAATCGCAGAATCAATGCCACCGACTTATCATCCACTCCATAAACAAGTATCTTCTTCACTCGGCGATTTGCCACAAAGCGACTCTTAATTGCATCATAAACAACCAACATCATAACTCGCAGCACCACCAACGACACAAACGTCATAACCATATCTGTACAGATATAGAAGATGCCGTGTGCTCTAAAATCTGGCACTATGGATGCCATAATCCAGAGATAGACAATCAGCACACCTCCTTTAAGCAGACTCGCCGCAACGAATCGGCTAATCTCTTTCAGTGTTGAGTATCGAATGATGATCTTGTAGGTACGTATCGAAAAGAATGCTATCAAACTTGCACCCATCGAGACAACGGCCGTAAGAATCAGCACACTTGAAGGTACGATTGTTTCGCTAAGATACGAAATACCCAAAAATGAGATCAACGTGCTTGCGGTCGATACGAACATATCGATCAGAAGCACAACCCAATAACTAAAATATTTATCCAACTCAATGCGTTGGATCCACTTCTTCGCCTCTCTCATAATATTCTATTCATTCTTCATCGGTCAAGGTCATCGTCCTTCCAAACTTCGACACTTGATACACTCATTATGAGCGATTGTCTCCTTAATTCCAATCGCCCACAATTATTTAAGATACAAATATACGAAATTATTTACATCTTCCACAACGTGAGGGGGATAATTTTCGCCTCTCCCCTACTACTCTTTGTCGGTTGCAGGGCGGGTGGAATTGCGGCGCGGGCGGAATATGACGTGTTCAAGCAGCAATACTACGATCACACCCATAACAAATCCATTACCCAAAATCGGTCGCAAGAACGACGGTATCATCGCCGTTACCTCCGTAGGCATAAAGGCAATCACCAGCGCAAGCATTATCGGCAGGCCTATCGTCAATGCCCCATTAAAATCTTTTGCTGCACTCACCGCCCCACTCATCTGGAACGACGCAGCAAGTTGCGCCGCCATCAAATAGAGCAACACAACACCCATCACAGGCGAGGGGATTGCCGACAACACAGCCACCAACTGCGGGAAGAGCGCACACAGCACCAACCCTACACCCGTCAGCACTAACGGATAGCGCGAAGCACAACCCGTCGCGGCAATAACACCGGGGCTCAACGTATAATCGACAGGGCCGAGAACACCCAATAATCCTGCCACAATATTCATCACACCCGTCATTGCCACACCGCGAGTCGAACGCCTCGGAACATCGTCAGCCTCAACAAATGTCGCAACCGATTGTACAGAGCCCAACTCATTGATCAGCAGGGCAATATAGCAGAATAAAAATGCCACGATAACACCTGCGTCGAACTTCGGCGGCAGATTAAACCATCGTCCCATACCCGTAGCGGTCGCCCCCTCCAACGAAGGCAGTCCAGCAACGGCATAATATAGGGCCGAACCGACGATCAAAGCGATCAAAACAACCGCCGATTTCCACACTCCGCGCAGACTATTATTTGCCACCGCCATCGCGATCGAAAGCACTATGGCCATTCCGAACGAAAGCATATAGTGAGCCTCATCCTCAAATATAAGTCGCAGAAACACAGGCACTATCGTAAAAGCGATCAACGCCATTAAAACTATCGAAATACGAGGCGTAAAGAGTGGTTGAATCTTCTTGATCCACCCCGTTGCCGCCAACAGCGCAACCAACAGACCACCCACCGCCATCGATGTATATAACACCTCAGGCGAAGCTCCAACCGCAGCCATAACACCCACCAGCAACACCGACGCAGGACCTGCGACCAGAGGTAGGCGATGTCCCCAAAGTGCCTGCACGACGATCGTCAAACCCATTACGGCAAACAACTTCTGCGTGTATAACGTCTGCTCGGCCAACGTATCATATTGCAGTCGAGCGACAAATGCACTTGTCAGCACTATGGGAACGGCAATCAACAGCCATTGCAACGCATACATTATCATCGGCACCACGCGCGGGCGATCATTAAGCGAATATTTGAAATCCATTGTTTTTGAATAAAATTTGTTCGATTAAACGTTTGCAAACCTTTCGCAAAGTGGTGGCTAAGATACAAAATTCCTCTAACACGACCAAATCGCCCTCCCAAACACACCCACTCCACCGCCAATAAATAAAAAAACAGCCGCACTTGCACGGCTGTTTTCGCTTGGTATATTCTTCTAAAAATTAGATTCAACATATTTGAGAAGATCCGCAAACCCCTCATACGAAAGATTTAGGCAACCTTGTGGTGCTCTATGCATTCCATTCTCCAACAAATGAACCATTGTCAATCTATCCGATTTAGTCGATGACTGCAATTTTAGCTTCATAAATCTATTATGTTTCTTGGAAGACTCTTGATCTTCTGGATTAGCATAAAATTCCAATTCTATATCCATATCAGCCGAGAATGGCAAATCGTGTCCATCAACCACACATTTATACCTCACAGCGCTCTCTGGGCTTGAAACATAAATATACACAATATCTCCCGTTTGAAAGTTAAAATGCTGACGCCAATATACGAACCCGTGCTTTTCAAAACAACCAGCAACATCAAAATATTTCGTATTAGCGGGGATCATCCACTTTTTAATCTCATCACGTGGTGGTGTTTTTGACGAAGGTGTTTTCTGTTTTTTGCCATTTGATTTCTCATCAACATTAAACATTGACGATTTATAAACCTCGTCTATTTCAGCATCATCAAGCAACTGCGCCACATCTTTGAAAATCTTTAATGCCTCTTCGGGCGCAACATTGAAAAACTCTCTGTTATCACGAATGCGCAAATCTGTAAATCGTTCAATATAATGATGGATCAGTTTTTCAGCCTCCGAATATTTCACCGTTTTCAGCGTAGCGTAAATCTCAAACGGCAAAGGCACGGCTGTATTATCCAACTCCTTCGAGCGAATATCCACAGGGCGAGAACTTTTGCCAATTTTAACCCAATCCTCCTTAAAACTCGGATTTGTCAGAATATATACATAACCTGCTTCTTTCATAATTTTGTCTGTTTGTGTTAGACAAAATTACGACAAATTAATAATTATTCAAAGCTATTCGCAATCATAGATCAACAAAACACACCCATAACACCCGCTGAAAAAGAGAAAATTATATGAATGGATTGCGAATTATCAATTTTTGATTACCTTTGCGGAGCATTTCGCACCGAAAATGGCAAGAATGTCGATGGTTCCGTAGCTCAGTTGGATAGAGCAACAGCCTTCTAAGCTGTGGGTCGTGGGTTCGAATCCCGCCGGAATCACAGAAAAAGGAGTCGATCTCTCGACTCCTTTTTCTGTATCAGGTGGTTAGCAAAATGTGGGTATTAGGGTGCAGATCCAGCCAAATTCTCACGGTCACGCATTCTGCAATCCGATAAAATCGGGCGCAATTCGATGCAATTCTTTTCCCGCAGCAAATCAAATCCCAAACGAAGAGAGAAGTGTGTGACCAACTTTTACATTTTCAGCGTGAGGTTACAAATTCTGCGCAAATAACTTGCGTGTTCCAAAGTGTGATGTTATGTTTGCAGTGTATAAAACGCTTTGCCACAGCGTGTTGCATTGTTTTAAGCAAGTTTGCAATACTGTGCAAAAGGCAAATGAAACAGACATAACATTAAAATTTGCACCTATGGATAAAAGTACATTCTCGATTCTCTTTATTATGCAGAAGGGCAAGCCAAACGCCGAAGGCAATGCACCCATCTTTGCACGCATCACCATCAATCACCAAATGACACATCTTGCAACGCGCTACTACCTTCCGCCGGAGCGCTGGCTCCCGAAGGAGGGACGCACCGTTGGTCGCACCAAGGAGGAGAAGGAGATAAACGCCTACCTC
>JAZUPN010000106.1:0-34206 GCA_045605245.1 Alistipes sp. | reverse complement strand
AACCACTCCGAGCACAAGCTCTCGTTCTCAACGAACAATGCCTGGGTCTCAATGGGCTCCCACGATGCGGGAGGAACGGGCGACCAAGTGGTCAAAGTAACAACGCAACGCTGATTTACATAGGGCGACTTCGACTCGGTGTCAACATAGAGCTCGATCTCCAAGGTCTTGCCCTGACCAACAGCTGCCTGATCTACCGAAACGGTAAACTCGGTCTTCTCCTGGCCTGCTGCGAACGATACAGTCGAAGGTACATTTACACCCGCGGGACGGGTGCAAGTCAGAGTAGCCGTAGCGGCCTCATCATAGTTTACACGTGCAATCTCCACATCAAAACCGGTGGTCAACTCCTCCATCGATACGGTCATCGTAGTCGCAGGGAAATAGGCCTCCATAGTGTTGGGGAGCTCGGCCTGTACGTACTTGTCCTCCTCCTCGCACGAAGTAAAGAGTGCAACAAGGGCAAGTGCCGATGCAAAATATTTTAATGCTTTCATCTTGTTTCTCTGTTTTACTCGTTAATACTATTCAATCCACAGCTCAACCGAACCCGTAGGATCAGGATTGTTCTGATCGCTCGTAAGCGCCAGGTTGTTGTTGGTCTCCTGCTGGGTGATAACGATGTTCCAGAAAGGCGAACGACCCTCGGTGTTCAAGCAGTAGGTCGAAGGTGCGTTGGTGCCAGCGTAACCACGAGTCATACCGATATTGGCACGCTTGCAGTCGAACATACAAACACCCTCACCCCAGAACTCTACACGCTTCTGGAAGATCAACTCCTCCTGGAAGGTTTCGAAATCATTAGCAGCGCAAACATACGAGCCATCGAGAATTCGCTTGTCCATAATCGACTTCAACAGTGCCTTACCATTTTCAAGGTTGGCGCGGCCCTCTGCCTCAGCCTCAATGAACAACATCTCCTCCATACGCATCATATTCACCTCACCGGTGTTACCTACTGCGTAGTCGTCATAAGCACCACCACCGGGACGAATCTTCAATGCCGAGTAGTCGCGCAACGATGCTACGAATGCCTCTGCATCGGGGTAGCAGCTCTGATATGCGTACTCACGCTTGGGATCGATCCACGAGTGCTTACGGAAGTCAGCGTCCGATACGCGATCGAAGAAGCTGCTCAATACTGCGGGCATCGACAGCGGTGCATAACCGTACTCTGCTTCCAGCGACGAGTGTGCGAAATAGTTGTGCAGGTTACCTACGTTCTCGCGCGAAGTGGTCAAAGCCCACATCCACGAGTTGTTCGAAGCGTGGTTGTTGAAACCGTTAACGGGATCCTCCCACTGCTTCTGGGTCAGCGGAGTGTAAGCACCCTGTGCAACAGCCTTGCGAGCGTAGCTTGCAGCCTTTGCAAATGCGGTGTTGTCCTTCTCGCCGTACTCCAAGTAAGCCTTTGCATACAGACCATAAACAACCGACAGGTCGGGCATTGCAATCGAAGTACGCTTGTAGTTCTTCAACAGCTCCTCTGCCTTTGCCAGGTCAGCGAAGATCTGTGCATAAACGTCCTCAACCTTTGCGCGGCCGTTGTTGCGAGCATCCTCCATCGACTCAGTTTCGAGTGCCAAAACGCACGACAGACCAAGAATCTGCGAAGGTGCAGTAGTGTAGTTATTGGGCTTGAACTCGTAGAAACGAACCAAATCCAAGTAGTAGAGTGCGCGATAGGTGTAAGCGATACCGAGGAACTCATTCTGCTCCTGGGTCAGACCGCCGTTAGCTGCCTCCATATCGCCGATCAAACGGATCAGGTCATTGGTGTTCTTGATCCACTTGTAGTAGAAGTACCAGAAGTACTGTGCGTAAGCATAGCCATCGCCCTGCGAACGGCCCTGTGCCCAAGCACCAAACCAGTCATAACCGGTGTTATCACCGATAACGATCTTCTCCTCCAACATAGCGTCGGTGATCATCTTGATTGCGGGATAACCGAAATCGCAGTGCATCGAGCTGTTATAAGTAGCGGGGAGGTTCATCGCAGTAGGAATAGCTGCAACAAGCGATTGAAGTGCCTGGGGCGAGTTCATCACCTGATCAGCCGTAGCAGAACCGTTCAGCGGGTTGGTCTCCTTAATACAGCTGCTGAGCAGAAGTGCAGGAGCAATCGCTACGAGAATATATTTAGCTATCTTTTTCATAATTGTATATCTCCTTTCTCTGTTTAGAACTGAATGTTAATACCACCCGAGATCGTACGAATCGGAGCATAGTAAGCGGTACTTGCACCACCCGAGAACGACTGACGGGGATCCAGACCCTGGCGCTTCGACCAATACCAAACGTTGTCAGCAGCTACGTAGATACGCAACATATTAACGCCGATCTTCTTGGTGAGCTTCGAGGGAATAGTGTAACCCAACTGTGCATTCTGGATGTTCAAGTAGCTTGCGCTGGTCAAGAAACGATCCGAGGTACCCGACGAATACTGGTCGTTGAACTGCCAACGAGGAATGTTGTTCTCCTCGCCCTCTGCACTCCAAGCCTTATAAACGTCGCGGTGGATGTTGCGGCCGGTCGAACCTGCAACGGGCGACGAAGTCATCGTTGCGTAGTCGCCATCGTAGGTCAAACCACCAATCTGATAGGTGAAGTTTACGCCGAAGTCGAAACCGTAGAACTCAATCGAGGTGCCGAAACCACCATACAGATCGGGAATTGACGAACCGCAGAGGTAATCAGTTGCCTCCGAGTAGGTCTTGGTAACGGTGCGGTTCTTAACGATAGGCGACTTGGTCTCATCGCGCTTAACCTTACCGTTCTCGTCGTACTCGTACTCATCCTTATACCACATAGGCTCACCAGTCTCCTTATCGGTACCAGCGTACATAGGCAGGTAGAAGGTATAGAGCGACAGACCCTCGCCGATGAACTTGTTACCCGACTCGAAACCGGGATGACCACCAACGCCGGTCGACTTGTTCTCCTCAGCGATGTACAATACCTTATTCTTTACGTGCGTAGCGTTAACATTTACACTCCAACGAACGTTCTTGGTATTAACCAGAACACCGTGAAGGTCGATCTCAACACCAGAGTTACGCATATCACCTACGTTATCGTAGTACGACAAGAAACCAAGGTGGCCCGGAACGCCGAACGAGTAGAGCATATCGGTAGTCTTACGCGAGAAGTACTCAACGGTACCGGTCAAACGGCCGTTGAACATACCGAAGTCAACACCCACGTTCATATTGGTATTGGTCTCCCAAGTGATATCCTTGTTACCGTAACCGGTCCAGTTCAACGAAACGTTACCCGAACCATCATTTACGATCTCATAGCGATCGGTGTAGAGGAAGCTGCTGATACCGTCGTTACCCTGCGAACCGATCGAAGCCTTCAACTTCAACATATTGATCCAAGGTACATCGAACCAACGCTCCTTGTTGATCAACCAGCCAGCACCTGCCGACCAGAAGTTACCCCAGCGGTGATCGGGGTGGAACTTCGACGATGCATCGCGACGATACGAACCGTTAACGAAGATACGGTCATCGTAATCATACTGGATACGACCGAAGTAACCCTCGGTGTTGTAGAACGAGCGGCCCGACGAAGACGAACCGGGATCGTTGATTGCACCCGACAACTCATCGTACTCAGGATCGTACAGTTTGGTGTGGTATGCCGACAACGAAGTAGCCTTGTTGTAGTAGTACTCGTGGCCGACCATTACATCCAGCGAGTGGTCCTGGCAGAAGTCGGTGGTATAGGTGATAAGCTCCTGAGTATTCAGGTAGAAAGTACGGCCGTGCGACTTCGACAGAGTACCACCGTCAGTTGCCCACTGACCGTAGTAGGGATTCTGCATCGAAGTACCGCGATACTCGTCCAGACCTGTACCTACGTTGAAGCGAGCCTTCAAGCCCTTAACGATAGTAGCCTCTACGTAAGCGGTACCGGTGAATGCGTTACCCTCGGTGTAGTTCTTGTTCAGAATAACCTGCGAGAGAGCATTACCCTGGGGCAGATAAGGACGCTGCAAACCTGCGTTCATACCATCACCGTAGTCATACATAGTGTTACCGTACTGGTCGATCTTCTTCGAACCGTCGGGGTTACGCAGATATACGGGATAGATGGGAGCGATGTTCGAGGTAAATGCGAACACGTTACCGGTCGAACCCGACGAACCCTCGTCCGAAAGGTTGTTCCAACGGTAGTTGGTGTACGAAGCGTTACCACCGATCGACAACCACTTCTTTGCCTGATAATCAGCGCGCAGACGTGCGGTATAACGATACATATCGGTGTTGTTAACGATACCCTCGTCCTTCAAGTAACCGAACGAACCGTACATCGAAATACGATCGGTCGAACCTGCAACGCTTGCGTTGTACTCCTGGCGGAAACCGGTCTTGTAACCCTCCTTGTCCCAGTTGTCAGCGGTCAGGTAGTAGTCCTCATTGTTGTAGTTGATTACACGACCCAGAGTAGCACGGGGGTTAACCTTGCCATCCATACCAATGAAATACTGATTGGTAGGAACGGTGAAGATCTGATAACCCAGACCACCGTTAGTCGAAGTAGCGGTCAGCATCTGGTTTGCGCGAGCGTTAGCTGCGATGGGATCCATCTTCTGTGCGCGCTGCAGATAGTTGTTCAGAGCCGAGTAGTAAACCTCGTAGTACTCAGCGGGATTAGTAATGTAATCGTAGTTCTGAACAGCCTTGCTGGTTACACCCCACTTCGCATCAACATTGATGATCGCGTCGCGGCTCTTCGAGCGCTTGGTGGTGATCATAATCACACCGTTAGCACCACGAGCACCGTACAGCGAAGTCGAAGTTGCGTCCTTCTGAACGGTCATCGACTCAATGTCGGCGGGGTTGATGTTGTTCAGGTCGCCATCGTAGGGAATACCATCCACTACGTAGAGAGGCTCCTGACCAGCGTTGATCGACGAGAAACCACGAAGACGGATCGAAGGAGCCGAACCGGGCTTACCCGACGAGTTTACCAGTTGCAGACCGGCAACCTTACCAGCCAGCGACTGTGCTACGTTCGAGTTCTGGACCTTCGAGATGTCCTCTGCTTTCACCTCTGCTGCCGAACCGGTGAAGGCCTCACGCTTTGTCGCACCGAATGCGGTTACGACTACGTCGTCCACCACCTGCGAGTCGTGCTGCATGGTAACGTCGATTACCGAACGCTGACCTACGGGCACAGTCTGAGTTGTCATACCGACGTATGAGAACTGCAGATTAGCCCCAGCCGGTGCTGAAATCGAATACTGACCCGATGCATTAGTGCCGGCAGCATTCGTCGTACCCTCGACAACTACCGTAACGCCTACGAGAGCATTGCCCTCGGGATCAGTAACGGTACCTGTCACCTGCTTATTCTGGGCCAAAGCCATTGCGCCGCAGCTCAGAATTGCAACCAATGATAGTACAATCTTTCTAATCATAAGCATTTAATTAATTAGTTAATAAAATTATAAAGTTCGAATTTAGATTTCGTAATCAATTCGCCTTTTTTCTGGCACGGGAGTATAAACTATACACCTATGTCAGACGGCAAAAATAAATATAAAAAAGGAGATTAACAATTTTTTCGTGCATTAATTTATTATAAACGGCATTTTATGGTTTTTTTAGATCAAAAAATTGCCATTTACGACCAAAAATGGGCTATTTGACCACAATTTTTCGAGCCTTTCTTATGGTTAGAAATTAAAATTTCAAACCTCGGACAGTGGCTCTTATGTACCAAATATGCCACCTGATAGGCATTAATGCGTATTGAAACAGACCATTTTACGCACAAAACGGAGATTCTTAATCGGCTCAACTTACAAAACGTTGCAAAGCGATGTTTCAGAGGAAGCGCCAAACGAGCAATACGATTTGATTATCAGCGCAATAACACTCATTAATCTTTTTAAGTTGGCATAAATGCCCCTTCGCGGCAACACACCATTTTATCGAAGGCTCCGACACAACCTCTCGCCACCCACTCGACCAACGAAACAGCCGCGATAGAGAGCGTTGGAAGGGTGATAAGAGCCGATCTGCCTAAAAAACAGAGATTTTTTTGGCTAAAAACGAACAACTAATCAGATTTATTTGTAATTTTGCCCTTGCATTGGTTCCCATTGAGTGCGCCGCGATACCATTTATTAAAATGCCTTTACATTATTAATAAATAATGCTCGCGCGCAGGGGATTAAAAGGGAATGCCGTGAAAGTCGGCAACAGTTCCCGCTGCTGTAAGCTCTCGTTCCGCGCGAACGCAACATTTGTGAGCGATCCTATGCCACTGATTCTATGATGTTTCGGGAAGGCCGCCACAAGTAGAGCAAGTCAGAAGACCTGCCTGTGCGCAATTACTGCGATTTTGCAGCCTACGGCGAATGGGCGGAGATCTACCGAAACTTAATCCAAGCAAAGCAACAAAGTATCGGCAGCCTCGAATCTCTTCGCAAGGCGAGCAATCGCATTGGCTAACAATTGATTCGCGGCGAATGAAACGATCGTTACACACTCTGATTTTTACAACTGCGCTGGCTACCCTCTCGCTCAACGCGGCAAGGGCGCAATATGCCGAGGGCAACCGCCTGCGCGACCACTCCATCACCGACACCGTTCATCAAATTGAGTCGGTCGTTACCGTTGCGCAGCGCAAGGCTGTCGAAACTGTCCCCGCACAAGTGCTTGCAGGGCAGGAGCTTAAACGTCTGAATGTCGTTTCGGTGGCTGACGCGGTGCGTTACTTTTCGGGTATTCAGATTAAGGATTACGGCGGCGTTGGCGGTTTGAAAACGGTCAATATCCGAAGTATGGGTACGCAGCACGTCGGTGTCTTTTACGACGGTGTTCAGCTGGGCAATGCGCAGAACGGGCAGATCGATCTCGGCCGTTTTTCGATGGACAATATGGAGGCCATTTCGGTCTATAACGGCCAGAAAAGCAATATCTTCCAATCGGCAAAGGATTTCGCTTCGGCGGGTGCGCTCTATATGACTACGCGCCGCCCGATCTTCGATTCGACCAAGCGCAACAATCTCCGCCTTTCGTTCAAGACCGGCTCGTTCGGAACAGCCAACCCGGCGGCATTGTGGGAGCACCGTTTTAACGAGAATCTCGATGCGCAATTAAGTGCCGAATATCTCTATACCACAGGTCGTTACAAATTCTCGTATCGCAAGCTCAACGGCTACGACACCACCGAAGTTCGTCGCAATGGCGATGTGAGTGCCGTTCGCGCCGAGGGCGGTCTTTTCGGGCGCATCAAGAATGGCGGTTGGCGGGCGAAGATCTATTTCTATAATTCGGAGCGTGGCTACCCCGGTGCATCGGTGCGCGAGGAGCCCGGAAAGTTCCGCCACGAGGATCGTCAATGGGATCGTAACCTCTTCGCGCAAGGCTCTTTACGCCGCCATTTCGGTAAGCGTTACAGCCTGATGGTCAATGCAAAATATGCCTACGATTTTCTGCATTACCTCTCCGATCCGCGTGAGGATGTCTCGACGATGTATGTCGATAATCGCTACCACCAGCAGGAGGCCTACCTCTCGTTGGCGAACGAAGTGCGCATAAAAGATTGGTGGCGTGCGAGCCTTTCGGCTGATGCTCAATTCAATACGCTCACAGCCGACCTGACTGATTTCGCCTATCCGACACGTCTTACGGTGCTCGGCTCGGCAGCTACGGCGATCGATTTCGAGCGTTTCAAGATGCAGGCGAGTCTGCTCTACACCTTTATTCACGACCACACGCGATATGCAGGTGCGGCGGCAGGCGACCGCGACGAATGGACTCCAACCGTAATCGTGCAGTACAAACCGCTACGCAACGAGGAGTTGAGTCTGCGTGCATTTTACAAGCGAATTTTCCGTATGCCGACCCTTAACGACCTATATTACACCTTTATAGGTAATAAATATCTCAACCCCGAATACACCACGCAGTACAACGTCGGAGTGGTCTATGGTCGCAATTTCCATCGCGGTATCGTGCGTCGCTTCGAGGTGCAGGCCGATACCTATTTTAATCAGGTCGAGGATAAAATTATCGCAATGCCCACCTCGAACCAATTTCAATGGACAATGCTCAATTTGGGCTATGTCGAGATTTTGGGCGTTGATGCGTCGGCGCAGTTGCAGTGGAAATTTGGTCCCGTCGCAGTCAATACGCGCCTGAATTACACCTACCAAGAGGCGCAGGATCGCACCGACCCCGCGAGCGAATGGTATGGCGGTCAGATTCCCTACATCCCCTGGCACAGCGGTTCGGTCATCGTCGGCGGCGTATGGCGCGATTGGGATCTCAATTATAGTTTTATCTATACGGGCGAGCGTTACGAATCGCGTGCCAACACCCCTGCAAACCACGCACAGCCCTGGTACACAAGCGATATGTCGCTCTCGCGCAACATCCGTTTCAAACGCTCGTCGCTGCGCGTAACCCTCGAAGTGAATAATATTTTCAATCAACAATACGAAGTTGTGCAGTGCTACCCGATGCCCGGCACCAATTTCAAAGTAAAGCTCAATTGGACACTATGAAAACATTTGACAAATTGTTAGTAATCAGCCTCGTAGCACTATCTTTGGCAGGCTGTCGCGATAATATCGAGCCGATTATTCTGCCCGAAAACAGCGTCGTAACCTATCCCGATCCGATGGTTGGCGATGTGAAGGGATTTTTCCTGTTGAATGAGGGCAATATGGGTAGCAACAAGGCTTCGTTGGACTATTTCGATTACGAATCGGGTGAGTATTCGTGCAACATCTTCCCGCAGCGTAATCCCAACGTTGTCAAGGAATTAGGCGATGTGGGCAACGACCTTCAAGTCTATGGAGAACGCCTTTACGCCGTTATCAACTGCTCGAATCTGATCGAGGTGATGGAGCTATCGACGGCCAAACATATCGGCACCGTTTCGATCGCAAATTGTCGCTACATCACCTTCGACAAGGGTTTTGCCTACGTCAGTTCGTATGCAGGGCCCGTGCAGATCGACCCCAATGCTCGCCCCGGCAAAATCGTCAAGATCGACACCGCAACGCTCTCGATCGTGGGCGAGTGCGTCGTTGGTTACCAGCCTGAGGAGATGGCTATTGTTGGCAATCGACTCTACGTCGCAAATTCGGGCGGCTATCGCGTACCGAACTATGACACAACGGTTTCCGTTATCGATCTGGCGACCTTCACCGAGTTGAAACGTATCGAGGTGGCAATCAATCTGCACCGCCTCGAACTCGATCGCTACGGTCTGCTCTGGGTCAGCTCGCGTGGCGACTACGACGGCAAGCAGTCGGCCCTCTACGCCATCGACACACGTAGCGATGAGGTTGCCCTCAAACTCGACCTGCCCGTTGGCAATATGACGCGTTGCGGCGACTCGCTCTATGTGTATAGCAACGCCTTCGACAAGCAGGCGCAGAAGTACAATATCAGCTATGCGATTGTCAATACCGCAACACGCGAAGTCGTTGATCGCCACTTTATTAAGGATGGCACCGAGTCGCAGATCGCGGTGCCCTATGGTGTAGCGGTCAATCCCGAAACGCGCGATATTTTGGTTACCGATGCGGGCGATTACGTAACCCCCGGCAAACTCCATTGCTACGGCAGCGACGGTGTGCGCAAGTGGTCGGTTACGACAGGCGACATCCCCGCGCATATCGCCTTCACGCATCGTCGCTTGAAGCCTGCCGAGCAGACAAATCCCGACGGCAACGACACTAACCCCTACATTACCAGCGTCTTCGACTATCGCCCTGCGGTGGGCCAGTTTGTCAATAAGTTGCCAAAATACGAGGTAGGCGACACCCAAGCGAAGATGAACGAGAAGGTACTGCTTGCCATAGGCAACAACGTTCGCAGTCAGATTTCGCTCGGCGGTTATGGCGGCTATGTGGTTGTCGGATTTGATCATACCATTCCAAATGTCAGCGGATTACGCGATTTCCGCGTATTGGGTAACGCCTTCTGCAACCCCACAACTCCCGTTGGCGGCAGTTGCGAGCCGGGTATAATTATGGTGTCGCGCGATGATAACGGCAACGGTCAGCCCGACGATGTGTGGTACGAAATTGCGGGTAGCGCACACCGAAACGTGAAGGGCGAAGCGTTCTACGACATTGCAAAACAGGCGGGATTGGATGTTGAGTTTTACTCTGATTATCAGATAACTTACTACCGCCCGACGACTGAAACCGAGGAGCCTAACGAGCAATATGTTCGTTGGACCGACAACAAGCAGGGCGAGGGTTACTGCGTCAAAAACAGCACCCACCTGCAACCCTACTTCCCGCAGTGGATCGATGCCGAAACGCTAACATTCAGCGGCTCGCGCCTGCCCCAGAACGCCATCGATAAGAGTGGCGTAGGGCAGAATTTCGTGCTCTACCGCTTTACGTACGGCTATGCCGATAACGATGCCAATACGAGCGTTGAGAGCGCTATCGACATCGACTGGGCTGTTGATAGCGAGGGTAAAGCGGTGTCGCTCAACGGGATAGACTTTATTAAGATTTATAGCGGAGTCAATCAGCAGAATGGTTGGATTGGCGAGTGTTCGACCGAGATCAGCGGCATTGAGGACCTCCACGCCCTCGGCGAGCGAATCGAAACGCGCTAATCGCACCGCCACACCCCAACAACGACAAAGGGCTGCCCGAACGCGGGTAGCCCTTTTGCTTTTCGTAGTGCATTGCGAATTATCTCAACTCGATGATAATCACACCATTGCTTACATCGCCATACTTCTTGTACTGCTCTGCGCTTTCGTTCTTCAACACCGACATCGATTTGATCTGCTCCACGTCGATCTGGTTCATATCCTTCACCGTCGTGTACTTGCCATCGGCACCAATAGCGAGCACCAACGGATCGCCCGCCTGTATCTTGCCGCGCATCACAACTGTCTTTTTCTCAGCAGGTTCGCCCACATTCTGTTTCTCGCTGGTGATTCGAACCACCTTCGTATTGCTATCGACCGTAATCGACGTATTGTCGATATTCATACTCATAGGCTTGCCTGCCGTACCAACCACAACCACCTCACCATACGGGTTAGTTGCCGCAACGGTGGTAATCAGCGTTACGCCCTCGATACCCTTCACCACGTTGATATTCCGGACATTGTTCGACGGCATAGCGTCCACCTCGGCTTTCGAAACAACCTTACCATCAACAACATACAACATCTTGTCGCTCTTCTCCTGTGCCGTCGCTGCGAGAGCTGCCACCGCAAAAACAGCCATAATTAAATACTTTTTCATAGTGTTCATTCGTTTTTGTGTTAGTTAAATTCAGTGCGGAAACCGGTTTTTCCGAGAGCAAAGATAGCACACTTTTACGTCAGCGAACGTGAACCGAGTGTTAAGAAATGTTAACAAATGTTAACTCCATTGCAGGTGTCGTTTTTATCGCTACCTTTGTATATATGAAAACCCCAAGGAACAAAATATCGCAACGTTTCTTCCGACGAATCTCGATCATCGTGGTCGCGTCGTTGGTCTTACTCGCTGTTGTTCAATGCTTTTGGGGTTGGCGGATGTATCGCAATCAGGTTGAAGACTTTGAACGTCGAGTCGAGTCGGCAACCTATAAATCGATCTACAAAGCATTCCGTATGGATGCCATTCCGGGGTTAGCCGTCGCCGAACGAATCAATATCGACCTTGATGAATTTGCATTTTATTTTGCGCCTAACCTGCTGGAATTGGATGCATTACAACCTTACGCTGTCGAAATTCTCGATCTGACGGCCAACTCTCGCGTAATGATGAGTCGCGGCGAGGTCGGCGCGATTCGCAACCCAATGGTTGCGCTCGTCGAGATTGACGATGACGCGATGTTTGGACTGCGATTGACAATCGAGGTGCCACATCGCCGATTCCTCAGCCAGATGTGGGGGCTGTTAGCCTCGTCGATTGTGATTGTGCTGCTGTTGAGCGCAGTGCTTATCTATCTGATTCGCACGATGTTCCAGCAACGAACGATCGAACAGATGCGGCGCGACTTCACCCATAATATCACCCACGAACTGAAAACTCCGATCTCGGTTGCCGTAGCCGCCACCGATGCAATGCGCAACTTTTCGGCCGATGCCGACATCGAACGCCGCAGTCGCTACCTCGAAATCATTGAGCAGCAGCTATCGCAACTATCAACGATGGTCGAACGCATTCTTTCGGTTTCGGTCGATGGACGGCAGGCGAAGATTTCGAAAGAGCGCATCGATCTATGCGAATTGCTCGAAGAGGTGGTCGAGGCGGTACAAATCGGGTCGATCGAGCAGGCGAAATTAACGGTCGAGTGCGAGCAGAAGTTATATATCAAAGCTGATCGCCATCACCTCAAAAGCGTCGTTACAACGCTGATTGACAACGCTTTCAAGTATGGAGGAAGGCCTATTGAGCTCCTCATTTCGGCGCGACGCGATGCAAGTGAGGTAGCAATCAGCATTGCCGACAACGGATGCGGAATTGCCCGCGAGCATCTGCCACACCTCTTCGAAAAATTCTATCGCGTTCCGTCAGGCGATTTGCAACGTCCGCGCGGTTATGGATTAGGATTATACTACGCACAACAGGTAATCAAGGCACACGGCGGCGAGATTTTAGTGGAAAGCCGCGTCGGTAAAGGAACCACATTCACTATTAAACTCCCTGAAAATGAGCAATAAAATCAAAATACTACTTGCCGAAGACGAACAGATGTTGGCCGAAATTCTTTGCGACACATTGAGCGATCGAGATTTCGAGGTCAAGTTGGTCTATGATGGAGAGCAGGCCCTCAACGCTGTGCGCAATGGAGAGTTCGATGTGGTTGTTACCGATGTGATGATGCCTCGATTGGATGGATTCTCGCTTGCTCGACGAATGCGTAGCGAAGGATGCGACACCCCAATACTGTTTTTGACGGCTCGCTCGGCAACCGAGGATGTCGTGAAAGGATTCGAAGTTGGCGGCAACGATTTCTTGCGCAAACCATTTGCTATCGATGAGTTAATCGTGCGCATACGCGCTCTCGCTGGGCGATCAAGCCGTAAGGAGCAAGAGGAGGAGCTGCTTCAAATAGGTAATTATCAATTCGATACACAATCCGCGACACTCGCCATTGGCGACAATCGTTACACCCTCTCGGCCCGCGAGGCCGCCGTTCTCGTGCGTCTTTGTCGCCGACAGGGCACGACGGTCGAGGCAGCCGGAATATTGCGCGAGCTGTGGGGCGATGACAACTTTTTCAATCTGCGCAGTCTGAATGTCTATATTTCGCGTTTGCGTCGTCGCTTGGCCGAGGATCCGTCTATCGAAATTATCAGCGTGCGAGGAATCGGATATCGGTTGCAATGTAAATAACGACTTAATGGTCAAATAACACAACCAAACTCTCAAAATAACAAAAGGGCTGCCCGCAATTGGACAGCCCTTGTTGTAGCTCCACCGCGACTCGAACGCGAATTTAGGGTTTAGGAAACCCTCGTTCTATCCCTTGAACTATAGAGCCAAAAAACAACAGACGAGATAGGCGTTTCACTCTCTGATTATGAAAACGCACCTCTCGTCTGTCGTTGTCTATTGTTGTCGAACTATCTCTCAACTCGGAGAAGGGCTACTCTCTTTCTCTGCCGGTTTTCCAGCCTTCCGATCTTCCGACCAGCCATCCGGCTTTCCTTTCACCCTCTTCTTCTCCCCCCTCGTAAAGAGATTATGTTCGGACTACTTCGAAAAGGTGCCTCCGTCGTAGGCCCACTTCAAATAGATCGATCCCCAGGTGAAACCGCCACCAAAGGCTGCAAGGATAAGGTTGTCGCCCTTTCGCAAACGACTCTCGTAATCCCACAAGCAGAGAGGCAGCGTACCGTTGGTCGTATTGCCATATCGCTCGATGTTGATCATACACTTATCGCGCTCCAAGCCCATTCGCTTTGCCGTCGCATCGATGATGCGAAGGTTGGCCTGATGGGGAACAAGGTAGCGAATATCATCCGCCGAGAGGTTATGGCGCTCCATCATCTCCACAGCTACATCGGCCATATTCGACACTGCGGCCTTAAATACAGCCTGACCCTCCTGCGTAATTGTATGCCAATTCTTCGCCAGCGTCTCCTGCGAAGCGGGATTCAGCGAGCCACCGGCCTTCATATGGAGGTGCTTCTCGCCCGATCCGTCAGAGTGGAGGCTCTGGTCGATAATACCCAAGCCCTCCTTGTTAGGCTCCAACAATACTGCGCCTGCGCCATCACCAAAGATGGGACAGGTTGCGCGATCGTTGTAATCGACAATCGATGACATCTTATCGGCACCGACAACGATTACCTTTTTGCAGGTACCCGACTCGATATATTTGCTTCCCGTTGCAAGGGCAAACATAAATCCGCTACAAGCGGCCGACATATCGAATGCAAAGGCATTCTTACAGCCTGACTTATAGGCGATCATATTACCCGTCGAGGGGAAGAACATATCGGGCGTTACGGTTGCGCAGATCACTAAATCGATCTCATCGGGGTTAGTCCCCGTCTTCTCCAACAACTCTTTAACGGCCATCGCGCCCATATAAGACGAGGCCTTGGTTGGATCTTTAAGGATATGGCGAGTCTTAATACCAATACGAGTCATTATCCACTCGTCAGAGGTATCAACCATACGGCTCAGCTCGTCATTATCCAAAATGTAGTCGGGCAGATATGCGCCGACTCCGGTAATAGCGGCAGTTATGTGCTTACTCATTCGTGATGTTAAATACGTTTTTCAATTTAGTTGCCAAATCGGCTTTAATAGTCTTCTCTGCTTGAAGTATCATATTCTTAATTGCCAACGGCGTAGAGCAACCGTGTCCTATGATTACCGGTGCATTGATACCCAGAACCGGAGTACCACCTACACTCTCATAGTTCATTCCATCGAGGAAACGATTCTCTACACCCATCTTTTTCATAATGTGATAGAGGCTCTCGGCCTGCTTCAACAGTACGTTGCCAATAAAACCGTCGCAGACGATTACATCGGCCACCTTGCCGGTGAAGAGCTGTGTGCCCTCAATGTTGCCTACAAAATTGAAAGTCCCGTTATTGTTGGCCATCAACTCGTGAGTAGCTTTGGCCTGTGCATTACCTTTCTCCCTCTCCTCGCCAATGTTAAGTAATGCTACGCGAGGATTTTCTATTCCCAATACGCTCTGTGCATAGATACTTCCCAAGATACCATACTGGTAGAGTACCTCCGGCTTGCAATCGACATTCAGACCTACATCGAGCAACAGACCCGAAGGACCCATTGCGGTAGGAATCAACGACGAAATGGTAGGACGAATTACGCCCTCGATCGGCTTTACTGCATACATCGAGCCAACCATCATTGCACCGGTGCTGCCGGCGCTTGCAAAACCGTCTATGAGGCCCTTGGCCAAATAGCCAAAACCAACAGTAATACTCGAATTAGGCTTTCGCGTGAATGCCTGTGCAGGGTGATCCGACATCTCAATAACTTCGGTCGTAGGAACGATATCGAAGGTCGATGTGGGACAGTTCTCGCGTTCGAGAATTGCCTCGATCTGGTCCTTCGCACCAAACAATACGATGCGACTATCTTCGCCGATAGCTGCTGCTGCCGCAATTGCGCCCATAACTGCTGCTTCGGGAGCGAAGTCGCCACCCATAGCATCAATACCTATTTTGTACATAACGTATCGATTTTTTCGGTTAGCAAAAAAAGCCCCGCACCTTATCGGGTGAGAGGCAAAGAATTAAACGTGCTCTACTCTTCAGCCTTCTTCTCGATGGCCAGCTTGCCGCGATAGAAACCGCACTCAGGGCATACTCGGTGATAGAGAGTAGCCGCGCCGCAGTTCGAGCATACAGCAACAGTAGGAGCAACCGCCTTGTAGTGGGTTCTTCTCTTGTCTCGTCTGGTTGACGATACTTTGTGTTTAGGATGTGCCATTTGTCTGTTATTTATTAAAGTTTAACTTTCTTGTTATCTTTTACTTACTCATTCTCTTCCATCTGCGCTTTCAGTGCGGCAAGTTTGGCCCACTGTTCGCGGTTGGCATCGTCGAGCTCTTCGTCGCGCTCGGCAGCCTCGGCCATCTGCTCAAACTCCTCCTCGCTGACCGTCGTAAAACGGGCCAACATATCGGGGTTGCAGTCGCCCTCGGCGTGAACGCGGCTGTAAGGCAGGGAGAGCAGGATGCTGTCGTAGATGTAACGACCCAGCTCGACCTCGCCCTCGCTCGGATTGAGCCAAAGAACTTCACCGTCGAAATCGATCTCGTCTTCCGAGAACTTTACGTGGATTTGATCCTCAAAATCGATCGGCAAAATGCAGTCATCGAGGCAACGATCGCACTCGACCGTTACTTCACCTCGGATCTGAACATCAAGAGTCAGCATCGATGCAGCCTTGGTTACTTCGATCAGAACCTTTGCTTCACCGTGCTTCACCTCCTCACTCTCAAATGCCTGAAACAGAGCGTCATCCACGTCGTACTCGACTTGATGAACGCCGATTTTCAGCCCTTTGAAAGGCAAAATATAGCGCTTCAAAATCTCCATTTTGACTGCAAATAGGCTACAAAGGTACACATTTACACTGAAATAGCAAAATTTTCGACATTTAGTTTGTAAATTTGTACCGATAAACCAATTTTAGTTATGACCGAAACTGCCTCATACACCATAACGCTCACCACCGATTTTGCCGAGTGGGCGCGCTACAATCTCTTTATGATGTGCTCGTGCAAAAATGCCGACGGCGAGAGTGTCGATTTCGCACATCTCATCTCAAAAGGCAATGCCGACGGCAACTCCATAGCACCCTCGGCCGATGCGCGTCGAAAGTTGCAACTCACCACTGCTCCCTGCGACTCATTTGAGCTATATATATATATTGTAGCAAACACTCTTCCCGCCTCGCGCATAATCGGGCAATGTCCCCCGTTCGAGGCGATGGTAACCATCACGGCTGACGGTCGCGAAATCTATGCCAAGCCCCACGCAGTCAATCAATGGGGCGGCGCAACGATCTACGTCGAATATCCGAAGAGGTAAAATTTTATTAATATATCATAGATTGACAATAAAGCAATCTATCTTATTGGTTGTTATTAAATCAGGGACATTTGTTCCCTGCTATATATTATACTCATCTATGCTAATTCTCGCTAAAATCAGTCTGTTAAACAATTTAACTTGCATTTTGAGATTATTGGAAAGATTTGTAACTTTGTGTGTTGAGGTGTGGAATTTAGTGACACCTGTAATATATTAATTAAACGTTTTATTTAGCATGAAAAGAATTTTATTAATTTTTACGATGTTATGTGTATGTAAGATAAGTTATGCACAGTTAGAAGTTAAAGACAATTCAAATACTGACAATGTGATAGCAGCAGTATTCGATGGTTTTCAAATGAGTAAATACGATGAAACTTATGTATTATGTATTGATTGTACCGCCACTTCGCTTGGCATTACACAAAATCATAAACTCATACCTATTACTATAAATTTGGGAAAGGGAAAAGATAATGCCATACAATCTGTTACACTATTATTAAAGTTGTGTAAGGAAAATACAATACAAGGCACTACAATTACGGATCATGAAGGTAAAACACTCAATGTGTCTTCTTTGACATTTCCAAATAGTCCGTCAATAAGAATACTTAAAATAGAAACTGATGAATTTTTACATTCTTGTATGATGACAGAAGATGCCCTCCAAATGCTTTTAAATAAACTTAATAATGAATAGCAAGATAGCCGAGCAGAAATCTGCTCGGCTATCTTGCTGTTTTAACTATATCATTCGATAACACAAGATAAACGCAATCAATCTCACGCTTTCTTTTTATATTAACTGCACATTCGAGGTGCAGTTGCGCATCTGCGCCAACGGCAACGAGGTCTATGCCAAGCCCCACGCAGTCAATCAATGGGGCGGCGCAACGATCTACGTCGAGTTTCCGCGCAAGTAGGTTGCGCGGGGCAATTCAAAATATTCCTTTGGGGATTGTGAATTACTTCACTCCACACTCCTGCTCGAAAAAGCTCCACAGATTATCGTTGTAGGGCACAGCCGCAACAACGCGCAGAGGCTCCTTACGAACGGGGTGGATCAGCTCAATCACGCGCGAATGCAACGAAATTCCGCCATCGCGATTCGAGCGCGGAGCACCATATTTCAGGTCGCCACGAATCGGGCAACCAATCTTCGAAAGCTGCGTGCGGATCTGGTGATGACGGCCCGTAAGTAGATCAACCTCAATGAGATGATAATTCGTACTACCAGCCAGCGCACGGTACTTCAAACGTGCCAACTTGGCATCGCCACGCGGCGAATTGTAGGCGTGCGAGCGATTGTTTTTACCATCGCGACTGATATAATGCACTAACTCGCCCTCCTCCGGAACGGGCATCTTCTCGGTGATCGCCCAATAGGTTTTGCGCACCTCGCCGCGACGAATCATCTCGTTCAGCCGCACCAACGCCTTGCTCGTCTTGGCAAACAACACCGCGCCACTCACAGGACGGTCGATACGATGCACAACGCCCAAAAAGACATCACCCGGCTTGCGGTCGCGCTGCTTGATAAAGGCCTTAATCTGATCCTCCAACGCGCTCTCGCCCGATGGGTCGGGCTGCACCAGATCGCCGCAATGTTTATTGACCACCAGCAGGTGGTTATCCTCGTAAATGATATCCTCTACTGCAAACATAACTCATTATAATTCAAATGTAAAGGGCAACAAATCCTTTGTCGAATCGACCGCCGTAGCGGTTCCCGCTCCACTCATAATGACGCGTATCGAGCGACCCTGACGCTTCTCGACATCGACCAAAACCTGACGGCAAATGCCACACGGATAGCACTCGCGCAGCGAGGGGTCGGAGGCGATTGCCAACTTCACAATGCGATCATCGGGCGAGAGTGCCTGATGATGAAACAGCAGATTTCGCTCGGCACAGATACCCGCAGGATAGACCTCACTCTCCTGGTTGCTGCCGATGACCATACGGCCACTTTCGAGCAGAGCCGCCGCGCCAACGTGGAAATTCGAATAGGGTGCGTGAGCCGTCGAACAAGCCAATTCGGCCTGCTCCACAAGTCGCTGTTCATCCTCCGGCATCTCGGCTTTCGATGCGTAGCGATCAAATCGGAAAGTGAATTCAGTCTTCATAATTCGGTTTAGTTCAATTAATTACGTTTTAAGGTCGGTTGTGCGGGGTCGGTCGCATCGCCCCACTTCACGCACGCACACGTCGCACGTCGCGCTATTATCCAAATCAAAGGTACGAAAAATTTTTCGAACCGCCAAACTTGCCGAAAGAGAGAGGGTTGGGGGCGCAATTCAAAATTCACAATTCAAAATTCACAATTCAAGATTAATCAGTCTGCGGCGGCTTCTCCTTCGATAATGGAGCAGTCCGTTGGATTTCGTTACACACTCGTAGGTTGATGGGCGATATTTGCGAAATCGCGCCAATTTTGAATTTTGCTTTTTGAATTTTGAATAGAAAAGCCGCGACCGAAATTAGTACAACGCAAACTCAAAGGTGCGTGGCTACTCCTCAATCGCGCCTATTTTATTTTATATAAATCCCCCCTCCCAACGAAAAAAAATCACTCCCAAAAACAAAAAAGCTGCCCAAATATTTGGTTTATTTTATAAACTACTCTATATTTGCAAACAAGAAAAGGATCATAGGATAGCGTACGTACCCTTAAAATCCCTTTCGAAGTGCTAATACAAATCATTAACAATCGAACAACTATGAACAAAATGCAAAATCCAGCCAACTCGATCGACCAACCGATCGACGAGCGTAAAAGTCTGGAAATCATCTCACGAATGATCGCCGACACCTCGCAGAAAATCGAACAAAACAGCAGCTACCACTTCCTCGCTTGGGGCTACACAGCGGTATTGGTGTCGCTCTTTGAGTACATCGTATGCGTGGCCGATCTGAACAAATCGTGGCTGTGGGCGTGGTGGTTGATCCCCGTTATCGGCGGCGTAGCGACCTACCTGCTTACGCGCCGCGAAAAACAGTCTGCACGCCCCAAATCGTATATCGATCGCAGCGTGAATGCCGTTTGGACCGTATTGGGGCTTTCGTCATTGTGCAGCTATCTGCTCTTTTTCGACAACGCCAACCTGTTCCTCTTTTTCATTGTTTTTATGATGGGTATCGGAACGACCATCACGGGAGAAATCTGTCGCCAACGTCCGCTGACGCTGTGTGGCGCGATTTCGATCGTGCTTTCGGCAGTATTTCCGCTGAAACGTTGGTTTATTACTCAATATGCAATTACCGAACCCGCGGTTTTATACGCAGATATTCTTATCTTTGCAGTGATATTTGTGGTGATGATGATCGTGCCCGGGCACATTTTCATACACCGCGCAAAAAAACAACGAAACAATGCTTAGGCAACTTAACCCTCTGTTACACTCCGAATTACGATTGGCCGTAATGTCGATACTGATCGGTGTCGAGAGTGCCGATTTCGTCTTCCTGCGCAAGCAGACAAGCGCGACGGCGGGCAATTTGAGTGTGCAGATCGACAAACTGCAACGAGCAGGCTACATCGCTGTCGAAAAGTCGTTTCGCGGCAAAATGCCCTGCACCATCTGCCGTATGACCGACGCGGGACGCGAGGCCTTCGCCGAGTATGTCGATGCGCTGAAATCTTATATCGGATAAAACTTCAAAACGCAAAACGCGATCTCTTTGAAATCGCGCCAATTTTGAATTTTGAATTTTGAATAAAAAAGCCGCGCCCGAATCTCGGTGCGCGGCTATTATTTGCTGCAATGTCAATTAGCCAACTCTATTCGAGCACAAATTTCGCTTGAACATTGGCCGTAAGTTTGAGCTTGCGGAATTCGGGTTGCTCGACCACTCCTGCCGCATCTGCCACCGCCTCCTCGGTGTATGCCTTTACATTCGCCATACGGAAAACTGTGGGTTGGCTCGATTGGTAGTAGTTGAGATAGAACGCTTTACCGATCGTCTGACCGATAGCTGCCGCCAACGATTGTGCCGTTGCACGTGCATTGCGCACCGCCTCATCGCGCACCTCGCCGCGCAATTGCTCAATATCGGTGCGGGTCGCCTTCTCGATCGCAATCGCCGTAATACCCTCCGCCTGCAACGCCGAATAGACATCGCCAACGAGCGAAGTTTCGGTCAGTTGAAGCTGGTAGCTCTTGGTCGTAACGGCCTGCGTGCGCTTCAAACGCGAACTCGAAATATCATTCACACGCAGCTGCTCTTTGGTATCGATACCGAGCGAACGCAGTGCGCGGATCATATCCTGCTCCTGCTTCTCGACCGTAATGCGACCCTTCGATTCACGCTCGTTAATGGTGATTGTCAGATAGATAAGGTTGGGCTCGACCTCGCGCTCGGCAACACCGTTCACCTCGACAAAACTCGGAAAAGTCTGCTCGGCAAAGACCTGCGCCTGTGCACCGAGAGCCATCATCACAGCCGCAAGAAAAAGGATTACTCGTTTCATTGTGTTTAGACGTTTTAAGTTGTAACTTAACTATATAACTGCGCAAAGTGCAAATTTATTGCCTTTTGCGATGTCTTTTCTCGCGGCCCGACATCTCGCGTTCGATCAACTCATCATCGACCACCGCGCGATACTCGACATCGTGTTGAAGAGAGGTAACACCACGATCGGTCTTGAAAAGAGGACTAAAACGCTTATATTCAGTCTTTTTGCCACGCTCGACCCACACGTAATCGGCAACCGAGAAAAAGAACAGATACTGCTCGCCATTGAAACTCCAAGGCCGACCGATCGGAGTATCGGGATAGACCGTCTGCCCCACACGGACCAAAATCGAATTGGGGTCAAGCATTCGGTAAAAGGCATACGAGCCGTCGGCGTGTTCGACGGTAACGGTCGCTCGTTCAGTTGTGGTAATCAGCGACCGGTCCTGCTTATTGGCGGTGCGGTCGATCTTCACGACGACACCTTTTCGGGCGATATAGATCGTATCGGTCGCCTCGACATCAAAGACCGAGGAGGCAAGTTGGCGTTCCTCATTTTTCAAATAGCGATCATATATATCGACTACATTGCGCCTACGGGTCGATTTCTGCGCGCTAACAGGCAGACGATAGACAAACGTGGTGTCGGGCTCGGCCTCCACATCGCCATAAAAAACGCTGTAAGTGTAGTCGTAAATAATCTGTTTTTCAGGGTTGATCGGGCGCAGACGCACCAAATTTTCATTCCCGCCGGCCACGGTATAGATCCCGTCGCCATAGTTCGCGCAATTGTTTAACGATCTGAATTTCAGCACAACAGTACATTTGCCCGCCCTGGTCTTATCGGCCCAGATACGGACACTATTATCCTCCTCGCGCTCCGCCTTGACTTCGAGCGAGCCCTGCGCCACCGCGACAGCACAAAAAAGCAATGCGACGAGTGTGAATCTCCATTTCATAATCATTCGGCGTTGAATAAAACAACTCTGATATTTACAAAATTAAAACATTTTTTCGGGCTTTCAAAGGGGCGTAAAGAAAAAACAAAATCATAGAAGGCGCGCCATTGGTCGCAAAGAAAAACCGCGCCCGTAGTGTTGGGCGCGGCTAATCACAAATCTTAAAATGCAGACAGCGAACTGCCGATTATGCTCGGTTGTCCTCGGCTAACCACTCGGCAAAGGAGGTGGCGGTTTCGTACAGACGCAATGCCGTAAGTTCGACACCTTCGGGCAGTTCGGCCGAGATTCGCGCGGCGAAATCCGAGATCATATTCTCGCACGTGGGTTGATAATCGACCTCGACAACACGGCCGAAACGATCATTCAACACTCCGAGAATCTGCGAGTTACGCTCCGAACGACGAATCACGAGCGAGTGGTCCAGACGATCAACCACAAGGCGATTGACAATCGATTTCAGCACCCCGAAATCGACAACCATACCGCACTTGGGCGAGCCCTCATCTGCACACGGAACACCGCGCACCGTAACGAACAGACGGTACGAATGGCCGTGAATCTCGCGGCACGCGCCATCGTAGCCGTCGAGCGTGTGCGCCATCTCGAACGAGAACTGCTTTGTTACACGTACAATGCTCATCTTCAATCGTTTTAGTCCTTCAAACAATCGACATAAACCTGACGCTGGAACACTTCGTTCATCGAGATATAGGTCTGCGTGGTCGATACTCCCTGAATCTGCAAGATGTGTTCGAAAATGGTGGTCATCAAGTGCTGGTTATCAAGGCAGTAGAGTTTAATCAGCAGGTTATACTCACCCGTAACATAATGGCACTCAACAATTTCGGGAATATGGCGCAACTGTTCGACCGTCGTATTGTTCTGCGTCGGGTCCTGCAAGCGAATACCGATAAAGGCGCAAACATCGAAGCCCAACGAACGGGGATCGACCATCAAACGGCTGCCGAGAATCACACCCGACTCGTCGAGTTTTTTGATGCGCTGGTGGATTGCCGCACCCGAAATACCGCACTCGCGAGCGATTTCGAGGAAGGGCATACGTGCATTCTTGATCAGGAATTTCAATATCTTGCGATCGATTGCATCGATCGTTACTTTGTTCATAGTCATCGTTTAGTATCAATTTCTCACTCTAAATATTTCACTCTATTTCAACACGCCCAACTCACGGCCGATCTTAACAAATGCCTCAACACAACGATCCAACTGCTCACGCGTATGGCCTGCCGAAACCTGCACACGGATACGTGCCTGACCCTTCGGAACAACCGGATAGTAGAAGCCCGTTACATAGATACCCTCATCGAGCAACTTCGCTGCAAAACGCTGCGACAGAGGAGCATCGTACAACATAACGGCACAGATAGCCGACTGCGTAGGCTTAATATCGAAGCCCGCCTCGATCATACGGCTGCGGAAGTGCTCGACATTGGCAACCAGACGATCGTGCAGTTCGTCGCTCTCGGCCAGCATACGGAATACCTCCAAGCTCGCACCAACAACTGCGGGCGGAATCGAGTTCGAGAAGAGGTAGGGACGCGAACGCTGACGCAGCAGGTCGATAATCTCGCGGCGACCCGTCGTAAAACCACCGATACCACCACCAAACGCCTTGCCAAGTGTGCCGGTAATGATATCAACCTTACCGCGAAGATCGAATTTCTCGGTTACACCGCGACCCGTTGCTCCTACAACGCCTGCCGAATGGCACTCATCGACCATCACCAGAGCGTCGTACTTCTCGGCCAAGCGGCAGATCTCATCCATCGGAGCCACGTTGCCGTCCATCGAGAAGACACCGTCGGTTACGATGATGCGGAAACGCTGGGCTTGCGCCTGCTTCAAGCACTCCTCCAACTCGGCCATATCGGCATTGGCGTAGCGATAACGCTGTGCCTTGCACAGACGAACACCGTCGATAATCGAAGCGTGGTTCAGGGCATCAGAGATGATTGCATCCTCCTCAGTCAGCAGAGGCTCGAACACACCGCCATTAGCGTCGAAACAAGCTGCATAGAGGATCGTGTCCTCGGTGCCGAAGTAGTCGGCAATAGCCGCTTCGAGCTGCTTGTGAATATCCTGCGTACCGCAAATAAAGCGCACCGACGACATACCGAAGCCGTGCGAATCCATCGCCTTCTTGGCCGCCTCGACCAGACGCGGATTATCCGACAGGCCCAAATAGTTGTTTGCGCAGAAGTTCAAAACCTGCTTCTCGGCAACCGTAATTTCGGCACGCTGCGCCGAAGTGATGATACGTTCCGACTTGTAAAGACCCGCCTCACGAATCTCGGCAAGGGTCTGTTGAAGATGCTCCTTAATTTTACCGTACATAGTGATATAAAAAATTATAATTTCAAATCTTATTTGCGGAGTGATCGCAGGGCAAAAATCGGCCTTTGCAACCATTCCGAGAACAAAGATAGAAGATTTTTTGAATATTTTGCGCTCTGCACCCTATTTTTTCACTAAAAAAGTTACAAATTGTAATTTCGTGCCGCAGTTAAGGATTGTAAGCAGCGCGGTGAGAAATGAATAATACGGCGTTCCAAAATTCAAAAATCAGCATCCAAAAGTCGGTGTTGCGGAGTGTTTATTAAAGCTAATTAGACGAAACTCAAACTATTTCGTCAATCTCTACTGCTCGTTTGTGGCGACCCCGCCGCCACAGAAATTGGATTCAGAGAGAGCAAAGAGGATAATTTTGGATTTTGAATCCTGATTTTTGAATTATATATATCGGTATATGCGAAAAAATTTGTAACTTTGTCCCGAATGTGCCGACACATTCGATGAAGAGTAACGGATTGAAAGAAGATTTAATAACTCAATAATTTCATTTACAACTATGGCAAAAATCGAAACTTACGATTTCAAAGGCAAGCGCGCGATCGTTCGCGTGGATTTCAATGTGCCCCTCAACGAGAATGGCCAGATCACCGATGATACCCGTATCCGCGGTGCGCTCCCCACTCTGAAAAAGGTACTCGCTGACGGCGGTAGCCTGATCATTATGTCGCATATGGGCAAGCCCAAGGGCAAGGTGAATGCTAAATTCTCGCTCGGCCAGATCGTTGACGCTGTAAGCGAGAAGCTCGGCGTAAAGGTTCAGTTCGCAGAGGATTGCGCAAAGGCTTCGGAGCAGGCTGCTGCTTTGAAGGCAGGCGAGGTGCTGATGCTCGAAAACCTCCGTTTTTATCCTGAGGAGGAGGGTAAGCCCGTCGGTATCGACAAGGAGGATCCCGCTTACGAGGAGGCAAAGAAGGCTATGAAGGCTTCGCAGAAGGAGTTCGCAAAGACTTTGGCTTCGTATGCTGACTGCTATATCAACGACGCTTTCGGTACTGCTCACCGCAAGCACGCTTCGACAGCTGTTATCGCTGACTACTTCACCGCAGAGAACAAGATGCTCGGTTACCTGATGGAGAAGGAGGTAGAGGCTGTTGATAACATTTTGAGCAACATCAAGCGTCCCTTCACCGCAATTATGGGTGGCTCGAAGGTTTCGACCAAGATCGGTATCATCGAGAACCTGATGGACAAGGTTGATAACCTGATCCTCTGCGGTGGTATGACCTACACCTTCTCGAAGGCACAGGGCGGTAAGATCGGTAAGTCGATCTGCGAGGATGATAAGCTCGACCTGGCTTTGGAGATTATGGCAAAGGCAAAGGCGAAGGGTGTAAATCTGGTGCTGGGTGTTGACTGCGTTGCAGGCGACGACTTCAAGAACGATTGCAACACCGTTGTTTGCCCCGCTAACGATATTCCCGATGCATACGAGGGTATGGATGCAGGTCCGGCTACTCGCGAGAAGTTCGCAGCTGCTATCGAGGGCGCAAAGACCATTCTGTGGAACGGCCCCGCTGGCGTATTCGAGTTCGATAACTTCACCGGTGGCTCGCGTGCTATCGCCGAGGCTATCGCAAAGGCAACCGCAGAGGGCGCATTCTCGCTCATCGGTGGTGGCGACTCGGTTGCTTGCATCAACAAGTTCGGTATGGCTGACCAGGTTTCGTACATCTCGACCGGCGGTGGCGCTCTGTTGGAGGCTATCGAGGGTAAGGTACTTCCCGGTGTAGCTGCTGTTAAGGAGTAAAGCAAGTATTTAAGATATCTTTGTCAGGGTTGGACGGCTCGTCGAAGAGCTGTCCGCCCTTTTTTAGACCACAAAACTCAAAAAAATGAAACGTCTGATGATACTTATTTCGGCAGCCGCAATGGTAGGCTGCGCAGGTGGCGGCGTGAAGCGCGAGAGCGTGCCCGCAATCGACACCACAAATTTCGATAAGTCGATCGCTTTGAACGAGGATTTCTATGAGCACGCTACACGCGGCTGGCAGCAGAAGCACCCGTTGAAGCCCGAATTTTCGCGTTACGGCTCGTTCGATATGTTGCGCGAGACAAACGAGAAGCAGATCAACGAACTCTTCCAGTCGATGACCTCGATGAAGGCCGAGAAGGGCTCGGTTGAGCAGAAGATCTCGGATCTCTACAAGCTCGGAATGGACTCGGTTCGCCTGAACGAGGAGGGGCTGGCTCCCGTAAAGGCAGATTTGGAGAAGATCTACGCTATCGAGGATTTGCAGTCGATGATCCCCGTATTGGTTGAGATCCACAAGAGCAGCTCAAATCCGCTGTTCGGCCTGGGTGTTGATGCCGATATGATGAACAGCACCGAGAATGCGCTCTACGCACAGCAGTCGGGCCTCGGTATGGGCAACCGCGACTACTACCTCGACGAGGAGAACGCCTCGAAGCGTGAGGGTTACGTTGCGTTCCTGACCAAGGCGTTCGAGTTGGCCGAGATCGAAGGTGCAGCCGAGAAGGCAGCGGCCGTTCTCGACTTTGAGAGCAAGATGGCAAAGGAGTTCCGTTCGATGGTTGAACTGCGCGACATCGAGGCTAACTACAACCCTACTACCCGCGAGGCCTTCATCGCTCGTTACGATGCGATCGATTGGGAGGCATACTTCGCAGGTGCGGGTATCGGCTCTTTCGAGCAGGTGATCGTAGGTCAGCCTGAGGTGCTCGATGCAGTCAATAAGTTGCTCCAATCGACCTCGATCGATGTTGTGAAGGACTATTTGGCTGCTCACACGCTGATCTCGGCGGCTCCCTATGTTGGTGATGAGCTCTATGGCGCACACTTCGATTTCTTCGGTCGCCAGATGTCGGGCGCACAGCAGATGCGTCCTCGCTGGAAGCGCGCTATGGGCGTACCCAACTCGGTGCTGGGTGAGGCCGTAGGTGAGATGTATGTTGCAAAGTATTTCCCCGAAGAGGATAAGGTACGTATGACCGAACTGGTGAATAACTTGCAGGTGGCTCTGGGTCAGCATATCGAGGCTTTGGAGTGGATGAGCGACGAGACAAAGGCTCGCGCACAGGAGAAGCTCGCATCGTTCACCGTCAAGATCGGTTACCCCGACAAGTGGAAGGATTACTCGTCGCTCGAAATCGACCCTGCACTGTCGTATTGGGAGAACATCAAGCGTGCAAATGCTTGGTACACAGCTGACAACTACTCGAAGTTGGGCCAGCCCGTTGATCGTGATCAGTGGTTTATGTCGCCCCAGACCGTCAATGCATACTACAACCCCACCACCAACGAGATCTGCTTCCCCGCTGCAATTTTGCAGCCTCCCTTCTACAACTCGGAGGCTGACGACGCGGTGAACTATGGTGCAATCGGCGTTGTGATCGGCCACGAGATGACCCACGGCTTCGACGATCAGGGTCGTCAGTTCGACAAAGATGGTAACCTGAACGATTGGTGGACCGCAGCCGACGCAGCAGCTTTCAACGAGCGTGCCGATAAGTTGGTTGCACAGTTCGACGCTATCGAGGTGCTGCCCGCAAAGGATGATCAGCCCGCCGTATTCGCAAATGGTCGTCTGTCGCTCGGTGAGAACATCGCCGATCAGGGTGGTCTGCGTGTGGCTATGACCGCACTGCGCAACTCGCTCGAAGGCAAGGAGGCACCTGCTCCGATTGACGGTTACACCGCCGAGCAGCGTTTCTACCTCGCTTACGCAACGCTCTGGGCACAGAACATTCGCGATGAGGAGATTGCTCGTCTGACCAAGTTGGATGTTCATTCGCTCGGCAAGAATCGCGTAAATGCTACGCTGCGCAACATCGAGGATTTCTATGCGGCATTCTCGATCGAGGACGGCGCAATGTTTATGCCCGTCGAGGAGCGCGTTGTGATCTGGTAATCGGAGCACCTTATATAATATATAGAAAATGGAGTCGTTGCACACGGCTCCATTTTTTTGCGACTTACCGTCCCTCTCTTCCCCGAAAGTAGATAAGTGAGATATTGCAGAATATGGGGTCAGAGAAAAATAATTGTGAATTATGCATTGTGAATTGAGAATTGATGCATAACTTTGCAGCCGCAGAGGCGGGCTCTACCGCTGTCCTCGCAAGAGGAGGGAGGAAAGTCCGGGCAACGCAGAGTGCCGTGCTTCTTAACGGGAAGATGGCCGCGAGGTCATAGTAGCGTAACAGAAAATAACCGCCTGCCGCCCACGTGTGGGCTCGGTAGGTAAGGGTGAAAAGGCGGGGTAAGAGCCCACCGCTGCCGTGGCGACACGTGCGGGTCAGTACGTCTTACGGGTTGCAAGACCGCGTATACCGACAATTAAGGGTTACTCGTCCAATGTCGGGGGGTAGGTTGCTGGAGGTGTCGAGTGATCGGCATCGTAGATAAATGGTAGAGGCTCCGCTCGCGGAGTACAGAACCCGGCTTATACCACCTCTGCAAAGCTTAAACGGAATCGATCATCGTTTTGCACGTGGTCGGTTCCGTTTTTTCAATTCACAATTAACACGATACTCCCATTGCGACAAACAAAAAAGAGCCACCCCTACTTGGGATAGCTCTTATTTTGGCGTTACCGTCTTCTACGCGATTAAGCGTACTTGAAAGTAGCCTCGTCCGAAACGGTCAGCTTCTTGCGGCCCTTTGCACGACGTGCAGCCAGTACCTTACGACCGTTAGCGGTTGCCATTCTCTGACGGAAACCGTGCTTGTTGATTCTCTTCCTGCGCGAAGGCTGGAATGTTCTTTTCATCGCCATAACTCTATCTTTTTATATTTTGTTTTCAAAAAATTGTCCTTTGCGGAGTGCAAAGGTATAACATTTTTGGCTTTTCCAAAAATTTTGACACAATATTTTAAGGTTTATGCGCTGAATTTCACACTACAACCCCTATCGGAGTGGCTAAACACCCGATTTTTCGACAATATTTTTGTCATTCGCTATATTTTGACGCTACGCCTCTCCCACATTGAAGCCCATCGTTACCCCTTCGTCGGCCGACGGTTGCATCTGGACCTCGATCTTTCCCATTGCACTCTCATAGCGAATAATATTCTCCTGCAACGACATCATAAGTCGCTTGGCGTGCTCCGGAGTCATAATGATTCGACTCTGGACCTTTGCCTTGGGCATTGCGGGCAACATCGACGCAAAATCGAGAACAAACTCCGACGACGAATGCGAAATCACAACCAGATTCGCATATGTACCCGGTGCCGTCTGCTCGTCAATACTGAGCTCGATGCCCATCTGTTTTGCTTCTGCCATAGAAACTGTGCTTTTGGTTGGTGCAAAATTATCGAAGAACGCACAACAAAATCCGCACCCGCACGAGAATTTATCTACCAATTATTAACAATTTTGAAAAAATCGGGAGATTTGAGGCAAAATTCAATATTAATTAAGCTATTTCGTGGAGATCGGGATTAATTGGTCAATATCTGCGGCTCGGCCGAAGGCCGCCACCCAGCCGATGATGAGTCTAAATTGCTTGCAAAGAAAAAGCCGCGCTTGTTTGAGCGCGGCCTAATTTCGAGTCTTGAATTTTGGTTCCCGAATCCCCCCTAAAACTCCGAGGTGAAGTGGAAACGGATATCGGGGAAGTTCTCCTGCGCGAGAGCGAGCGCGTAGCTCGTATCGGCGAGAAAGACATCTCGACCGTGCTTATCAACAGCCATATTGGTATGCTTACGACGCTTGAAGTCGGTCAGCTGGGCTGCGTTGTCGCTCTCAATCCAGCACGCTTTGTAGATCGAAATCGGCTCGTAGCGACACTTTGCTCCGTACTCGTGCTCCAAGCGATACTGAATAACCTCGAACTGCAACGCGCCGACCGTACCGATGATCTTGCGGCCATTGAGCGACGAGGTGAACAACTGCGCCACACCCTCGTCCATCAGCTGGTCGATACCCTTGCTTAACTGCTTGAATTTCATCGGGTCGGCATTTTCGATATAGCGGAACAATTCAGGCGCGAACGAGGGGATACCCGTAAATGTCAGCTTCTCGCCCTCGGTGAAGGTGTCGCCGATTTTGAAGTTACCCGTATCGTGCAGACCGACGATATCGCCCGGATAGGCGAAGTCGATCACCGACTTTTTCTCGGCCATAAATGCCGTGGGCGACGAGAATTTCAACTGCTTGCCGCTGCGCACGTGGAGGTAGTTCTTGTTACGCTCGAACGTACCCGAACAGATCTTCAAAAAGGCGATTCGGTCGCGGTGGTTGGGGTCCATATTTGCGTGAATCTTAAAGACAAAGCCCGTCATCTTCTGCTCCGAAGGCTCGATCGGACGTTGCGAGGTGGTCGAGGGGCGAGGCGAGGGAGCGATGTTGATAAAGCACTCCAACAGCTCGCGCACACCGAAGTTGTTGATCGCACTACCGAAGAATACGGGAGCCAACTCACCACGCAGATATGCCTCGCGGTCGAAGGGCTCATAGACACCATCGACCAGCTCCACATCGTCGCGCAGCTGCTGGGCATAGCGACCAATGTACTTCTCCAAGTCGGGGCTATCGAGCTTGATATCGACCGTCTCGGCATCGGCAGTCAGACGCTCGTCCGAGAGGAAGAGCGACAGATTCTGCTCAAAAATGTTATACACGCCCTTGAACGTGGGGCCGTTGCTGATGGGGAACGCCAGGGGGCGCACCTTGATTTGGAGCTCGTTCTCGACCTCGTCGAGCAGGTCGAACGGATCCTTCGACGGGCGGTCCAACTTATTGATATAGACCATCACAGGGGTCTTGCGCATACGACAGACATTCATCAGTCGGCGGGTCTGCGTCTCGACACCCTTTGCGCCGTCGATGACGATAATAACGCTATCGACAGCCGTCAGCGTGCGGTAGGTATCCTCGGCAAAGTCTTCGTGGCCCGGAGTGTCAAGGATATTGATTTTGCAGCCACCATACTCGAAACCCATCACCGACGTAGCGACCGAGATACCGCGCTGACGCTCGATCTGCATAAAGTCCGAGGTTGCGGTCTTCTTGATTTTGTTGCTCTTAACGGCACCTGCAACGTGGATTGCACCACCGAACAGCAGCAATTTTTCGGTCAGCGTTGTCTTACCCGCGTCAGGGTGGCTGATGATGGCGAATGTACGCCTGCGTGTGATCTCTTCTTGTAAGGTCATTTTCTATTGTAAATCAATTTTTCAGGCCGCAAAGATAGTGATAAAAATGGGAATATCGCAGCCGCAAAAGTAAATTATATATATAAGCGTGTTCGGCAAATCCGCCTCGATTACTTTACATCAAAAAGAGCAGAATCAGTTGAACTAAAACCACCTTCGTGAACATCGCCAACGGATAGACCGTCGCGTAAGCCACCGAGGCGTTGTCGCCCTCGATTGTATCGTTGGCGTAGTTCAGAGCCATCGGGTTGGCCATACTACCGCACAACATTCCGCAAACAGTACCATAGTCCAAGTGCTTAACTCTCAACGAATAAAGAGCCATAATCAGCACGGGCACAATGGTAATCAGGAAGCCTACCGCAATCCACAGCACACCTTCGGGACGCATCACCGTCTCGAAGAAATGCGCACCTGCATCAAGGCCCAAGCAGGCCAAATAGAGCGCAAGGCCAAGACCACGAAGCATCAAATTTGCACTTCGCGTGGTATAAGTAATCAAGCCAAATCGGGGGCCGAACGTACCAACTAAAATACCTACAATGATCGGTCCGCCCGCCAAACCGAGTCGAACGGGCGACGAGATGCCGGGCATAGTCAGTGGCACCGCACCCAACGCAAGACCCAAAATCAGGCCTATAAAGATCGACATCAGATTGGGTTCGCTCAACTCTTTCGAAGCATTACCGAGCTTCTTTTCGACACGCTCGATCGACGGCTCCTCGCCCACAACCATCACACGATCACCAAGTTGCAACACCAAATCGGGTGTTGCAAGCAGAGGCACGCCACTGCGATAGATGCGCGAGATATTGATGCCGTAGCTATTGCGCAGGCGCAACGAGCCGAGACGTTTGCCATTGATTTCGGGGCGCGTGATGAGGATACTGCGCGAGAGCAGTTGGCGGTCGATCTTGTTCCAATCCACGTCGCCGCGATTCCAATCGGTCTGCTCGCGCTCGCCAAACAACACCGTCAGCATCTCGGCATCACGCTCGGAGGTGGTAACCAGCAGTCGATCGCCAAGTTCGATCGTCGTTTTGCCGTCGGGTACCGAAACGCGGCCCTCGCGCCACACGCGCGAAATGACAAACTGGATGTTGCTCAACTCGGCAACCTTCGCAAGCGTCTTGCCCGCAATTGCCTTATTACTAACCACAAACGTAGCGATGTAGGTCGTATTGACGTGCTCGGCATCGGGTGCGGCAAAGTCGCTCTTACGAGCAAAGAACTTGCGAACGATGATGATCGCCAAGATCACACCCACAACGCCCAACGGGTAGGTAACAGCGCAACTCAACGCCGCGCCACTTGCCGAAACGCCCAACTGCGAGAGGGTCTGCTGCGCTGCACCGAGGGCAGGAGTATTGGTCGTTGCACCGCACAGAATACCCATCATATCCGACAGCGGAATTGTGGTTATGTAGGTCATACCGACAGCCATCGCCGTACCGATCAAAGCCACACCCAAACCCAACAGATTCAGGCGGATACCGCCACTGCGAAAGGCACTGAAAAAACCAGGACCGACCTGCAAGCCAAGTTCATAGACGAAGATAATAAGTCCGAAATTTTGCGCAAATGTGAGCATCTGCGGATCGATCTTCAAGCCGATATGGCCCGCAAGAATACCCGCAAAAAAGACAAACGTAACGCCCAACGAGATGCCCTTAACGCGCACGCGACCAAGCATCAATCCCACCGCGCAGATGGTCGAAATGACCACTACGGCCTGCAACGGCGACGGGATAAGGTATAGGGTTTCGAACCAATTCATAACGTTTAGTTTTATTTAATTCAAAAAGCAGAATTCAAGATTCAAAATTGGATTTTGCCTTTATATAATCCAAGTTCGGCGGCTGCGGGGGGCGCGCAACTACGTTTGCGTGAGCCGCAGATAATGACGAAATTCAATGAATTTCGATTTAATGTTGTCTTAATAATTAGCAAACTCTAATTTTGAATCTTGAATTTTGAATTTGCAATCTACTTCAACTCCATCTCGTCGAGCAGGTAGCCTGCACCGCCGATACGGTCGATAACGAACAGCACGTAGCGAATATCTACGGCGATGTTGCGGCAGATTTCGGGATCAAACTCAATGTCGCTCATCGTCGAAAGCCAAGTACGGTCGAAGTTGATACCGACCAGCTCGCCGCGACCATTCAGCACGGGCGAGCCCGAATTGCCACCCGTCGTGTGGTTCGAGGCGATGAAGCATACGGGAACGGTGTAGCGGCCATCCATCTCGATACCCCAACG
>JAZUPN010000105.1:0-25211 GCA_045605245.1 Alistipes sp. | reverse complement strand
GGAGCACATCGACCACGCCTTCGGCAGCCAGCTGACGGCAAGTTTGCAATGTCTGTTCTTCGGTTTCGGCACTACACGGGCCGGAGATAATCAGAGGGCGCTTTACGCCCAATTTGAATTTTTCCATAGCTCTATTTCGTTTTCTTTCTCTTACTCCAAAATCTTCTGTATCGAGTTGGCGCGGCTCATCGACTCGCGCAGGCCCTCGACATCGTCGCGCTCGATCATCACACGCATAATTTGCAGCTGGTGAATATGCTCGCGCAGAACATCCAACACATTATATTTATTCTGCATCAGGATCGGAATCCAGGTCGAGGCCGATGACTTCGCTAAACGAACGGTGCTCTCAAAACCACCACCCGCCAAATCGAAGATATGTTGCGACTCGCGCTCCTTCTCCAATACAGTCAATGCCAACGCGAACGAGGTTATATGCGAGATGTGCGACACGTATGCCGTATGCAGGTCGTGCTCTTCGGGCGACATATAGATAATCGGCATACCGATCTTCTCATAAATCTTCTCGACCAATTCAACAGCGTCGCGGTCGCTCTTCTCAATATCGCAAAGCACCACCTTACGACCCGTAAATGCGCCCTTCACAGCCGCTTGCGGACCGCTATACTCGGTACCCCACATCGGATGTGTAGCCACCAAACGACCTCGGCGGCGGTGCATCGACACCACTTCGCACAGCTCGCTTTTGGTCGAGCCCATATCCATAACCACCTGCGCGTCGGTTGCTTTATTCAGTATCTTTGTCGCCAGCAGCGGAATTTTATCAACGGGGGCTGCCAACACAACCAGATCAGCCACAGCCAAACCTTCATCGATCGAAACCGCGCGATCGATCAAGCCTCGGCGTACCGCCTCCGCGCTATTTTCAGCCGAAGTATCGCAACCCAAAACCTCATCACAGAGTCCCTGCTCGCGCAGGCTCAATGCAAACGATCCACCGATCAAACCGACACCTATAATTAAAGCCTTCATCTCTCTATTACTCAATTCATTAGAAACTCTTTTCGATTGCCTCGATCGCATCGGCCAGCTGCTCACGCTTCGAACAAAGACTGATACGAATATAGCGATTGCCCTCGCTGCCAAATATTCCGCCGGGGGTTACGAACACGCCGCAACGCTCCAAGACTCTGTCGCTGAACGCATAACAATCGCCCTCAAAATCCTTCGGTAACTCCGCCCAAACGAACAGGCCCGCCTGACCCTTGCGATACGAACAGCCCAGCGCATCGAGCAGTCGATAGCCATACTCCTCGCGGGCATAATACTCCTCGTTCAGCTCCGCATACCACTCGTCGTCCAACGCCAACGCCGTTGCCGCCGCCTCCTGCATCGGGAGGAACTGACCCGAATCCATATTGCTTTTGAAGCGCATAATTTGGTCGATCCACTCCTTGCGACCACCGATCATACCGATACGCCAGCCCGCCATATTATGGCTCTTGCTCAATGAGTTAAGTTCAATAGCACACTCCTTTGCGCCTTCGATTGACAGCAGGCTCAACGGCTCGGAATTACGCACAAAGCTATACGGATTGTCGTGAACAAGCAGAATCGAATGGCGATGAGCGAACTCCACCACGCGGGCAAACATCTCGCGCGTGGGCACCGCGCCCGTAGGCATCTGCGGATAGTTCAAGATCATCATCTTGACACCCTCCAAGCCCTCGCGCTCGATCAGTTCGAAATTGGGGAACCAATCGCCCTCCGAATTCAGGCGGTACTCCTTCGGCTCACCTCCCGACAACGTAACCGCCGAGCGATAGGTCGGATACCCCGGATTGGGAATCAGCACACGGTCGCCCTTACGCAGATAGGTCATACAGATATGCATCAGACCCTCTTTCGAGCCGATCAACGGCAAGATCTCGCTTTCGGGATCGAGCTGAACACCATAGCGATCGGCATACCACGCCGAGAATGCTCGACGCAACACTGCCGCGCCCTTATACGATTGATAGGCGTGAGTATCGGGGCGCAAAGCCACCTCATACAGGCGATCAACAACCGACGAGTGGGGCGGGCGATCGGGCGAACCGATACCGAGCGAAATGATTCGTCGGCCTGCGGCACGCATCTGGTCGATTTCGCGCAACTTACGCGAGAAGTAGTATTCACCGACACCATCCAAGCGGTCGGAGAGTTCTATTTTGATAGGTTCTTTCATAACGGTTTAATATCTGTTTTCGGCCTTGCGATAGACTCCATAGACGTGAATTTCACTTGTTACGTTCTGCAAGGCATCGAGCGTACGAATGTAATCATCGAAACAATCAAACTCCATATCGACGTGAAACATATATCTCCACGGCTCGCTGGCAATGGGGTACGACTGCAATTTCGACATATTGACACGATCCATAGTCTGCAACGCTCGGAGCAACGATCCTTGACGGTGATCGGTCTTGAAGTAGAGCGAAGCCTTGTTCGCATCGGCCGGATAGCGATGGTCATATCGTTTGAGGATCATAAATCGCGTATAGTTATTCTTCACCGTATTGATCGCCGGTGCGATGATCTTCAACCCGAACATCTCGGCAGCCAGCGAACTTGCAATGGCCGCCGAATGGCGCAACCCCTGCTCGGCAACGTGGCGGGCACTGAGTGCCGTATCTTCGGTCTCGACCAATCGCCAGGGATGCGCATCGAGATACTCGGTACATTGCAACAGAGCCATCGGATGCGACTGAACTTCGGTAATATCCTCCAACTCGACATCGGGCAGCACCATCAGATTCTGCTCAATGGGCAGGTAATACTCGCCTGCCACTTGCAGGTTGGCATCTTGCAAAATGCTGTAATTGGCGATGATTGAGCCTGCGATCGAATTCTCGATAGCCATCACTCCATAATCAGCCTCGCCCGAACGCACCTTCTGCGCCACCTGACGGAAGGTATCACACGGAACGGTCCGCACGTCGCGTCCGAAATATTCGAAAGCGACAATCTGGTGGAAACAACCGTCATAGCCCTGTATAGCAATATTCTTCATCTCTATTCTTCATTAATTTGGGTTGCCGAAGCTAATGAAAAACCCCGCTCATCGGTGGGCGGGGCTCATTACTCGTTCGGTTAAATTATCGTAAAACTGCAATAGGAGTCCGCCCACTTTTTTCAAAGTAGTAATAAAAATAGTTTGCAAAAAACGGCGAATAGGTTCTCATTTTACAGTTGTTCGTTTCTCTTACGAAATACAAATATATCAATTTTTGCGTTAGATTGTTACTTTTCGAGCTACTTTTTTAGCACTATTTTTTCATCAGCCGAGCCAACGAATTAAATAACTGACACTTACGATTCGAAAATAACAATTGAAAATTTTAATCTGTGCTCTATTCTCGCGATCAAAATCACATTTATCCGACCAATTTTGCCACTAAAAACAATCTTAATCCTTCACCGAGGTTAAAAATCGGCAAAACGCTCATCCTCGCGATTGACCGCAGCGATACACTCCATCTCAATCAGCCACTTCGGACGGCACACAGGAGCCAGCGTAAAGACGATCGGCAACGCAGGCATACGCTCTGCAAACATTGCTCGAACTTGCTCATAATCAGCCATATCGCGCAGATAAACAATCGCCATCTGGATATCGTCGAACGATGCGCCGCCCTCCGCCAACAAAGCCTCGACATTGCGCCACATACGCTCCGTCTGGCGACAAACATCACCCTCATACACCACCTGCCCCTTCGAATCGATACTTGCCGTACCCGAAATAAAGAGGTGCTTGCGATCGCCATATTGCACAGCCGTTCCGCGTTCGAATGTTACGCCGTAATCGGCCGTAGGACTCAAATAATCAGGCGCATAGAGGAATTCAATCTGACCCTCTTGCAGACCGCGAACAGCATAGGCATCCATCGTTACGAACGAGCCTACCGCGCCATTACGCCCCTCGATACCCGTACTTGCGATGTAGTGCGTATCGCGTCGCAAGCCACAATCCTCGAAGAATTCGCGGCGTGCCACGACCAATCCGCCATAATTATTATCAACATCCTGCACATAGAACCACGTGCGAACACAATCATCTGTAAGCGTGCATTTTTCAGCCGAAAGACGTGCGCTGTATTGCTCCAAAATTTCGCGGCTCTGCACATAGCTACCCTCACCGCAACCACGTCGATCGGCATCCCAAAGATGCAGATACTCACCGTGTTTCAGGCGATCACTCTCGATCTCTGCCCCCTCAATCAGCCACAGCCAAAGGGCCACCTTCGAGCCGTCGAGAAGAGGTTGTTCGATTATCGACATCTGTCGGCCACAAACCTCCGCAGGAAGCATACACGCCTGATTGGCCGCATCGCTAACAAACCAACGACCGAACATCACCGCCGAGCCCGACAACACCTCCGACATCTCATTGAGCGAGCGCATAACAGAGCCGAGTTGCTCGGCGAACGATCCGCGCAAACGTGTAGTAATCACAAGATTATACTCCTTCACGCCGCGCGAAGGTGCGAACTCCGCCATCGACACCATAGAGTGTCCCGAATCGGTCGTTATAGTCTTAAAATTCATCATCTCGGTTCGTTACTTTTTCATCACAGACTGCCACATCGCCGTATTGAGCGAGAGTTTTGCATCATCTTGGTCATACTCCCACGACATCATACCCTTCAAACCTGCACCACGAGCGAAGTCGCCCTTCATCACGATACTCTTCGGATTGTCGTAGGCACACAGACGCTTGCCGGTTGCGATCTCGGTTACATAGGGAACGCTCGATGCAACATCCCAATTATCGATCTTATATTTGGTCTGGTCCTTTGCGATAATCGACTTATAAGTCCAAGTTACCTCGCCCCAACCGAAGAAGGGAACACCCAGCACCAACTTCGACGGAGCAACGCCCTTCTCGGTGTAGTGCTTAACAGCACGCTTGCAATCGACCCACAGTTTGGGATTATTCAGTGCCGAATGGGCCTCCGAGGTCATATTGTAGGTCATAATATTTACCCAATCGACATACGGATCGACCGCCTTAACGTCGATATAGCGGCGACCGCCATCGCTCGTACTCTGCGCATCGAAGACGTAACCTGCGTATGTGAGCAGATAGTCATCACCCAGCGTTTCGCGCAACTGCTTCATCAACAACGTATAGTTCTCAACGTCTATCTGTCGATCATACAGCACATCGCTACTCCACGACATACCGGGGAACTCCCAATCGATATCGATACCGTCGATACCCCACTTTTTGCAGAAGTCGAGGCAGTCCTGCGCAAACTTCTTACGATCGGCATCAGACCTTGCCATAGCCGAGAAACCGCCGAAAGGCTTTTCTGCGCTATAATCCTTCGATGAGCCGTGTGTAAATGAGAGCAGAATTTTCAGACTCGGCTTCTTCTTTTTCAGATCGACAATCGACTTAAATCGCGACTCCTTGCCCTGCAATTTGAAGGATTGATAGACATTATTGTCATCCACTACCAACTCGGCAAAAGCGTAGTTGATATGGGTCATATACTTTACATCGGGAATTTTTGAGCCGTAATAGGTTACATACGAAACGACAACTCGATCGGCAACTTCGGGATAGAGTTCATCGGGATAAAGTTTATCCTTATCCTCCTGTTCGGTGTCGGTTTTTTCCGGATTTTCGGGTTCGGGAATAGGGTCATCGCCACCGCAGGCTACAAGTGTCATTGCCATCAGCGCAAATGCCACGTTCAAAAGTTTACGCATAGAATTTTCTGCTTGGGTAAATTAAATGTGTAAAGATAGTACATTTCGACTATTTGCCAAAATTTAGCGCAAAAAAAGAGTGGCAGATATGCCATTCGGCTCTGCCACTCCTGACTATAAATTGCTCCTTGACGAACGACTATTTCATCGTTGCCTGCCAAACAGCCTTGCTCAACGTCTGCTTATTATCGTCGGCATTGTAGTCCCAATACATCATACCCTTCAAGCCCAAGCTGCGAATCCAATCACCCTTGATAGCGATACTCTTCGGGTTGTCGTAACCGCAATAGAACTTGCCATTCTCGGTAACGTAGGGAACCTTTGCGTCATCGTCCCAATTGTCGATCTTATAGATACTCTTGTCGAGCAGAATGATCTTATTGTAATCGATAGCAGTGGGCGACTCCTCAAACGAATGGCGGCCATAGAAGGGAATACCCAGCACCATCTTCGACGGATCGACACCGGCATTCACATAGGTCTTCACTGCACGCTCGCAGTCGTAATATGCACTCTTATCTTTCAATGCCGACTGATGATTGGGCGCTGCATCCATATCGTAGGTCATAATATTGACGAAATCGACGTAAGGATCAACCTCCTTGATATCGATATAGCGGCGACCGCCATTCGATGAAGTTACATCCATCACGTAACCTGCATAGGTCAGCAGGTAGCGTGTGCCGAGCGTCTCGCGCAACTGCTTCATCAACAGCACGTGATTCTCAACATCGACCGCAGGATCGCAAGCGTGGCCACTCCACGACAGACCGGGAAACTCCCAATCGATATCGATACCATCGATACCCCATTTCTTGCAGAAATCGAGGCAATCCTTCGCGAAGGCTTTGCGATACTCGTCAGACTTTGCCAGAGCCGAGAAACCGCCACCCTGCCAATTATCCGAGTTATCTACGGTGTGCGAGAACGAGAGCGAAATCTTCAACTTCGGGTTCTTCTTTTTCAGAGCCACGACCTGACGGAAACGATCCTCGCTACCCTGCAACTTGAAGCCCTGATAGACTCCATCTCGAACATACAACTCGGCAAATGCATAGTTGATATTGGTCATCAGTGTAGGATCGGGAATTCCCTTGCCATACCAAGTTACATAGGCGATCACCACGCGACCATCCTTTGCGGGGAGCAGCTCCTCGCTCTCCTCTTCCAGACCGCCACTCTGTTCGCCTCTCTGATACGGATCCTCCGAGCAGGCTGCAAACGCCAATGCAGCCGCCAGCATCATAAAGGTAAATAGTTTTTTCATACGAAACGTTGTGTTAGTTAGTATTTTTTTGTTGTGTATATTATCGGGCATTCAATTCAACAGATCCCTGCTCGGCCTGCAAAATATCGTTGGCCGCGATATCGATCGGGCCGGAGATAAATTCGGGAATATTATACGACTGCATCAGCCCATCGTACCACTCGCGCGGCTGATCCTGCGGCACCAAAAATGGCTTCGAAAAATTACCCTCATCATCAACGTGAGCGATGAACGGGCGCGTATGCAGACCATCCATACGGCGCGACGAGAAGACAACCCAACGCGAAGTCAGACTCCACGAATGGTAGCTCTCGGTATTGTCGCTATTGATCTCATCGATAGCTCGACGCTCACCCGTACGCAGGTCGATCAGCCACAGGTCCGCATCTTTGTGCCAAATGGGGAATGTGCCGTAAGCCGAACGGGTAACCATCACATAACGACCATCATACGACGCACGCGGAAAGAGCAGGCTTGCACCATCGCCATCCCAAACGGTGGTAATCTCATCACCCACCTCGCCCGTTTCGGGATCAAACGACACGCTGCACAACTCGTAGCGCACTTCGGGCAGCGACTCAACGATATTCGGATCGGCCATACAGAAATAGAGCGTGCGACCATCGGCCGAAAACGAAGGAAAAGTCTCAAATTTTGTCGTATCCGAAAGGATCGGATAGGTGTTCAACTTGCCCGTCTCGGTGTCGAAAACTACCACATCAGACCAGCGGTCATACACATCAAGAATCTGCGACGGATCGTTATGGAATGTCTGCTTAATATCGTTGATCGAATAGGCGATATAGCGACCCGATGGGTGCCACGAGGGATATACACACGACACCTTCGTAGCCTCGGTCTTGGTATTGAGCAGCGACGTTTTACCCTCACGATGCAGAAGCGTACCACCACCCTTACCACGAATATGGAACATCATTGTCGAGGGGTCGGTCTTGGCAAACGAGTGGCAATTGACACACGAGCTGCCCAACAATGTATTCTCGACCAGCACGTGTTCCTCATTCTCCGACAGGTCGTAGTAGTACAGACCCATACGAGCGTAATACTCATAACCGGGATCGACACGACGATAGCAGATACCATAGTCGATACTATCGCGGCTCACCTCGATCTCAAACGGAGCATACTCCGTACGCACATCGTCAGCCGTAACGGCCACCGTTATCGTCAATCGCTCGGCATCAGCGAGCAGTGCGCGCCACTTTTTCATCGGGATACGCACACCTTCACGCCCCTTCACCGCGATCTGCTCCGATCCATTACTGATCGTTGCCTCAACACGCTGGGCAGGCACCGTTACATCGAAATTCATAGGAGCAATATTGACAGGCACCGTTACACCCACATAGTCGGGAAATATCGGTGGCAATTGATCGCTCGTGCGCTTATCGGCACTTGTGCAAGCCGAAACCGCAATAGATAATACAATTATAGTAAGTAGTTTACGCATAGCTGTTTAGAATCGAATAAAGTTTGTATAGAACCAATACGAGCGACCCCAATCCTTATCCATCACCTCTGGATTGTTGCCCGACAGATTATAAGCGCGGATATATCGTTCCAGACGATCGAATGTCGCACGATTAAGATTTGGCGGCAAGGTCGAAGTATCGACGTGATTGATGCGGCAGACCATTGCAAAGGCCTCCTCGTATGCTCGCGGCAGACCCGATGCTGGGATAATCAATCGCTCGGCAAAGGCATCGACATTCTTATAGAGCAGATAGAACGCCATAAGGTAGTCGTATGCCTCGCGATTTTCAGGACGCTGATCAACCATCTCTTCGAGCATCTTATCGAACTTGGCCGAGAAGAATGCAAAATTCTCAACGGGTTGATTACGACGCAATTTGCCATAAAGACGATGCTCATCAATAGCCTTGGGAATATCGAGCAGTTCAAGACGATTCTTCGCCCACTGGCGATAGAAGAGCGTATGTTTCAGCGCATTGAGATACTTTCGTGCGACCTCGTTGCGACCGGCAATCATATTGGTCTCGGCCAATCGCGTTACCGTAAATGCCGATCTTTGAAGGTACGAATATGTTACCATCATCTCAAAAGCATAACGCTGTGCCTCATTGATAAATCCTAAATTAAAGAGCACCTCACCGCAGAAAATCAGATCCTCCTCATAGGTCATAAACAGACCGGCAGGACCATATTGCGGAAAGTCAAACAGACGTTCGCCCGACTGGCCCGTCATCACAAGCGACAGATTTAGACAGATCATCGCAGGACGCGTCTGCGGATCGTTCTTGCGTGCTCGCTCGATGACCTCGTTCCATTTACCGTTACGGGTCAAGCAGTAGTAGGCCATCGTATCCTCGCTGTTTGAGTCGTAGTGTTTCGGCAGAATCGCCACCGTTGCACCCACAACCGCCACGAGAGCCACCACATTGATCCACTCACGAATATAGCGAGCCACAACGATAGGCACTATAATCACCGCCGCAGTTGCTACCCACAATTTATAGAATACTTCGAGTTCAATATCCCAATGGCGGAAATAGATACCGCCCGTAACCATCATCTCGTCATTCAACTGCCAGGGGCGCAGATACCATATCGCAGCCACGACTGCCACGACAACCGCCGAGCTCGCCAGCACTCGCCAATCGCGCTTGGTAGCCAACTCGACAGCAACCACAGCAACCAACGCGATCACTGCTCCGCCACCGACAGCCAACCACAATGTGATCAATCCCACAAGCACCGCAATCGAACGTAACCAACCATTATTCAGGCGCATAAGGCCGACCGCCGCCCACACCGCAGCCACCATTGCCAGCAGGCCCACAGGGGTATAATCCTCATTGCAAAGCAGAGCCCAATAGAAGATCGAAGGAACGAAGCTCAACGGCCACAGTGCATTGCTTGACGTTGCTCGCTGCATCACACGCAACACGCCCTGTTGCAGGGCCACAAGCAACAGCGCTACAATCGCACCACCCAACAACGGGAGATGGTAGAATTGCACCAAAAAGCGCATCACATAATCGCCCAAACCGCCCAAATGACAGATTGTTTCGCGAGCATAGTCCGCAGTCCAAAGAAAGAGGTGATTACCTTCGAAATAGAGCAGGTGCCAGCGATAGAAGACTCCGAAAAAGAGCCACGCCACAACTGCCATCAATATCGGCAACACCAATCGTGCATACTTGTCAATCTGTTTCATATTTAGTTATTCTCTTTATATTCAAACTTTTCCGCCTCCTTATCGAAATAGACCCTACGCAACGCCCGTGCATCATAGATCTCCGATTGGGGATATAATTCAGGTATATTCATCGACTTTAACGTCGTGCGATAAATCGCGGGATCGCGCTGTGGCAACACAAAGGGTCGGCTCACCTGACCCAACGAATCGACGTGCGCGAAATATGGTCGGCCATATACTCTATCGTCGCGTTTCGATGCAAATACCACCCAGCGCGAGGTCGAACTCCACGAATGGTACGAATCCGAATAGCGACCATTGACCTCGGCCAATGTATCGATCGCGCCACTCTGCAAATCGACAAGCCACAGATCGGTCTCACTATGCCAGATCGGGAATGTTCCATAGTTCGACACCGTTACCATCAACCAACGGCCATCGGGCGAACATTTCGGGAAACTGAACGAGCGACCAACACTCTCGGCATCGATCACCGTTCGCACCTCGCTACCCAAACGTCCCGTTTGAGGGTCGAAATCGATAGCACACAGGCTATACATCATCTTGGTAATACTATCGGGTTGGGGACGACTCACAGCGCGACAGAAATATATCGTGCGGCCATCGGCCGAGAATGCGGGGAATGTTTCTTGATGCTCCGCGCCACTTACCGCAGCGTTATCACTAACCGTACCCTCTTCAAAATCAATCACAATCAGATCGCTCGAACGATCATAGACCTCCATACGCTCACTTGCATCGAGGTGAAGAATGGGCACGATATCGGCCGTCGTGAAGATACCGTAACGGCCACTGCGCTCAATCTCGCCATAGACTGCACTACCCGATGTACGATCGGTTGCCGTATTGATTTTTCGCATCTTGCCGTTAAACGAGTAGATCGTGCCGCCTCGTTTGCCGCGCACGTGCATAAAATTGGCGGGCTGCTCGGCACGATTCGACGTGTGGCAATTCATACACGAACGATCGGTCGAGATATTATCGCCTAACAATCGTTCATCGAACCCCTCCACGTTACGTTCAACGATGCGCAACTCGTTCCAAACCTCATAGGCCGGCTCAATCTGGCGATAACTCAAATATGGATCAATGCGATCCTCCGAAACAGTCCAAGTAAAGCTACGCCAGCCGCAATGCTCATTATTGCGAAGCGTAGTTACGAAAATAAGCAGTTCATTGCCACACTCTGCCGAGAGCATTTTGCGCCACTTACGTTCGTTGAAACGCATCGTCGAACCTCGACTCTCGAACAGCCAATCCTGCTCGCCCTTGACGAGCACCTCGATACTCTCGACCGAGTCGATCTCGAAATTGAGGGGTGCGATATTGCAAGGAATCGTAATATCGGCATAGTCAGGGAACATCGGCGGCAACGAGGGGTACTGACGATAACTCGTCGGCGACTCTCCGCAAGCGACCATCACGACCAACAACAATATGTAGAGGGCTCTTCTCATTCTTACTCCATTTGTGCATAATTGCAATAAAACCAATAGGTTCGTCCGAAACGCTCCTGCAACGCCTCACCGCGGCCCTGCTTTTGGACATAGATACGCGAATACTCCACACACTCGCGTTGCACTTCGGGCGAAATGCGATATCGCTCGATAGCCGCCTTCAACTCGCTCTCGTTATCGAACGACATCATCAGTGCCTGCTGATAGACCTTCGGCGGGGCAGAGCCCCAATTCGGATAGAAATATCGCTCATAGTCGGCAACAAATCGCTCTCGATCCTTACGCAGAAGGTGCATCGAGAGCAGATAATCTACCGCCATACGATTCTGACCATTTGCCTCAACCAGAGCATACAGCGCAGGATACCAATTATTTGCACCTACGAATCCATCTTCCGTAACCAATTTCTCGCGCTCCGCATCAATCGCCTCGCTACCAACAGCCAGCAACTCTCGACGCTTCGCCGCCCACTCCTTATGCAGAGCCGTACGCTCCAACTGCCACAAGAACTTTTCGGCCAACTCTCGATCGCCCACAACGATTGCGATATCGACAATCTTCTTTGCCACGCGCGACGAACGCTGATGCGGCGTAAAGGTCATTGCCAACAGCGTTGCACGTTGCGCCTCGGCCATATCGCCAATCGCCGCTGTTGCATCGGCCGCCGCCATTGCATAGCAATATCCCGACTTCTCATCAACATCGAGCAGCAATCCGTACGTCAAGGGCTGATAGTAATCGGTCAGATGCTCACCGAGCTCACCACGCATTACCAATGCAAGATTGGTATAATACGATGCCACGTAGCTCTTATGCTCCCAATTCTCGTCGGCAAGCTCCATAACTCGGTCGTAGCGGTTGAAATAGGCCTCGCACGACACGCCGAGCCAATACTCCTGCGTGCGATCCGCAATCGCCAAAACACCGACAACTGCCACGACAGCCGTTGCCAATGCGCCTAACCAAGCACGACTTCGTGCCGCAACGATCGCAACAACAAAGGCCGCCTCCGTAGCCAAGAACACATAGCAATTCTGCAACATATAGTTCTCTATCAGCGGATAGCAGTATGCTTGACTTATCGGCAGGTAAAACGCCACACCGATAATCGCCACAGCTACCGCCGCTACTGCCAGCATCAACGCGCCCAACACACGACGCTGCTCGCGCCACATCCACAACGCAGCACCCAGCGCAAAGATTGCAACGTGCGCACCCGCTATCCAATAGATTACCGCCGTCAGGACAAACGCAACGACATACTTCGCCACTCCTTCGCGCATACACATCCAAGCGGCAAGTGTCCATACAGCCAGCACCGCCGCAAGGGTCATCGACAGCGGATATTCCAAATAGCCATTCAGTGCCACCTCCGTCGCAACGGGCAACAAAGCCCACGCCGTAGCCGCCGACGTGCTCGCACCAAAACCTCTTAACACCCTGCGCGTGCCCCACCAGAGCAGCGCCATCGACAGCGTCAGAATCGTCGCCGCACCACCAATAAGCAGATAGAATTGCGTCAGATAGTCGCCCAATATAGATGCGATCAACGCAGGGCGATCAAGATATTCGGATATTGCCGCCATATCAGCGACAAACAGCACCAATTGTTCTTTGGTGTAGAGCGTATAAGGTACTCCAAATGCAAACCAACACCAGCCAGCAGCCATTGCCACCGCCACCATTATCACCTGCAACCAGCGTTGCACTCTTGTTGGGTTGGTTCTCATCGTTCGTTACTTCTCTCTTTTAGGTTTCCACTCTTCGATTCCGAGGTCAATCAAATGCTGACGCAACTCACTATCGAACGTGCGCTCATTAACCATATACAGAAAACCACCCAACGGATTAAGGTTGCGCTCGATAATCTCGATCGTACGCTGCCCTGCCGCTTGATAGCCTCGTTGCATCTCTGCTCGGAGCGAATCGACTACCGCCTCATCACTCTGCACGGCAATCTCGGCACGCAGTTCATCGGCTCGATTACCAGCCTCGCTCATCACTCGCTTCCACTCGGATAGCTCCTCATTCAAAGGCGTACCGCGACTATCGCTCACCTCGCCAATCTCAACCTCCAACTCACCCGGCTCGACAACGACCAGCAATCGCTGAAACGGCACCTTGCTCTTGCGAGAAATCGTGATGTCGCACACTCGCACCTGCGATGCATCGACCTTAAACTCGAATCGGCCGTTGCGAATAACCGTCGAATCGACCTGCTCGGCTTTGGGGAAGGGTTGCGGAACCAGATAGGCATTCAATCCATTGCACTCCTTTGGAGCCGTGCCACGAATGATCATCGAGGGCGAAGACTCGCACCCGACAGCAAAGAGCAATACAAGCAGTATATAAACGATTCGTTGTGCCATTTGGGATAGTGTTATTAATACTACAAAAATAGAAAAAAATTGGGTAAGTGCCAAATATTCTACACCGCGAAAATGCACATAAAACAATGTAATAATACCCACAAAAAATAAGAGCCTGTCCCACTAACAGGACAGGCTCTCTCGAAAAAAGTCTATTGGTTTTCAGATAAGACGGACTTATCTTTTTCGGAACATCGACTTATTTAGCCTCGTAAACAACTCGCCAGTTGCAGTCGCCCCAATCCGAACCAGGATTAGACGATTCCCACTGATAGAGAGTCATATACTTCTCGGTAAGAGTCAGGATGTAGAATATTTCGTCGCCACCAGTGCAACCATTTTCCTCATACTCGCTACCGATAACGGGGATATTGGTCTTAAACAGACCCAACACACCGTCCTCAGGCTGGTCGTGAGAGAACTCGAACTTACCCTCGTTCATCACAGCACCCGATGCGTCAAACGTAGTGAGCTTGTTACCATCAACAGCAAATACCATTCGCTGGTCGTTAGCAGGATCAAATACCTGCTGACCCCACCACGAAATACCCGAGAACGACTCAGGGGTATAACCTGCCGAAGCATACTTCCACCAGCCGTGAGCTGCCATATCGCAAATATTCGACAGATCGGTGCGGAAGCCCCACTCCTTGGTTGCCGACATATCAGCCTTGTTCTCTGCGCCGGTAAAGAAGCCCATCCAAGGATCGAATACGTTGGTTACGGTAACCTGAATAGGAGTCGAGTTAACGATCTTGCCATTCGAGATTGCCGAATACCATACATCATATACACCATTTGCCTCTGCAACAACGATCTTGTCATCGGTCAAATAGCTCTTACCGCCTACGTGCCAAGTACCACCGATTTCGGGGCGCTTGTTCTTCAAGTGGATATACTGATCACCCTGCTCAACACCCTCCTGGTTAGGATAGGGCTGCGAAACTTCAAGGGCTGCGTCCAATTCAGCAACTGTAATCGGATCGCCAGCATTGGTTACGTACATATCGCGCAGTTCTGTATCTTCGATAGGAGTACAACTCCAACCGAGAAGTGCAACTGCACACAATACAAATCCGAATTTTATTGTTCGTTTCATAATTGTTTCGTTTTTAGCAATTCGACTTGTTACATTTTCTCCCAATCAACATACATTGCAGTCGATTCCCAACCGGGATTCTGCTCCAATACGCCGTCCGACAGGTCGATCTCGGTTTGAGGAATAGGCCAGTAACCCTCGGTAGCCTTCAAACGAGCCTTGTAGTCAAACTTAACCATAGGAACTACTACTGCTGCATTGATCAGATCAAAACCGGTCTGCTTGTTAAGTGCATCACCAGCCTCTTCCAGCGACGGACCCGACCAACGGAGCAAGTCCCACCAGCGAATCGACTCGAATGCCAACTCATAGCGACGCTCATTCTTGATTGCGTCAAGCGTGTAAGCTACGGGAGCCAAGCCCGAACGTGCGCGAACGCGGTTCAGGCCATCTGCGGTGCCGGTCAACTCCGAATGCATCAACAGAACGTCTGCGAAGCGGATGTGGATCAGATCGGCGATCTGAATCAGCTGCTGCGAAGTCTGGGTCGAGATACCGGGATATGCCTGCAAACCAAATGCATAAATACCACCCTTTTCTGCGTTGTAGCTATTGATGTTGATATACTTCTTCTGGAAGTAACCGGTCTGCTCGTAGTAACGATACGATACAGTGTAATCGGGCTCGTTCTCGTCGAGCTTGCGCTCCAACAACATCTTGGTCGGGTCGTTGGGATCGTAAGCGTTGTACGACCATACCGAACCTACCAGACGCGGGTCAGTGTCGTAACCTTCGAGGTACTCCTGGCGCGATGCCCACTCCTGCCAATCTGCTACGAATGCGGGAGATACGGGACCTGCACCCCAACCGGTTCCGAAGGGATAGCTCTGTTCCTTATCGTAGTTGTCAGCCGAAGGCGAGCAGAACTGTGCGTGAGTGTTCGACCACCAAGTGTAAGTCCAGTTCGACTTCAAGTTGTGCTTGTTAGCAAACAGAGTCTCGATCGAGCTATTGCCCTCCCAATTCAGGTTGTTGTTAACTACATAGTTATACTGCATACCCTGATCATTGTTGTTGGTATAGCTATTCGAGTAAGCCCACAAGTTACGCTGGTCAGCAACCAGATCGTGGCCCGAATTCATTACGCAATCATCGATCCACTCGATAACCTCAGCCTTGGTTACGCCGGGGATAGTCTCCTGTGCATAACGACCGGTATAGAACAACCATACGCGAGCCATCAAAGCCTCTGCTGCATACTTGGTAGCGTGGCCGGCCATAGGCGAACCGTAGGTATAGATCTCATCGGGCATCAAGTTGATAGCCTCACGAAGATCGGCAGCGATCAAAGTGTAAACCTCCTCAACCGAAGCACGAGGAATGTTGGTGTTATCAGTAGAGGTACGCAGGGGCACGGGGCCGAACATCTGCGCCAACTCGTAGTAAGCCATTGCACGCAGGAAGTAAGCCTCGCCGAAATGACGGTCGCGCGACTCCTGAGTCCACTCGGTTACTTTATCCATAGTTGCCAACGCCTGGTTAGCACGGTTAATAAGGGTGTAGCAACGCTCCCACAGACCCGACAGACCATTCAGGTTGTCCTTGTAGAGCAGGAAGTTGGTTGCGCAGTTACCAGAGTACGAAAGGTTACCACCCAGACACTCGTCGCCTGCAAGCTGTGCGAAGTAGAACATCGACGATGTCTCGGGCGACTCAAAGAGCAGGTGGGCATAGATACCCGTCAGTACTTCATCGGCCTCCGACTCTGTGAGAGGGAAGTTCTCGCTGGTCTTCTCGGTCAGAATACGAGTATCAAGAAAGTCCTCGCAACCAACCATCAGCAATGCGGCCGATAAGATAAGAAATATCTTTTTCATAATTTTCAGTCGATTTTAAGTTTAGTTAAACTTGATATTCAAGCCGACCATATAGGTGCGTGCGCTCGGATAGTAACCGAGGTCGATACCCGATGCCCAGCCATAGTCGCTACCGTAACCGATTTCGGGATCCATACCCGAGTAGTTAGTGAAGGTGAACAGATTCTGTGCAGTCAGATATACTCGCAGCTGACCGAACGGAATTTTCGGGAAGAACTTCTTGAAGTCGCAACCTACGGTTACGTTCTTAATCTTCAAGTAGTCGCCATTCTCCATATAGAGGGTCGAAATACGGTTCCAGTTGGTGTTCGAAGCACTCGACAGACGCGGGAACTCGTTCGAGGTACCCTCACCGTGCCAACGATTGTAGATATCGGTGGTATAGTTGTTCAGGGGCGACGACGAGAAGTCGCGGTAGCACTTCAAAATCTGGTGGCCAAATGCACCGTAAGTAGTTACACCCAGGTCAAGACCCTTCCAACCGATGTTGAACGAGAAACCGAGAGTAAAGTCGGGATTCGGGTTACCGATCTTGGTACGGTCGCCAGCGTCGATGGTACCATTGCCATCAACATCACGCCAGATAACATCACCCGGAGCAGTCTTTGCACCATTCAGCAGCGGACCTTCGTATTCGTCAATCTGCTTCTGGTTCTGGAAGATACCGTCGCTAATATAACCATAGAAGTAGCCGATAGGCTCACCAACCGATGCGCGGAAGCACTCATCCGAACCCTCCCAGAATACGCTGCTGGGACCGTGGATGATACCCTCCGAGTTCTCGATCGAGGTTACCTTATTATTATTATATGCGAGGTTGAAATCAACGCCATAGTAGAAGTCCTCATTTACATTGTCATTCCAATGCAGACCCAACTCAGCACCGGTATTGCGAACTGCACCACCATTGATCGAAGGAGCATTTGCACCCCACGACATCAAAACGGGAGCGGTTACCAACCAGTCCTTGGTTACCTTGCGGTACCAATCCAACTCAACCTTAAAGCGGTTATCGAAGAATGCAGCGTCCATACCGATGTTCAACTGCTCCGAAGTCTCCCACTTCAAGTTGGGATTCAGCACCTTGTATGCATACGAACCTGTACCAACTGCGTCCATAACATCACCGAACGAATAACCGCCATAACCCTGATTCGAGGTAATGGTTGCAATGTGCTGGTTACCCGATACGTTGCAGTTACCGTTCTGACCCCACGATGCGCGGAGTTTCAACAGGTTAACCTTCTCATTATCCTTCAAGAAAGGCTCGTTCGAAATTACCCAACCAGCCGATACCGAGGGGAAGAAGCCCCAACGGTTACCCGGTGCGAATACCGACGAACCATCACCACGCATAATCACGGTCAGCATATACTTCTCTGCGTAGTCGTAGTTGATACGACCGAAGAACGATGCGATAGCACCCTCGCTTGCGGGAGTACCGGTAGGCTGACTGGTTACGGGGTTACGAGTAGCATTCGACAGATAAGCGTGCTCCAAGTCGCCGAAGCTCAGCTCGTGGTTGGTAGCCGACATCGACTCACCATAGCCCCAACGCTCAACCGACTGACCCAACATTACGTCAAATGCGTGATCATCATTAACAGTGAATTTGTAGTTAATAGTGTTATCCCAGCTCCAACGATTAGAGAGCGACATCGACTGAGTTACCGAGTTGATCTCACCGCCATCGGTCTCGGTCAGCTTATCGTGAGTCGGCGAGAACGAGCGATAGCTCGAACCACTCATCATATAACCAACCTGAGTACGCCAAGTCAGATTCTTAATGGGCTGCAAAATTGCATAGAAGCTGGTCTGCAAATAGTGCGACTTGCTACGGTTCTGGTTAACCGACCAATCCAGATCAGCCAACGGGTTACGGTTCGAACCGTTCGAGATATCCCAGTTGTAGCCATCAGCCTTCTGATCGTCGTAGTCGTAGTACTCACCGGTAGGACCGTAAACGTGCATCAACGGGCTCTTTACGATTGCGGTGTGGAGGTGATTCCAATAGATACCGCTGGTCGAGAACGAACCCTTCTGGTAGCTGTAACGATAGTTCAAGGTCTCACCTACCTTCAACACGTCCAGATCACCGCGCTTCAAAACAACGTGATCCGAGTTGATACGCAGGTTATAACGAGTCAGCGAAGGCATTGCACCGGGAACACCCAGAGTTGCCTGCTGCTGATTCCAACCCAAACCAATCGAATAGGTCGAGCGATCGGTACCGCCCGAAATGTTGATAGTATGACTCTGAATAGGAGCATTGGTATTCTGCATCTCTTTCAGCCAGTTGGTACCCTGCCAACCGCCATTACAGATATTCTTCAAATCCTTTTCGGGAATGTAAGTCTCCCAATTCCAAGGTTCAAGACCATCCATTACGCGAGCTTCGTCCATAACGTCCATATACTCCTGAGCAGTCAAAATAGTAGGGATTTTATAAAGGTTCTGTACGCCATAATAACCATCATAAGCGACTTCACCAGTACCCGCCTTACCCTTCTTTGTTGTAATCAGGATGACACCGTTAGCTGCACGAGCACCGTAAATAGCTGCCGAAGCTGCATCTTTCAGTACGTCGATCGACTCAATATCCGATGCGTTCAACGACGAGAGACTACCGTTAGGCACACCGTCCACAACATACAACGGTGAGTAAGTACCGGTAGTACCCATACCTCGAATATTAACTTTGAAACCCTGATCGAGGAAACCGCCATTCGATGTAATATTCACACCAGGGGTCTTGCTCTGCAATGCACCGAGAGGATTGACGGTATTCATCTTTGCGATATCCTCACCCTTAACCTGAACGGTCGCACCGGTGAAGAGCTTCTTCTTCTGAACACCATAACCAACTACCACGACATCTTCGATCATGTCGCTATCCTCCTGCATCACCACGCGGATCATACCTGCGCCAGTAACAACCACGTCCTTAGGAACATAACCAATGTAGGTAAATTCCAATACGGCACCAACGGGAACGTTTAGGCTAAATTCGCCATTCGCGTCCGCAGCAACTGCATTTGTAGTACCCTTTTCGATTACGTGCACACCCGGCAGGGGAGCCTCATTTGCACCACCCACGACTGTTCCGGTAACCGTTACTTTCTGACCGAAAGCACATAGACTCATTCCTAAAAACAAAATAGTAAGTAATTTTTTCATAAGACCATTTGTTTTTAATAATTAGTAGTTAAATAATTGTTGTGTGTGTCTTTACAACAAATCTGTTTGCGGGTAAAAATTTGTTTGCTATAAAGTCGGATGTAAAATTACACTATTTTTTCAGACTAACAAAATTTTTCGCAATTATTTTTTCGCAATTTTCACTTATTCCTTTTATTTTTTTAATATTTTTAATAACTCCCCCGACTTAAATCCGACATAAAAAAAGATCCTGCCCGATTAAATATCAGACAGGATCTTTTACTAATTATTATAATATTTAGGCTAATCCGCTCTCGAAGTGGTTGTACAACAACGAGAGATTGAACAACTACGAGTGATTGTCGATATGGCCTTTTTAGATCACATTACTTAATTTTATAAATAAGACCTTCGATCAACGTGATATAGACATTACCTTGCTCGTCGGCAACGATCTTATTTGTGGCCGAGTTTCCAAACTTTGCACGCCAAATGAGCTCACCGCCCTTCTCTTCGAATGCTGCAATCTCGCCCTGCTTGTTTGCCATATAGATAACGCCGTCCGAAACGGTGATCGGGCAGGGATTGTGGTCGTAGCCCCAACCTGCATCCGACACCCAACGCTCGATATAGGTGGTAGCACCACTCTCAACTGCAACCAGCTGGCCATCCATCGTCTTGCCGAGGAACATCTGTCCATCGGTCGAGATACCCGTCGATTCGCGCACGCGGTAGCCCGTCTTGCGCCAAATCTGACGACCCGTTTCGAGATCGAGAACCGTTGCGTAGCGATCGGGAGCAACGATATAAACCTTGCCATTTGCAACGCGCGGAACGACGTGGCCCGGCGAGAAGAGTTTATTATGACCGCCGTTATACCACTTCCAGAGCTCCTTGCCCGTATTCTTGTCAAGGCAGTAGAGGAAGCAGTCCCACGCGCCAAAGAGAATCTTATCGCCTACGATTGTAGGGCGACCCTGCGCCTGACCGTCGCCAAACGAAGCCTCCCAAAGAATCTTACCCGTTTTCAGATCGATCGCGGCAAAACGACCGCTGCCGATACCCGAATAGATCACTCCGTTCTCGACAATGCCGTCGCCGATTACGGGAGTCTCGGTCGGGATCGACCACAACTGCTTACCATTGCGAGCCTTAAATGCACGCACGGTGCAATCTGCGCCACCAATAACGACAACGCCGTCCGAATAGATCGGAGTCGAATAGATCGAGTTCGCAAAACGCTGGCTCCACTTCACCTTGCCCGTCTTGGCATTCATTGCGTGCAGCCAACCAACCGAGTTGCCATAATAGAGCACGTCGCCATTAACCGCTACACCCGTAAAGATCGAAGCGGTATCGGCCTTGATCAACTTCGCGCCCACCTTTTCGTAGTCGGGTTCGGGCATATAGGGCTGAACGGGCAATTTGCCCAACTCCTCCGAGTAGCCCTGCTTTGCACGGAAACGCTCAACGGGCTCCTTGCCCAGCACCTTTTCGTACATATAGAGTGAGTCGTTTGCCAGACGCAGTACGTTGTAGCCGTAGGTGGTCTTCTTACCGCTACCCATCTGCAATGCGCGACCCATAACACCAGGAATCGAGTCGTAATTTTCGAGTTTAAGCTGGTGGTAGTGGCCGCAGAGGGTCATCTTTGTATCATACTTACGCAGCAGATCGGTAATCTCCTTGCGATTCGAGATGTCGTTAATCAGAGGATAGTGGCAAACGCTGATAATTTTGTCGGTAGGGCGAGCATTACGCATTGTATGCTCGATCCAGAGAATATCTTCGGGGCGAATCGTACCCTCGGCCATCTTCATATAGGGACCAACCTGATAACCGACGAAGAGGTAGTTACCCACGCGCATAGCCACACGGCCCTGCTCGTGGAACAGACGGCCATAGGTCATAAATGCGCTTTCCGACCACGTCGTTTCGTGGTTGCCGGCAGTAACCATCAGAGGTTTATTAAATTTCGACACGATCTCGTGCACCAACTCCAACTCGGCATCGCTACCCATATTACAGAGGTCGCCCGAAATGACAACAAAGTCATAAGGGAGTGAATTGACCTCCTCAACAGCTTGGCGCATTGCCTTCTCCATAGCATTACCCTCATTGACGTGAATGTCGGTAAAGAAAGCGATTTCGATCGACTCCTTATCGGGAGCGAAGGTCGGAATCTGGTCGTTCTGACCCTGCGCTGCGACAAAACCGAGCGCGAGAGCCAGCGAAAGTAAAAGTTTTTTCATTGTACTTATGTTTTAACGTTATTATTCAATCTATCTGCAAAGGTCGTAAAAGCCCGATGCGCATACAAAAATAATCAAAATTTCGTTGAAATATTGTCGATTTGCAGAATTTTGCGTATTATTGTACCAAATACAGAAAAACTAACTACCTCGATTTTATGAAACATTTCAGATTTACACTCATTCTCGTAGCGGCTCTGATGCTGCCTACGATGCTCTTTGCCGGCAAGCGCGTGAAGGTCGGAGCAGAGCAGACCGACGAGTATTATCCTCTGATTAAGGGTAAGCGCGTAGCCGTAATGTCGAACCATACGGGCGTTGTCGGCAATCGCCACATCGTCGATATTATGCACGACAAGGGCTTTACGATCACCGGTATCTTCGCTCCCGAACACGGCTTCCGTGGCTCGGCTGACGCAGGTGAGCACGTATCGAGCTCGGTTGACGAGCGCACGGGTATTCCCATTCGTTCGTTGTACGATGGCAAGACAGGCCGTCCAAGCGCAAAGGATATGGATTCGTTCGATGTGCTGATTATCGACATTCAGGACGTGGGTCTGCGTTTCTATACCTATTATGTAACAATGCTCCGTTTGATGGATGTGTGCGCCGAAGATGGCAAGCATATGATTGTATTGGATCGTCCCAACCCCAACGGTTTCTACGTTGATGGTCCGATCCTCGATATGAAACGTTACAAGTCAGGTGTGGGCTGGGCTCCGATTCCTGTTGTACACGGTATGACTCTGGGCGAGATCGCAGTTATGGCTAACGGTGAGGGCTGGCTGACCGATGGCCGCAAGTGCGAGCTTACGGTTGTTCGTTGCAAGAACTACACCCACCAGACCAAGTATGAGTTGCCGATCGCTCCGTCGCCCAACCTGCGCGATATGAAGGCTATCTACCTCTACCCCTCGACCTGCTACTTCGAGGCTACTCCCGTCAGCCTGGGTCGCGGTACCGACAAGCCCTTCCTCGTTTATGGCCACCCCAATATGTTGGGCTACGACTTCTCGTTCACTCCTCGCAGTGTCGATGGCGCAAAGAATCCCCCGCAGCTCGATCGCAAGTGCTACGGTGTCGATCTGTCGCAGATTCCCGATGAGGAGATTTGGGAGAAGGGTCTGAACCTCGAATATGTGATTGACGCATACCAAAACCTGAACCTCGATGACCACTTCTTCCGTTCGTTCTTCGAGTTGTTGATCGGTCGCGACTACGTTCGCAAAATGATCAAGAAGGGCGCTACGGCCGACGAGATCAAGGCTATGTGGGCTGATGATGTTGCCAAGTTCAAGGAGCAGCGTCGCCCCTACCTGCTCTATGAGGAGTAAGGAATCGACTACAAATAGTTAAAACTGACGGCCACTGCACAATTTCTGCGGTGGCCGTTACGTTTTATTTCGTGAGAATGATTACTTTTGCGTTCTCAAACAGCAAACGGATTAAACGAAATACAAGATGAAACGATTGTTATTGATTGCCCTGGCGGCGGTTATGACGCTTACGGCTGCGGCACAGACCCAGACCGATCTCAAAGATATTCGCTCGGTAACCTTCTATGGCGTCGATTTTACGGCGACGAAGGTCGTTGGTGCCGAGTATCACGCCTCGGATCTTATTCGCGCATTCGGCCAGATCAATCAGGCCTTTATGAACGAGCCCAACAGATACAACCCTGCGAAGGCATTGAAAATGAGTATCGAGCGACTGAATCTGTCGGTGGCTCGCGAACGCAATCTGGCCATTCCATACGACAATTTGGCCGTTGTCGAGAGCAGCGAGCTACTCACCATTGAGCAGATTGCGTCGATCGTGTCGGCATATCCCGAAGGCACAGGTTTCGGTGCGATAATTATCGCCGAGGAGTTGAATGCAACGACTTCGCAGGCACGCCTGAATATTGTTATCTTCGATCGCACAACCCACGAGGTGGTCTTCCATCGCGCCGCATACGCCGAGGCAAAGGGCGAGGGTCTGCGCAACTATTGGGGCAACGCAGTCTATATGCTTCTCAAAAAATGGAAATTCTAAAAACCGATAACGGAGCAGAACTTTTGCCCGTAGTCGATCTCGCGGGACGTGTCATCGGCTCGGCATCGCGCGCGGAGTGCCACAATGGATCGATGTTGTTGCATCCCGTTGTGCATCTGCACGTTATAAACTCTCGCGGGGAGCTATATCTGCAACATCGCCCTGCGTGGAAACAGATTCAACCCGATCGTTGGGATACGGCCGTAGGAGGCCACGTCGATTGGGGCGAGGGGCGCGACGAAGCATTACGACGCGAGGCGCAGGAGGAGCTTGGCATTGAGGGATTTGCAGCCGAGCACATCTGCACCTACGAGTTCCGTTCATCGTGCGAACACGAGCTGATCAATGTCTTTATCTGCCGATACGATGGCGAGGTGCGCCCCAGCGACGAGTTGGCCGGCGGGCGATTTTGGTCGCGCGAGGAGATCGAGCAGAATCTTGGTCGCGGAGTCTTTACCCCCAATTTCGAGAGTGAGGCCGAGCGAATCAGACTTCTCGAAATACTGAAATAGAGGTCGATCTGACCGATTATCAGGGAGCTATCCAAAGTGGGTCGCTCCCTCTTTTTTTATGATATTGACGCTGTTGAGCAATCAACGGTAAAGATTTATCAACATTTGAGAAACCTTTCCTCAAGCGTCATTAATAGGCTATATATAAACCATTTACACACCGCCATCCCCTACTCACACATTGAGTATTAACATTCAGTTTTGCACTTATCAACAAAGTTATAAACATTTTTGTTGATAACTTCGTAATAATCACACGTACTCCTCCTGTCATTATTGCAGTAGATTACCCCCCAATATAAGCACGCATAAAAGGGGCATAGAG
>JAZUPN010000104.1:0-4436 GCA_045605245.1 Alistipes sp. | reverse complement strand
TCGTCGGGCCACGGCCAGAGCGTTTGCCACTCGGAGGAGGAGATCGACCGCTCGTGGAAGATCGCACAGGAGGGTGGCCGCGCAGGTGCAGGCCGCGTGATTGTTGAGGGCTTTGTTAAGTTCGACTACGAGATTACGTTGCTCACCGTTCGCCACGCAGGCGGTACGACCGTTTTGAAACCTATCGGCCACCATCAGGTCGATGGCGACTATCGTGAGTCGTGGCAGCCGCAGCCTATGAGCGACATCGCTATCGCAAAGGCCGAGGAGATTGCTCGCAAGGTTACGGGTGCGCTGGGTGGCTACGGTATCTTCGGCGTTGAGTTGTTCATCTGTGGCGATGAGGTGCTGTTCAGCGAGGTTTCGCCCCGTCCGCACGATACGGGTATGGTAACGATGATCTCGCAGGATCTGTCGGAGTTTGCTCTGCACGCTCGCGCAGTATTGGGTCTGCCTATTCCTTCGGTACGTTTCTATCGTCCTTCGGCATCGAAAGCGATTGTTGTTGAGGGTGATAGCGACAAGGTTGTGTTCGGTAATCTCGAAGAGGTTATGGCCGAGGAGGATGTTCAGGTGCGTATCTTCGGTAAGCCGGAGGTTGTAGGACATCGCCGTTTGGGTGTGATTTTGGCTTCGGCCGACACCGTTGAGGAGGCTTTGGCAAAGGCCGATCGCGCTTATGCGAAGTTGCAGATCGAGGTTTTGCCGCGATAGACTGCCGCGATTTGAAAACGATGAGCCGCGCTCCAAAACGGAGTGCGGCTTTTTTATTCAAAATTCAAAATTATTTTCTCTATTGCCTTTAAGATACAAATGAGTATGCATCCTCGCGGGCTGGGGCGGTCGCCCAGAGGGCGAGCCCGCGAGGGTGTGCCGATTTCAGAGAAATCGCCAATTGAGTCTGCTATATTTTGGTGAGAGAGAAAACAATCTTGAATCTTACCTTTTCGTTCTCATCACTTCTCTCCCTCGATCGAGTGGATCAGGATGCGGCGATCGACAGGTGCCACGCGGCGCATCATTGCCACCAGACCGCAATGTTTGTCGTGCGTGAGTTCGAGGGCGTGCGAGATACGACCCTGATCCTCAAAACGCAGGCAGGTTACGTTGTAGGTAACGACAATGGCTGTAAAGCGGCTCTCGGCACGCACCTCTCCGGTGTCGAGCGTGCCTTCGACATCGATTTCGAAGGCTACGGGTTCGAGTCGCATCTTCTCCATAATCGAGAGTGCGGTGCGACCTGCGCAGTCGGCAATGGCGGCGAGCATCAGCTCTTTGGGGTTGTAATCCGATAGGTTGCGACCACCGATGGGGCGAAAACGACCCTCGGAGGACAATTCGAATTTTACGGTTTGCATAGTCAAAAATGTGTTAAAAATGAGCAATTAACGGTTAATGTTGGTGTAAAGTGCAAGAATCGCGCCTGAGCGCGTGCGTTGTTCCCGAAAAAGTTGTATCTTTGTAGGTTAATAACAGAGATTAAATCCGTTGGGTTGAACGGTAACGATAATTGCTTATGCGTAAAATTATAACCTCAATTCTTGCCCTGACTCTCTCGGCTGTGGCTTTTGCCGCTTCGCCGCAGAGTGAGGAGGCTATGCGTCGTGGCGAGGAGCTCTTCGCTGCGGGTAAGTGGTGCGATGCCGAGCGAGTGTTGCGCTCGGTCGAAGATGATGGTTCACTCACGCCGATCGAGCGTCAGCGTGTGGAGTACCATATCGCGCTGTGTGCGGTCAAACAAAATTCGGATAATGCCACTATGCTCGTCAATCGCTATTTGGCGAACTATCCTTCGTCGGCTTACGATAACGAGATGCTCTTTGCATCGGCCTCGTTGGCCTATGCCGCCGCAGATTATCAGACGGCAGTCGATCGTTTCGCGCAGGTGCGACGTGTCGAGAAGGCTGCACAGGCGGAGTATGACTTTAAGGCGGGCCATTCGAAATTTGTTGTCGGTCGCCACGAGGAGGCCTATGAGCAGTTGGGCCGCGTGCCAGAGCAGAGCGAATATGCCCCTCACGCCCGTTACTATCGTGCCTATATCGACTATGCACGTGGCGAGTGGGAGCGAGCCAAAGCGGGCTTCCGTTCGATCGAGCAGGATCAGAACTACGCGTTGGCAGTGCCGTTCTATCTGTTACAGATCGAGTTCCAGCAGGAGAATTACCACTATGTGGTTGAGAATTGCGATAAGTTGATTCCGCAGGTTACCCCTGCCCGTCGTGCCGAGATTGAGCGTGTGGCGGCCGAGTCGTGGTTCCGTTTGGGCGATTTCGGCAGCACAATCAAATATCTCGAAAGCTATGCGCAGGATGGCGGTCAGATGGAGCGCGAGGAGCAATATATGATGGGTTATGCTCTCTATCGTTCGGCGGCATATCAACGCGCGGCAGACTATCTGCAATCGGCTTGCGGCGTAGAGGATGCCTTGACGCAGAATGCGGCCTATCATCTGGGCGATTGCCGTTTGAAGTTGGGCGATAAGACTCGCGCAATGCAGTCGATGGCGTTGGCTTCGGCGATGACGTTCGATAAGAACATTACGGAGGATGCGCTGTTCAACTACGGTAAGTTGCAGTATGAGCTGGGCGGTGGTCAGTTTAATGAGGCGATCAATATTCTGACGCGATATATCGATCGCTATCCGCAGTCGGCACGTGTAGCCGAGGCGCGAGAGTGCCTTGTTGCGGCCTACTACAATTCGAAGAATTACGATGCAGCCTATGCGGCAATCAAGCAGATGCGCGACCCCGACAACAATGTCAAGTCGGCATTGCAGAAGATCTCTTATTTCCGAGCTTTGGAACGTCTTAATGCGGGCGATGTAACCTCGGCAAAGGCACTGCTCGAAGAGTCGCTCGAAAATCGTTATAATGCCAAATATACGGCTCTGGCGGGTTTCTGGCAGGGCGAGATTCTGCTCGGTGAGGGTAAGTATAAGGAGGCGGCGACCAAATTCAATCGCTATCTGCAACTTGCTCCGAAGAGCGAGCCTGAATACGAAATGGCTTACTACAACCTCGGATATGCCAACTTGCAGGCGGGTAATCGCTCGCAGGCGCGTAGCAATTTCGATAACTTCTTGTGGCTGCACAAGAAGCAGGATCAATTCCGTGCCGATGCGCTGAATCGCAAGGGCGATATCCTCTATGCACAGCGTTCGTTCGATCAGGCTGTCGAGGCCTATAACCAGTCGGCGGCAATTCTCTCGCCGGAGCGTGATTATGCTCTCTATCAGCGAGCTATCGTGTTGGGCCTGAACAATAAAGTCCCTGCAAAGATCGAGGCTCTGCGTTCGATCGCTCGTTCGGGCGAGGGACGTTATGCCGATCGCGCGGCGTATGAGTTGGGTCGTACCTATGTGTCGCAGGAGCGATACAAGGAGGGTGCCGATGCGCTGAATGAGTTTGTTGAGAAGTATCCCCGTTCGGAGTTCTATGTGCAGGCACTCTCGGATTTGGGCCTTGTGTATCAGAATCTGGGCGATGCCGATCGCGCAATGGATTGCTATAAGAAGGTTATCTCGACGGCTCCCAAGTCGTCGCAGGCGCGCGATGCGTTGGTCGGTCTGCGCGGTATCTATGTCGATAATAACGATGTGGGAGGCTACTTTGCCTATGCGCAGAAGGCAGGTATCGAGACCGATATGAGCGTTTTGCAACGCGACTCACTGACCTATACGGCTGCCCAGCGACTCTATACGTCGGGCAAGATCGAGAAGGCGGCCGAGGCTATGACCAGCTATGTGCGTGAGTATCCGCGTGGAGCCTATCTGGCCGATGCGCTCTACTATCGTAGTGATTGTTACACTCGCCTGAATCGTCGTTCGGATGCGATTGCATCTCTGTTGTCGCTTGTTCAGCTGCCTGCTAACGACTATACGTTGCGCGGAACGGAGCGTCTGGCATCGTTGGCCGATGCCGAAAAGCGATATGATGTTGCGGCCGATGCCTATCTGTCGTTGAGTGCGCTGACGCAGGATCAGAAGAAGCAGACAGCGGCCGTTACGGGATATGTCCGTTCGACGGTCAAGACGGGTAACGACGAGCGCATTTTGGTTATGGCCGAGCGTGTTGAGGCGATGACGGCAACCGATGCAACGGCATTGCGCGAGGCGCGATATGCGCGTGCGAAGGCTCTCGATCGTGCCGATCGAGGTAATGAGGCGATGGCCCTCTATCGTGTTTTGGCAGTGCAGCCCAAGAGCGCAGAGGGTGCCGAGGCGGCATATCGCGTGATTGAGATGGAGTATCGCGTAGGTCGTACGGATGTGGCCGAGGAGGCTATCTATGCTCTGGCCGATTCGCAGACACCGCATAGCTATTGGGTGGCAAAGGCCTTCATCACGTTGGGCGATATCTATCGAGATAAGGGTGATGATTTCCAGGCACGTGCAACCTATCGCAGTGTTGTGGATGGATATTCGCCTGCCGATG
>JAZUPN010000103.1:0-6552 GCA_045605245.1 Alistipes sp. | reverse complement strand
GGGTACGGGTAAAACGCTGATGGCCCGCACGATAGCTCGTCTGCTGGATGTTCCTTTTACGATTGTCGATGCTACGGTGCTGACCGAAGCGGGATATGTCGGCGAGGATGTCGAGGGTATTCTGACTCGTCTGTTGCAGGTGGCAGATTACAATGTTGCAAAGGCCGAGCGCGGTATCGTCTTTATCGATGAGGTTGATAAGATTGCCCGTAAGAGCGACAACCCTTCGATTACGCGCGATGTGTCGGGCGAAGGCGTGCAGCAGGCTCTGTTGAAGATCTTGGAGGGTACGACGGTGAATGTTCCGCCGCAGGGTGGTCGCAAGCATCCCGACCAGAAATTCATTCAGGTCAATACAGCAAATATTCTGTTTATTTGCGGTGGCGCGTTCGATGGAATCGAGAAGAAGATAGCCCAGCGATTGAATACTCGCGCGATGGGTTATGGTCGTGTGCAGGGTGAGCAGATTGATCGAAATAATCTGATGCAATACGTTATGCCGCAGGATTTGAAGGCCTTTGGCCTGATTCCGGAGTTGGTCGGTCGAGTGCCCGTTTTGACCTATATGGAGCCACTTGGCCGCGATGCTTTGCGAAAGATTCTCACCGAGCCGAAGAATGCTATCGTGCGCCAATATAAGCGTCTGTTTGAACTTGACGGCGTTCGTTTGGAGTTCGAGGAGGCAGCTTTGGATCTGATTGTGGATAAGGCGGTTGAGTATAAACTCGGTGCGCGAGGACTGCGATCGATTTGCGAGGCTGTGATGATGGATACGATGTTCGAAGTCCCGTCGGATAAGGAGCGCAAGGAGTTTGTCGTAACGCTTGACTATGCTCGTGAGAAGATCGAGCGTACGGCAGCCCAGACGGCTCTTCGACAGGTCGGATAACGCTTTCGAAAGATCGAACGACAGCGACGATAGTCGGATAGTTAATAGATTGTCGAAAAATGATAGACGTAAGTTCTTTGGGACTTACGTTTTTTTATTATATTTGTATTTGGAATGTGGATTATGGGATTTGTATAGCCTGTATCTGCCAATATACCAACAAAATACAAATAGGATGCCAACAAAATGCCTCGGAAATAGAGGCCGCAACGGTGAGAATAATATCTAAAAATATATAACAATGGGAAGAAATCAAATGAATGCAGCAGCCGATAACATTCGTGTTTTGACTGCGGCTATGGTCGAAAAGGCTAAATCGGGCCATCCGGGCGGTGCAATGGGTGGCGCAGACTTTGTCAATGTACTCTATTCGGAGTTCCTGCGCTATGATCCCGACAATACGGCATATCCGTTCCGCGATCGCTTTTTCCTCGATCCGGGTCATATGTCGCCTATGCTGTATGGCGTTTTGGCATTGGCAGGCCATTTCTCGATGGACGAATTGCGCGAATTCCGTCAGTGGGGTAGCGTAACCCCCGGTCATCCCGAACTTAATGTAGCTCGTTGTGTTGAGAACTCGTCGGGCCCGTTGGGTCAGGGCCACGCAATGGCTATCGGTGCCGCTATCGCAGAGCGTTTCATCGCAACACGTTTCGGCGAGTGGGCAGCTCACAAAACTTATGCTTATATCTCTGATGGTGGTATTCAGGAGGAGGTTTCGCAGGGTGTCGGTCGTTTGGCCGGCCACCTCGGTCTGAATAATCTGATTATGTACTACGATGCCAATAATGTACAGCTCTCAACTACTGTTGAGGAGGTTGATACTGAGGATATCGTAGCGAAATATGAGGCTTGGGGCTGGCGCGTTTTGAGCATCGACGGCCACTCGGTTGAGCAGATTCGTGAGGCGTTGAAGACCGCAAACGAGGAGAAGGAGCGTCCTACGTTGATTGTTGGTAAGACCATTATGGGTAAGGGCGCAGTTGGTGCCGATGGTTCGAGCCGCGAGAATTTGGTTTCGACTCACGGTCAGCCGTTGAGCAAGGCAGGTGTAGATGTTGCTGCTACGATTAAGGGCTTGGGCGGTGATCCGGAGGATCCGTTCCAGATCTTCCCTGAGGCAGCAGAACTCTATGCAAAGCGTCGCGAGGAGTTGCGCGCGTGGGCAGCAGAGCACAAGGCTGTTGGTGAGGCTTGGAGCAAGGCTAATCCAGAGGAGGCTGCGAAGTTGGAGGCTTTCTTCTCGAACAAACTTCCCGAAATCGACTATTCGACTATCAAGGTCGGCGAGGGTGTCGCTACACGTGTAGCATCGGCAGCAGTGCTTGGCGAGTATTCGGAAAAGGTTGAGAATATGATCGTTATGTCGGCCGATTTGAGCAATTCGGATCGTACTGACGGTTTCTTGAAACATACACATCCGATCGTGAAGGGCGACTTCTCTGGTCGTTTCCTCCATATGGGCGTTAGCGAATTGACGATGGCTTGCGTGATGAACGGTATGGCTCTGCACGGTGGCGTTATCCCCGTTGGCGGTACCTTCTTCGTCTTCTCGGATTATATGAAGCCCGCAATTCGTATGTCGGCATTGATGCGCCTGCACGTTATCTTTGTTTGGACTCACGACTCGTTCCGCGTAGGTGAGGATGGTCCTACACATCAGCCCGTTGAGCACGAGATGCAGATTCGTCTGTTGGAGCATCTGCACAATCACCGTGGCGAGCGTTCGATGGTTGTTCTTCGTCCCGCTGACTCGGCCGAGGCTATCGCATCGTGGAAGGTCGCATTGGAGGAGGAGCGTCCCGTTGGTCTGATCTTCTCGCGCCAGAATGTTGATGATGTTCCCGCAATGGGCGAGAGCCGCTTTGAGGAGGCTATGACCGAGATCAAACACGGCGGTTATGTAGTTGCTGATTGCGAGGGTACGCCCGATGTAGTAATGGTTGCAAGTGGTTCGGAGGTTTCGACTTTGATCGCAGGTGCAGCGAAGTTGCGCGAAGAGGGTATCAAGACCCGCGTGGTTTCGGTGCCGAGCGAGGCTCTGTTCTTTGATCAGCCGGTTGAGTATCGCAACGAGGTTCTGCCTGAGGGTATTGTACGTTACGGTTTGACTTCGGGTCTGCCTATGACCTTGCAGGTTTTGGTAGGCTTGACGGGCAAGATTCACGGTCTGGATCACTTCGGTTACTCGGCTCCTTTCAAGGTACTTGACGAGAAGTTTGGTTTCTCTGGCGAGACCGTTTATAAGGAGGTTAAGGAGATGTTGGGCCGATAATTCTCGGCAAACGATAAGTTGATCGATAGGTACCGATTCGCGTGTGGGTCGGTACCTATTTAATAATACACAACAACAAAATCTAATCAAGAGGCAATGCACAATCAGAAACCAAATGGTTGCCCATTTCACGCAGCGATGAGTGCCGAGGGTGAAGCGAAGGCTCGCGCGTCGCATCCGCACGATATTACGGGTGCGCCATCGGCTATGGCTGCACGTTTGGCTATGGCTGTGGGAGGGTTTCCGTTGCGTCTGCGCCGTCTTGATGCCCCCGATTCGCGCATCGAGTCGCCTTCGCCGCCGATGCGTGCGCCGATACATACGTTCTTATGTTTGGAGTGTGGCGAGGCGATGATTGCGGTGGGAGAGGAGCGACTGCTGCTGCACGCGGGCGAGTGTGCTTTAATCCCTGCGGGTCAGTCGTTTGCGGTGCTCTATTACCATAATTGCGTTGGCTATATGGGTGGCTTCGCGGCCGAGCTGTTGAGCGAAGGTCAGGTCGGAAATGTAATGCGTCGTTCGGAGTCGTTGCGTGGTTGGAAGATGGTTCGGGCAACCTTTGGCGAGAGCGAAATTCGCTTTGTGGCAACGATCCTCGAACGTCTGGATGCCGAGTGTCGAACGGAGCGCAATGTGGAGATCGTTCGTGCCTACCTTGCTGCATTTGTGGCGGAGATCGATCGCCGCTCGGTGGCAATGCATAGCCCGAAGAGTGAATCGGGTGAGGGGTTGAGCGACCGCTTTGTGGCGATGGTCTTTGAGGCATCGGATCGTCGCGCAAGCATTGGCGATTATGCCGAGCGTTTGGGGGTGAGTGCAGGCACGCTCTATCGTGCCGTTAAGCGTTCGACGGGTAAGACTCCATTGGCTTGGATCGACGAGGCTGTGGTTTCGGAGGCAAAGGCTCTGTTAAGTCATACCGATTTGACAGTCAATGAGATCGCTGCGCGTGTCGGGGTCCTCGATCCGAGTTATTTCTCGCGATTCTTCCGTAAGCAGGTGGGTTTGACTCCGATCGATTTCCGCGAGAAGATGAAAAAATCCCACCAATAACAACTATCGTCCTATCATTTTGCGGCGGTGTGCCGTACCTTTGCATCGTTAAAAGGTGTGTCCTTACTTTTACGATGCGAATAATTCTTACGATCATATTACTTTTAGCGGCGACAAATCTTATCGCTTCGTCGGCCGTTATGCAGATAGCTCCCTCGGCCGCCTCTTCTGTTGCGACCGATACTACACATCTCGAAGTTGTTGAGGATGAGTTTGTTGAGGTTGTTGCCACTATGTCGCAAATCAAGCAGCAGGGTTTGTTTGAAAATAGCGTCGCTGCGACAAATATCTTTATGCAGGATGCCGAGCGCGAGAAGATTGACGATATGCGTTCGATGTCGAGCTATGCTCCCAATTTTTTTGTTCCTGATTACGGCTCGCGAATGACCTCGTCGATCTATATGCGCGGTATGGGTGCGCGTATCGATCAGCCTGCCGTGGGACTCTATATCGATGATATTCCGGTGCTGAATAAGAATGCATTTGACTTTGATGTGCTTGATATTCGCAGTATTAAGCTGCTGCGAGGTCCGCAAAGTACGCTCTATGGTCGCAATACGATGGCGGGTGTTATGGATGTGCGAACACTCTCGCCGATCTTCTATACGGGTACGCGCCTTGCGGCCGAGTATGCTACGGCTAACTCGGTGAAGGTCAATGCGTCGCACTATCAGCGTTTCGGAGAGCATTTCGGGGTGTCGTTGGGTGGTTACTACCGCCATATCGACGGAATGTTTACGAATGACTACGACGGCGAGCTACTTGATTGGGAGAATGGCGGTGGCGGCCGAGCGAAATTAGAGTGGCATAAAGAAGCTCTGTCGCTGACCAATACTTTTTCGGTCGATGCGGTCAATCAGGGCGGTTGGCCCTATCGTTTGATTGGCGAGGATGGCGAAAAACTTTCGACGAATTATAACGATCCGAGTAACTACACGCGCCTCTCGTTGAGCGATGCGGTGCGAGTGATATATACGGGTGAGAACTACGCACTTACGAGCGTAACGTCGTGGTCATATTTGGATGATTGTATGACTCTTGATCAGGATTTTACGCCGCGTTCGATGTTCACTTTGCAACAGGCGCAGAGGGAGCATACGCTGACCGAGGAGGTGGTTGTTAAGTACGATCCCACGCAGCACTATTCGGCGCGATTTGGCGCATTTGGATTCTTCAAGCACCTCAATATGTCGGCTCCTGTACGATTTAAGCGCGATGGTATCGATGACCTGATTTTGGCTAATGCCAATAAGGGTATCCAGATGATGTTTCCCGACCACGCCATTCTGTTCGAGGAGGATGAGTTCGATATTACGAGCAGCTTTCGCAATCCGACGTGGGGCGCGGCTCTGTATCACACCTCGGAGGTGAAATTGGGTCGTTGGTCATTTGGTGCGGGTGTGCGTTTCGATTATGAATCTTCAACGCTCAACTATAATAGCAATGCGTTGATTCACTATCGTTTTACGATGACAATGCCTCGATTTAAGCCGCTTGAATCGACCTTCGTGGGCAAGAATCGCAAGTCATTTTTTGAGATTTTACCTCGCGTGTCGGTGAATTACAATGCTCCTCAATTCAATGCTTACGCCACAGTATCAAAGGGTTATAAGGCGGGCGGATTCAATACCCAGATATTCTCGGATATTCTCCAAAACCGAATGATGAACGACCTGATGGCGGATCTTGGAGTCTATCTCGACCAGACGGGACCGAGTTACGATACGGCCGAGGCGACGGGCTATAAACCCGAACATAGCTGGAACTATGAGTTGGGTGCGGGCTACACACCGACACCGAAATTCTCGATCGAGGGTACGCTCTTCTATATCGATTGTCGTGATCAGCAACTGACGGTCTTTCCTGCGGGCAAATCGACCGGTCGTATGATGACAAATGCCGGTCGCACACGCAGTTACGGTGTTGAGGCGACGGTGGATTGGTGGCCTGTGAATAATCTTGATTTGCGTGCGGCGTATGGCTATACGAATGCACGATTCTTGAAATATAACGACGGAAATAACGATTATCGAGGTTGTTATGTGCCTTATGCTCCGCAACATACGTTGTCTTTGAGTGGCGACTATACGTGGCACATCAACCGAACGTTGCATCGTGTGCGTTTGCACGCTGATTGGCGCGGTGCGGGACATATCTATTGGGATGAGGCGAATCGGTATAGTCAGCCCTTCTATGGCTTGTTGAGCGCGTCGGTTGCTCTCGATTTCAATCGCTGGACGGTTGAGGCGTGGGGCCGCAATCTGACCAATGAAAAGTACGATACCTTCTATTTTGTGTCGGTGGGCAATGCCTTTATGCAGAGTGGCCGCCCGCG
>JAZUPN010000102.1:0-42991 GCA_045605245.1 Alistipes sp. | reverse complement strand
CCAATCACCGAGCAACATATAGATATTGCAGGTGTCGTTCTTGCCTTTGAGGTTGAGGTGCGAGAGTTCGTCAGAGACGATATTCATCGGCTGGGGAATATATTTGTACCAACCGCGCAGTTTCGTGGGACGTGTAGTCCACTCGCGACCCATATCGAGCACGCCGTTCGTACCCTCCGTACGAACATAGTCGCCGATGTAGAGGTTACCTGCCGCGAGCTTGATGACGATATATTTTGTTTGCAGATATGCCGCCTTGCCATTCGGATTTGCGGGGCAGGCATCATCGGTCGGGTAGGAGTTGCTGTCGCCAACCGTTGCCGCGCCCTTGTTGCCCGTATCCCAGAATTTGGTGCCATTTACAGCCCAAGGATTCCATATCTTACCATCCTGATGCCAATCGTCGAACGAGCCATTGGGCAGAGCAACTTCGGCCTCGGTGGTCATCTCGCCAACCTCGGTCGTGTCGTCGTTGCAGTAGGCGTAATATTCGTAGGTTGTAAGCGGTTGCAAACCCTTGATGCAGCCCTTGAACGAGCCACTTGCCGAGGCTGTGATCTGCTCGTCAGCCAGATCGATCCACTCCTCGGTGCCCTTTACGCGATATTTGAAACCGTTGTCGGCACCCGCTACGCCGTTAGCTTCGAGCCAAGCGACGCGAGTCCAAGCGTCGGCACTCTTCATCTCGATCGACGAGAGCGAATTTACGACGTAGATGGTCCAATGCTCGGTCTTGCCGTAGTATGTAATATCGACCTTCTGCTCGGTGGTAAAGTCTGTGAGTGAGGTGATTGCGGGACTCTCGGTGGTCAGATTCGACGGGCCGAGTTTCGCACGCTTAATCTTTACCTTGCTGACATCGGTCGCCGCCGTAACGAGCGTAACAACGCGGTGGTTGATGTAGTCGATGTCGGCATCGCCCACCTGACCTTCAACCTCGAAATATCGCTCGATAGTCTGCTCCGAGCGGAGCGACCACTTATAATCCTGATAGAGCGAGAGGGTAACATCGAGGGGCGACGAGAGGTTGATGCTCTGCGCAAAATCGATCGACGACTTTACGGGCTCACCCTCGTTATAGGCTACGCTATCGACCTTTATCGAGCGGGGGTCGGTCCACTCATCGACATAGACCGTAACGGTCTGCAATTTGGTGTCGATTTTGGGCGCACGTGTCGCTCCGGCAACCTCAAAAGCCGTAAAACGGGCTTGAATCGTCGGCAGCGGGATGTCGTTTTTGATACATCCGCTGAGTAATGCCACAGTGGCCGTTATGATCGAAAGAAGCGTTAATCGTTTCATATTCTTTATGTTATAGGTGTAGTGTGATACCGAGAGATATATCGGTCAGATTGATGCGGAAGTTGGCATCTGCCGCCATTCGCTTGCCGATCACCTCGTTGTTATCATATACGCGTGAGTTATTTAATCGCACACCTCCGACACCGACCGATGCGTGCAGGCTGACATTATTCATAATGCAGGCTGCAAAACCGGGGTGGAAGGTGATGCTGACCTCTCGATTGCGTGTATATTGGTCGAGAGTTGTACTGTTGTACGAGAATATCTGTTTGCCAAGGCTCACACCCACGCGCGTCTCGTTGTAGAGCGCGAAGCGACCGCGCAGATCCAGGCCGATATATGCTCGGTGGAAGAGTGCGGCGGTGTAGCTCTGCTGTTGGATATTGACATCTTTGAGCGTGAATGAGTAGTCCTCATTGCTACCCAGACGGAGCGAGACGTTATCCACCGCCCCCTTGATACGCTGGTAGGCAAATTGCGCACCGATTACCTGATTCTTTGCGTAGCTTATGCCGATAAAGGGCGAGAGCTGTGTCATTGCCAATTCGGCGTCGAGGCCGCTTATCATCAGCAGATATTGGCTGTCGTTGCTGTCCAGATGTGCATACGAGAGGGTAATGCCGCCCAACACCTGTCCTTTGGGGACAAACAGATATTGATAGATGCCGCGATCGACACGCGCTCCCTCCGATGGCACGCGAATCACGCGCGAGGCCGAGTCGGCGAGCTGTGCCTTTGTTCTTCGCACGGGTTGCTGCGCAAGGCTGTCGGCCCCATCGGCGGGGCTTTGTGCCGCTGCGGAGATCGTGGCGAAGAGCGCAATCACGAGCAGGTATGTTATCTTTTCGATAAATCTCATTTTGTCAATATCTGATTACAGGTAGAACGCGATACCTAACGCGATCGAGAAGATGTTGATCTTGAAGTTCATCTGCGAGGCTTTGCGATAGCCGACATAGACCTGATCGGTTACCTGCTTGGTGTGTGTATAGTTGAAACCAAGCACACCGATATTGACCTCGGCTGCGATGCTGTTGTTGATGAATGCCACCAAACCGGGAGCGCAGCCGATACCGAACTCGTTCGTGGTCTCGAATGTACCCGTAACAGATGCACCGCTGCTATCGACCAACTTCGACTGACCATAGCCATACGAGAGCTGCATCTCGTTGAACAGCGCGAAACGCTTGCTCTTGCCGAGAGTGATGTAGTAGCGATAGATCGCACTTGCCGTTGTCGTATGTTTCAGACTGTAATAGTCCGAAAGGCCGAGATTCAACTCCTCGCCCAGATTCAGATCGGCATTATGCACTTTGAGCAACTGTCGGTTGTAGCCTGCACGCGCACCCAGAGCCATATTATCTTTGATGGCATAGGCGAACATCGGGCTCACCTTGAAGTTGTAGCCGGTCGAATTGATATCCTCGATAACCAGAAATTTGTAGTTCTCGTTGTCGTGGGTCGAGTACGAAACATTGCCGCCTACGATCCACTGACCTTTGGGAACAAATACGGTCGAATTGGTCTCAATTCCTCGATCAAAATGCTGCGCGCGGGCACCGAATGTGCCCGCTGCGATCAGCATTATTGTCAGAAAAAGTTTTCTAAACATAGGTGTTTGTCAGTAAAAATTATTCGGTTACGACATTTTCGTCGTAGATCAACTCGAAGTCATCGACCCAAAGTACGCTGTTGTAGCTACCCGTCAGGTAATCACCCAACTTCGACGACGAGCACGAGATGATGATGTGTGTAGGACGACGCTCGGTATCCTTGTACTTCAAGCGGATAACCTCCTCGGTCCAGTTGCTGACGGTCTCGCCCTTAACCAACTCGCCGTAAGCGATTACAGCGTCATTGTTGGGATCGAACAGGGTCGAAACGTCGGTCGTATTTACCTGTACGGGGCTCTCGGCCGAACCGCCAAAGGTCTTGTAGTCCCAGTCGCCCAGAGCTACATAGACGTGGCAACGGTCGGGATCACCCACTGCGTGCGGAGTGGGGTCGTTCGACGGACCACCCTCATCGTGGGTAATAGCACCGCAAGTGTATTTGTAAGCAACCTTCATTGCCGACGGACGAGCCGTGAACGGACGGCCGAAATTAACCTTACCGCCCTTCGTACCTACGGTAGCTACGAACGAACCAGAGAACAGGTTACCCGGAGCAACCTTGTCGATGGAAAGGATCTTGATCTGCTTACCGCTCAACTTAGCCGACTTGGTACCCTCGGCGTAGGTCGAAGCATCGCTCTCGCTGATAACCAGACCAGCCATATCGGCAGCCTTGTTACCATTGCCCCACCAAGCTGTGCCGCCTGTTGCGTAGGGCATCGGCCAGCCTTCGTCGCTGTTCCAATCCTCCATACCTGCGTTGGGGATGGTTGCGATGTAATCGGTCTTGAAGGTCTTCGACGAGCCTACTGCCTCGCCATTTACAACCAACTGATACTCGTATGTGGTTTCGGGGGTCAGCCCTGCTGCTACAACCGAGAAGAGGTTATCGCCCTTCTTCGTTGCATCGATAATGGTCCAATCCTCGCTACCTGCTGCACGTACCTGAATTGCAATGCCCTCCGAGCCGAATTCGCTCTCCGAAACATTTGCTTTGAGGGTAGCGTGTGTAGCCCAAACATCCCACTTGCCTACGGCTGCAACGCCCGTAGGATCGGCCTCGAAGATGATGTTGTCCTCGATATCCTCGGTGGTCTTTACGACCGCGATATCGAATACGAGGTTGCCTTCGGGAGTGCCCTTGGTGTAGGTGAAGGTCAGAGTATATTTCTTACCCTTCTCTACGCCCTCGATCGAGCCCGTCTTGGTGAATGCACCATACTTAACGTGCGTACCGGAGAACTGCCACTGCAAAGCGGTAACGCCCTTTGCCAGAGTGAAGTAACCGGTCGAAGCGGTCGAGTTGTTGAAGGTCAGTGCCTTGTCGTCGGTCAGCTCGCCGCCAACTACTGCCTCGTACGACGAGAACTGATCGGCGATTGTTGCGTCGAACGCAACGGCTGCGATGACGTTGTTGATACGGCACTCAACGCTGATTGCGGTGGTTGCACCTGCGCTGATAGTGAATGCCTTTGAGCCCTTGTAACTCTTCTCGGTGAACGACGCTGCGCTCTCTGTGCCAGCCAGAACGTCGCAACGATATTCGCCCGTAGTGAGCCACATAGTCGCGGGAAGAGCGTCGATACCCTTATAGGTACGGATCAGACCCTCCGAGTTGTAGATATTGATTGTGCAGTCTGCTGCCAGCTCCTCGGCCGTAGCGCGGGTCTGGTCATTGAACATCACTTTGAGCGAGAGTTCGCCCTTACCCTCTGCGGGAGTGTTCTCCTGATTGCAAGAGGTCGCACCGAAAACTACGGCAAGACCCAATGCGATATACGTAATGATCTTTTTCATCGTTTTTCGGTTTGATTAAGCATTAACTTTCATCTTGATTGTGGTCGAGGTGGTGTTGCCCTCTGCGTCGGTAATCGTCAGCGTGAACGAGTGAGTACCGGGGAAGCCCAACAGCGGAGTTACAGCACCCGACAGATCGAATGCGGTCTCGGTTTGACCAACCAGACTCTCACCATAAGGCAGACCGAACATATTACAGATCGAGATCTGTGCCTCGCTCGGATTAACCAGATCGATAGGCGAGATACCCATCGAGAGTACGTCGTTGTTGAAGTCGGCGTTGTCCGATGCGATATCAACCGACAGACCTGCGATACCCTTCGGTGCCGAGATGGTAAAGCCGAGCTGCATACCGTCGGTAATTACGATAGCCGACGAAGGAACCGAACCGCCCTTGTAGATAACCTTCGGAGCGTCGGGGTTCTCCTCTTCGCCCTCACCTGCATCGGGATCGGGACCGATCACCTCTTCGCTGACATCAATGTTGTTGCCAAGCTCTTTCTCGTCGCACCAATCCTCGACAACAACGTCGAAGGTTGCGTCGCCCTCCTCATTTACGGTCATAATGAAGTTGATCTTGCGCCACTGACCTGCCTTTACATCGGTAAATGCGCGGGTCATAGTTGCGTAGTTGCCATCAACCGTACCGGAGAACTTAACGGTCATTGCGTTCGATACCTCCGGAGCTGCGAAGTAACCGCACTGCGACTCGCCCTTTGCGAAGGTCAGCGCACCGTTGCCGATCTCGACAATAGCCTGGCAATCGTCGCCCATAACGGCCTGCATAGCCTCGTTGTAAGCAACCGAAACCTTGATATTGATCAGTTTGCAGGTGATTACGCCTACGTCGGTGGTCTGATCCTCCTCGATAACGATATTATTTACGGTTGCACCATAAACGGGAGCCTCGAACTCTGCTGCCGGAATATCCGACTGCGACTGAACGCTCATCGAGTAGGTACCTGTATTCAGCACGATGCTTTCGGGCATCTGGCCATAGATGTAGTCATCGCCCACCTGATCGCCATTAGCGTCGAAGATGCGGATAACGTAGTTGTAAGTAGCCGAAGTGGCTGCACGCGAAATGATGTCGATCTCGGTCGAGGTCTCAACATCGAACTGCATAAACGACAGAGTGCCTGTTGCATTCTCCTTGTCGCCATAACCGATTTTGTCGCGCTCGCACGATACCAAGCCGATGCTCAGCACGAGTGCGCATACCGATAAAAATTTGAAAAGTTTCATATTGTATTATTCTCTCTTTTTCAATGTTAGCAAATGTGTGAGTGCATTAGATCTCGTCATTGAGTTCGATATCGACGGGAATCTCTGCTACGGGCTCGTCGTTGAAGCTGATCGTAACGGTTGCGCCACCCACGTTACCCGAATTTACATCGAATTTAACGGTGTAGAGCGTCTTTGCAACGATGCCGCTGAATGCCTTCTCGATCTTTACGGTCGAACCGGTCTGGGTGGTAGCCGAGCCGGTAACGGTGAAGTTATAGGGATCGATAAATGCGCGACGAGTCTCGCCTGCTACGAAGGGAATTTCGGTACCCGCAGCCGTAGTCAGCGTGAACGAATAGTCGGGGAAATAGTTCTTGAAAGCGTCTGTGCAAGCGACCTGAACCACAGCGTTAGCCACATAGGCGGTGATCTTAACCGTAGTGGTCTGATCGTTGATGATTGCAAACTCCTTGGTGCCTACAAAGCAGGGAGTTTCGAACGCCTCGACAGAGGTCGAGCCGTAAGTAGCGGTAGCCGAATAGTTACCTGCATCGTAGAGCGTGGTAACGTCATATTCGGCGATAGAGTTCCACTCGCTGATTACGCCGGTAGCGTCAGAGATCGTCAGCGAGAAATCCTTTGCTGCGGGCTTGGTCAGACCCAAGCTGGCACGCGTCAGATCGATGGCCGAGTCATCGGTCGAGAGTGCGACGTTCAGACGGCCGCGACCCGACTCGTAACCCTTCTCTTCCGAGCAACCTGCAAAAGCGAGTGCTACGGCGAAGAGCAAAGCCAAAGTTTTGAATTTTGTCATAGCTGTTTTTTGTTAGTTATTAGTTATTTATCTATTTTTTGTTATCTCGTTATTTCACGATCGAAACCTTTACGTTGTCGATGTAGAGCCAGAATGTGCCATTTGTTGTGCCTGCCTTGTGCTCGTTTGTGGTGAGCCAGGTCAGACGAGTGGTCGAACCGCAATTTGCCATAACGTAGTTATAGGTGTTCGATATGGTGGTATAAGAACCTCCGACCTCGTTCAGGTAGAAATTGACGGGGAACGAACCATCCTGACCTCCGATCCCCGACGTGTAGAAGTTCGGACCACTCGAAATCGTGCCCTGCGTTGTGGTTGAGCCGAGATATACATATTGGCCCAGCAGCGGCATACTGATAGCCACACCGCCCTCCTGACGATCCATCGAGTAATCGAATGTCCAAGAAACCGATACATTTGCACCCGCTTTCAGACCACTCAACGGAGCGGTATCGACACGTGCGGGGTAGTCGGCACTTGTTTCGCGACGGCAAGCGATACGGATTGCTGTACCTGCACTTGCACCGACGCGACCGCCACTCCAACCGTTGAGGAACGAAACACCATCTTTGGTACCTGTCGAGAAACCACTTGTGTAGGTGTCGTTCGAGCTGATGTTGCCAACCGTGCTGAAATCCTCATACAACAGATAGGGAACGGTCAGCTCGACATCCGTAACGCGGCCTGCGGCGTAGTTGGGCAGAGTGAGTTGCTGCGAAACGATGGCATTCTCCGACTCGTAGGTAACGGTGATGGGCTGACCTGCCAGACCTTCGAGATCGGTTACATCGAGGTCGTAGTAGCCATATTTGTCGAACGTTGTCGCGCAGTCGGCCACAGCCTCGCCAATTGCGGCGGTGAAGGTAACATTGATAGGATTCTCGCCGAGGAAGTTTTCGCCGATCGTAAAGCGCAGAATGGTGCGGTTGTCGGGCGAGCAGGTCAGACGTACGGGGGTGCTGCCACCCTCGCTCAATGTGCGTGCGCCGAACGACTGCACCGAACGGTAGTTATCCGAGCGAACGGTGAATGTGATCTGGTCGCTCTCGTTCATCGTAGCGGGGAATACGATTGCGTATGCATACTTGCGCTGTGCGTCGCTCGAAGCCGAAAGACCTTCGGGAATCTCGATCGAAACCACCTCCGAGCCGTTTGTGAGGGTTGCGGGAGTGGTTGCCGAGGTGTAATCGACACTTGCAGTGCCCACAACGGCGGTGGGAAAGGTGATGTCGATGCGACGAATCGGCTCGCCCATACCCTCCACATCGTCGGGTACGAACATACGGAGCGTATGCATCTTATGCTTATAGGTCAGACTGATTTCGCTCTCCTCGTTTTCGAGTGCGCCACCCGTCGTGGGATAGGCTACGAGGATGTCGTTTCGGCCGTCGAAATTGCCCTTCTGCAACTTCGAGATGGGGAATGTTGCGGTTGTGCCCGAAACAGATGCGGGAACGGGATGCACCGAGTAGTAGGTGAAATTGCCGTCGCCCATCGGAGTAATGTCGGCGGTAAATTCTGCCAGAGAGCCTATCGAGTAGTAGAGTTTGAAGGGCTGGGCATTGAGAACGTTGCTTGTGCCGTCGTTTGCCCAAACAGCGATCTGATCCTCATTGCTCCAAGTGGTTGTGAGGCCATTCTCTGCCACCGATGTACGGCTGCTCGGCGAACCGCTTTTGATGCTGACACGCACCTTGTCCTGCGGGGTCGGACGGTCGATGCCTTCGAAGCTGTCGCACGACACGAACAACAGGCCGATGAGTGCCAGTAGTAGAGTAAAGATTTTATTCATTGTATTATTTAAGTTATTCTTGCTTAATTCGGCCATTGTTGGCGACCGAACACCATATCAATTAACGGTTGCAAAAGTAGTTTTGCAAATAATTTAATCAAAAAAAATTCAACGAACAGCCCGATTTTCTCCACGAACGCCCCATTTTCGGGGTTTTATATATTATATGTACGCGCGTATATGCGTATGCGAAGGGTGGTGCAGAGGGTTGAAGCGGAGAGAAAAGAGAAATGTTGGATATGTTGTAAATAGTTGGATTTTAATATGTTGGCGTGTAGGAGTTATAACCCGCAGTGATCCATTAACTCCTGATCGTTCAAAATCGCCGTTGTAGGCCCGTCGGCGGCAATTTGACCTGCGTGCATTACGACCGTTCGCGGACATAGTTCGCGGGCCATTGCCAGATCGTGCGTGGCGATGAGGGCGGTGTGGCGGAACTCTTTGAGGAGGGCGATCAAATCCCTGCGGGCACGCGGATCGAGTGCCGCCGACGGCTCGTCCATAACCAATATCGAGGGCTCCATCGCCAATACCGTCGCAATCGCCACACGTCGCTTTTCGCCGCCCGAAAGCTGTTGTGGCGAGCGTTTGCGTAGCGACAACGCCCCGACCGCTGCGAGTGCGCTCACAACGCGCTCCTCGATCTCCTCGCGCGAGAGTTGCATATTGGCAGGCCCAAAGGCTATGTCCTCCTCGACCGTAGGCATAAAGAGTTGATCATCTGCATTTTGAAAAACGAAACCGATTGTCTGCCGAATCTGCGCAACGGTGCGCTGCGAGAGAGCGATGCCACCCACTACTACACGACCGCGCGAGGGTGTCAGCAGTCCGATCGAGTGGAGCAGAAGTGTCGATTTCCCTGCGCCGTTGGCACCCACAAGGGCTACCTTCTCGCCGTGTTCCAGTCGCAGATCGATTCCGCGTAGCACCTCGCTATCGGGCGAGTAGCCGTAGTATATCTCTTCGAATTGTATAAAATGGTGGCTCATAGCTGGTTAAATAGCGTTGCAATGCGTTCGACGGGGTGCGTGATGCGAATGACCAATAGCCCGATGCTCCACGCCGCGAGGTAGATTGTGTCGTGCCATTGCCACTTCGGCTGTGCCTCGAACTCGTCGGGCATACGTCCCTGAAATCCGCGTGCCCACATCGCCTGCGAGATGCGCTCGGAGCGATCGAATGTGCGCACCGTAAGTTCGCCTATGACTGCGCCCCATTCTTTGACGGGGAGAGCCCGACGGCCGAAACTACGTGCTTGTCGCGCCCGCACAAGCGAGAGAAGTTGCTCGATTAAAATGAATGTATATCGGTATAACATAAGTAGTTGCGTTGCGAAAACGGAGGGCAGGCCTAACTTCCGCAAGGCGCGACAGAGGGCGTTGTATCCTTCGGTGCGCACAAGCAGAAGCAGTGCCTGAACCGATAGCAGTGCTCTGACGATGATCGAACAGAACTCGATCCACCCGACGGTTACGACCACGCTCCCGATGCTAAAAATCGGCTCTCGGTGGTAGAAGATATTGAAGATACCGACCACTGCCACAAATGGCAGAGCAATGAGCGATTGTCGCACGATGCGCCCATATTTTACCCCTATTTGTGCCGCTGTGATGATCGGAAATGCGGCAAAAATAAGCAGCTCCGAGAGCCTATTAATCGGGACGGACAGTATGATAATCAAGTAGATAAGCGAAACGACCGTGCGGGCTCGAAGGTCAATTTTCGGAGGCAGCTTTTGTCCCTCGCTCGGATCGCAAGACGCACCTTGTTCGAAGTTTGCAAGTCGCGCAAGCAACTGTTGCAATCGCTCGCTCATTGTCGCCGAAACAGCAACGAAAGTGAGTAGATCACCACCAGCGTTGCGCCAATGCCGATAATGCCCGATAGGGTGGTGTTGTAGTCAGGTAGCAGGGCAATTGTCTGCTGCGTTTCGGCAGTACCTTGATGTATAGAACTTTGATATTGAGCGAGTTCTCCGCTTTCGATGGTGCGTTCGATCGACCATTCAAGGCCATCGGGATCTGTCGATGCGATCGATCCTGCGACCGTTCCGCCGATAAGCGCGAGGGCGATTATCGCAGCAAAGATGAATGAACGACGTTTCGGCTCCGAGTACTCCGCATCGTGCAGCAGATCAGGGCGATAGCGTCGCAATGCGGCAATTACGGCCGCCGTGGCCAACCCCTCGCCAAGTCCGATAAGCAGATGAATTGGGAGCATAAAGAGGATGAAACGAGGGTAGGGCAGCGCGGTGATTCCCGACATCTCGGTCTCGATCGTAACGGCCAGCGCACCCATTGCCAAGGCCGTTATCGATGCGGCAATTGAGGCGATACCCCAGCGCAATGCCGATGAGGAATGATGCACCAAAGGTTTGAAAACCAATGGATAAGCGACTAAACACGACAGCGCAGCCATATTCAATATATTGCATCCGAGAGCCATCAATCCGCCATCGGCAAAGAGCAGACATTGAACGACGATCACCGATGTCAGCGTCAGAAATCCCGCCCAGGGGCCGAGAATTGCCGCAAGCAGAATACCTCCGACGATATGTCCGCTTGATCCCGTCGCGGGAATTGCAAAATTGAGCATTTGGGCTGCAAAGATGAGCGCGCCCATTACGCCCATCAGGGGTACGATACGCTGTTCGCGCACCTCTTCTATCGGGGAGTCAAAGCCTCTTTTGCGGGTTGTGCGGCTAACTTGCCGCGTAGCGATGCCCACCAGCGCGATGGCAATTGCCGAGGTTGCAGCAAAGACCGCAGGTGAGATTAAAGCGTCGGACATATGCATAGTAATCAATTGTTTAATGGTTGTTTTGGACTGCGTAAATGTTTTGCCAGATGGCGTTTGTTGCTGGGATTCCAATTCGAGTGGTCGGGTTTTTCATCCTTGTCGATGGCCAGCAACGGTAGCAGAAAGAGCCACGTCGTAAAGCAGAATGGTGCAGTGAGTGTCGCAATGCCGAGTGGTAGCAGGAGTACATTCATTGCCGCCTGCATAAAGACCGTAACAATGGTTGCGACGATAGCCCACATCGCGGAGTGCAGACCTGGTTTATAGAAGACTACGCCGACGGCCATTGCGCTCAATACGGCACTGAAACAGTAAAGGCCATTTGCCACCTCGCTACCCGCTGCACCGAACAGAATTGCTGTCAGCAGAGCCAAAGTCGAACCGCCGAGGGCGGTCAGAGCCGCGATGGGCGAACTGATTGCAATGCCGATCAGAAAGAGTGCGCCCGTAACCCACGAATTGATGAGAAAGACTTGCGAAATGCCTTTCAGACAATAGATTACGAGATTCTTGAAATGCAGGTCGGCCACCGACGAAAAGCTCTCCGGAAGCGACGGGTCGGGCAGATGTTCGGGCGGCATTGAGTTCATTGCGCGCGCGGCGAGAATGAATATCCACGTACAAAAAACGAAGGGCATTGTGAATGAATTGACTCGCCAAGGAGCCATTACGTTGTTCATTCCCGTTCGTACCCATACGGTCATTGCCGAGCAGAGCACAAGCGCGATCCACACCCAAAGCGTGTTGCCGAGAAAGGTCGGAAAGGCGCATCCCACAAGCACTCCGTTGAAACCCCAGAGTCCTTGTCGGCCATCCTCCGAGGGCATATCGATCATATACCCCGTAAAGGTCGAAACGAACAATCCGAGCAGAGCTCCCCACGCCACTTCGGGCGTGTGCGAGGCGTAAGCACCCCAGAAGATACCTACCAAAAAGAGGAGTCCCGTCCAAGCACTCGGCTGAAACATAACCTGCCCCGCACCGCGAAGCAGTATGCGCAGATGTTCGAGTGGCGCGAGCCGACGCAATTCCTCGTTTAATGAGATTTTTGACATCATAACAGATTGTTTTTTAAGTTGTTGTCTATCGCCAGGGAAATTCGGCGGGCAGTTTGACTCCCTTTACTTCGTGTCGCACGATCGAACATAGGTCGCGTATTCGGCTTTTAACTTCGCCCGTGTCGTTGCCCATCACTCTGAACGTCAAACCGCAATGCGAGGGTAGGCGACTGACCGATGTCGAAAGCGACCGAGTGCGATCGATAAAGGGTTGCACACGCTCATATACAGCATTGCTAATCGCCTCCGGCGCAATTAGGAAGCAGTTGCCCAACAGCTCGAAATCTCCCATTCGGGCAATCGAATTGGGATTCATTTTTTCGGGCTCTATGATCATCTTCTCGACAAAGAGTTCGCGGCGATCAGGGCGTGCTGCGGAGGTCTCGATCGAGATGATGTCGTAGGCAAATCGCTCCTCGTCGCTCATATGGCGGCGGCCACTTAAATAGATCTCCGAGAAGAAGAGGGATGCCGAATGATCAATCACGATGCGCGTGCGAGCTACATAGCGCGTATGGCGGCAGGGGATCGTCGGTTCGGGCAGATATTCGAGATATGCACCCTCCTCGATATCAAAATGTTGCGTGAGCGACGAGTAATCGTATCGCATTTCGGCGAGCTTCGTTGCCGCTCCCGTCGAGATGTGTGCGAAGGCGTTGCGACGCACCGTAAAATGGTGCTCATAGCGGTCGCCATCGACATTCGGACCGCCCGACGAGAGGATATAGACGCAGGGCATCGAGGGCATCTGTTCGTCGAAATAGAGCTCCTGCTGCGCCACGATCGGTGTATGTCGCTCCAAATCGCGCAGTATCGAACGCCCCTGCGCATCGAGTTCGAAGGCCATTCGCAGATAGCCGCGCTTGCCTGTCGAACCCGATGGAGCACCTTGACGTTGAGAGAGATAGGGTGCAACTTCGCGTGGCGGAATCATCGGCTTTTAGGTGTTGAATGTTGTTCGAAATTACTGTCAAAGAGTGCCATGCGACGAATCAGATCGAGCAGCGTATCGATACCTTCGCCCGTGAAGCAGTTGGTAAAGACAAAGGGGCGTTCGCCACGCATCGCCGCCGAATCGCGTCGCATAACATCGAGCGACGCGTGTACGTACGGGGCAAGGTCGCTCTTGTTGATCACCAGAATATCGGAGTGCGAGATTCCGGGGCCATCTTTGCGCGGAATCTTGTCGCCTGCCGCCACGTCGATTACATAGATGAAGAAATCGACCAGCGCAGGCGAGAACGTAAGTGTCAGATTATCACCACCCGATTCGATCAGTACGATGTCCGCATCGGGAAATCGAGCCTCCATCTCTTCGACTGCGGCGATATTCATCGAGGGATCCTCGCGCACAGCGGTATGGGGGCAGGCTCCCGTCTCGACACCGATAATGCGCTCTTCGACGAGTACCCCTTTGAGCATTCGGCGCACGTGCTCGGCATCTTCGGTCGTAACGACATCGTTGGTGATAACCAAAACTTTGTGTCCGAGTTCGAGAAGGCGCGGCGTGAGAGCCTCGATCAGTGCCGTTTTGCCCGATCCGACAGGCCCACCGATACCTATTCGACAAGTGTTGTTATTCATTGTAAGATAGTCTTTTACGGTTAATTCATAAACATTCGCGCTTTACCTCGTTCGTGTAGCGATGCGAGGGTGTCGATCATCGGAAAGCAACTGTTGATGTCGTCAATGTGCAGCTCGCGCACCTCTTCGAAGAGTTGCTCGGTCAGTTCACCGAGCGAGCGAATGATCTGTTGCGTTTGCAGATGCGTAATTCGCATACATCGCAGGGCAGCATTGAGCGTTGTCGTCATCACGCCATATTGCATTGTTGCAAAGAGTGCTCGCTCCGATAATCCGCTGATTGAGAAGAGTATGCCTTGTGTAACGGCGTAGCTCCCTTCGGTGCGTTGTGCGATGATATCTTCGAGCCATTCGGCAAGAAAAGGCTCCGAGATGATCTGTGCGCCCAATTCGGCCAATTTGCGACCGCAACGGCGACTCATCTGGCGCGCTTCGTCATTTAATTTGCTGCGCATAAGTCGATTATCGATCGCAAGCAGAGCGTCGTAATTACGTTGTGCAGTGGCGCGCAAAGCCTCCAATCCTGCAATGCAGTCGGTTGTGGCTGATTGTCGCATCAACTCCTCGACAAAGATTGCAAGCGACATCTCGTCTTCGACAACGTGCTGCTCGACGGCCGTTTCGAGCGTATTCGAAAAGGCAAACGACCCGACCGGCAGAGCCGAATCGGCAAGTTGTAATAGTCGCATTAAACGTGTGAGTTCCATATCGTTACATCTCCTTTTCGCCTTTGTGTGCGTGCGAATGTGCGTGTGAATGTGAATGCGTGTGCGTGTGTTCGGCTGTCGCGGGATCGGTGCCCCCGAAGAGTCGGCGTACTTCGTGTGGCGCAAGGTAGGGTATCACCTCTGCACCGCGTCGAAAATCGATGTCGATATATTCGATTCGGTGGGTACGCATAACGCTCTGCATCACCTTTCGGTCGGTGGTCAGTGGCACAAAGACCTGTGTTCCTTTGACAACGGCAGGCCAATGTTGATTGCCTATCGCGTGTCCAAGTTCGAAGGCTGTCCGAGCGATAAATTCGGGAGTGAAACGTACAAGGCGATCGAGCCGAATGACCATTACCTCGTGCATTATCACATTGACAACCACTGCTCGATGCGCATCGTGATCGTATTCGAGAATGTCGCCGTCAGCGAGTCGTTGCCCGCGAGCGAACGAGATAGCATACTCTGTTCCTCGGTCGCTTTTGGCCACAAGGCGGCTCTTCTGCGCGGTCCATTGATCGAGCGTAATGGTCTCGATCTGAACCGAGCGCAGAGCCTCAATCCACTCGTTGGAGTGCATATTTCCAATAACTTGCGAAAAGACTTTCATCGTTTAGCTGAACCAATAAAGTTGTCCGAGAGCAAATCGCTCGGCTGGTTTGACGTAGGCGTGTGCCCCCTCGATCATCACCTCGAATGTTTCGGGGTTGACTTCGATGCGGGGCCTTGCGCCGTTGAAGAGCATATCGGCCTTTGTCAGCTGGCGTGTGCGTCGTACGGGGCAGACCATTCGTTGCAAGCCGAGACGCTCGGCGATACCGCTCTGTGCCGCCGCGTTTGAAACGAACGAGAGGCAGGTCGGAGCCATTGCTGCACCGAAAGCACCAAACATCGGGCGATAGTAGCAGGGCTGCGGCGTGGGCAGCGAGGCATTTGGATCGCCCATATTTGACCAATTGATCGCACCGCCTTTGATCACCATTTTGGGCTTTGCGCCGAAGAATGCAGGCTCCCAAAGTACCAGGTCGGCAATCTTGCCGCGTTCGATCGAGCCGATGTAATCCGATACGCCGAAGGTGATCGCAGGATTGATCGTAACCTTCGACAGATATCGAAGAACGCGGAAGTTATCGTTGTCGGGGCTATCCTCCTTCAATCGTCCGCAGGCCGACTTCATAAACGAAGCCATCTGAACGGCTCGCATATACGACTCACCTACGCGCCCCATTGCCTGCGAATCTGACGAGATCATCGAGAGCACGCCTAAATCGTGCAGAATATTCTCGGCAGCCTGCGTTTCGGGTCGCACGCGGCTCTCGGCAAAAGCGACATCCGACGGGATCTTCGGGTTGAGATTGTGGCATACCATAATCATATCGAATAGCTCGGCCTGTGAGTTGATACCGAAAGGCAGAGTCGGGTTGGTCGAAGATGGTAGCACGAAGGGCATCGACGCAACTTTCAGTAGATCAGGGGCGTGGCCGCCTCCTGCACCCTCGGTGTGATAGGTATGGATCGTGCGACCGTCGATTGCCGCGATTGTATCTTCGACATAGCCGCTCTCGTTGAGCGTGTCGGTGTGGATTGCCACTTGCACGTCGTATCGGTCGGCAACGCCGAGTGCTGCACGAATTGCAGCGGGAGTCGAACCCCAATCCTCGTGAATCTTCAATCCGCATACACCCGCTTCGATCTGTTCGATCATCGGTCGTGCGGTTGAGCAGTTACCCTTGCCCAAAAGGCCGACATTGACGGGCAGCCCCTCGAACGAACGCAATACCATCTCCGTCGCCCAGCGACCCGAAGTGATTGTGGTTCCGTTAGTTCCGTCGGTCGGACCGATGCCGCCACCAAAGAGTGTTGTGATACCGCCACTCAATGCGTGGTATGCCTGCTGGGGCGAAATTACGTGTACGTGGCCGTCGATGCCGCCGGCTGTGAGGATCAGATGTTCGCCCGAAATGGCATCCGTCGCAGCTCCCGTGATTAGTTCGGGCGATACACCCTCCATTGTGTCGGGGTTGCCTGCCTTGCCCAGACCTGCAATGCGACCATCCTTGATGCCGACATCGGCCTTCACAACGCCCTGAACGGGGTCGATAATCGTTACGTTTGTTATCACAAGATCGAGTGCGCCCTCATCCGAGGTGATTGTATTTGCCAGACCCATACCGTCGCGGATCGTCTTGCCGCCACCATATACGGCCTCGTCGCCATAGGTACGCAGGTCGCGCTCGATTTCGACATAGAGGTTGCTGTCGCCGAGGCGGATCTTATCGCCTACGGTCGGACCGAAAAGATTGTTATTTTCTTGACGCGAAATTTTAGCCATAATTAAGATTTTGAAGTTTTGTTACACTTTTCGTTGCAGCAGCAGGCGAAGCCCCCGCGGTGCATACGCGCGAAGGCGGCAGCACGTGTGGGATAATATACGGGATCATCTTCCGTACCTGCGTAACCCATTGTGAGCGAGTTGAATCCGATGAGTCGCTGCTTGCCTGCAAAGGGAACTACCTCCACCTCGCGCTCGTCGCCCGGCTCGAAACGGATTGCTGTCGTGGCGGGGATGTTCAGATGTGTGCCGAAGGCCTTTGCGCGGTCGAATTCGAGATATCGATTGACCTCGAAGAAGTGAAAATGCGATCCGACCTGTATGGGGCGATCGCCGCGATTGCGTACGCGGAGTTTGGTTGTCGGGCGACCTGCGTTATATTCGATCTGCTCGCTACGAAGTACCACGCCGCCGATTGTAACACTCTCTTTGGGCGTGTAGCCCTTGTCGCCACCATAAAGTGTGGCGAGCGAATTTTGAGATGTTTTCTTTGCCATAACGCCTGTCTATTTGATTGGTTTGTGGATACTTACAAGACGTGAGCCGTCGGTAAATACCGCCTCGACCTGCAACAGATCGATCATATCGGCCACGCCCTCCATTACATCGTCGCGTTTGAGCACGCCTGCGGCCAGAGTCATCACCTCTTCGACCGTTTTCCCTTCGCGTGCGGCCTCCAATGCCGCCGAAGTGATGTAGGCAACAGCCTCAGGGTGGTTGAGTTTCAGGCCACGCTCTTTGCGTCGCTCGGCAATGGCTCCGAGCGAGAGCAACAGCAATTTGTCAATCTCTTTTGGTGTAAGATGCATAATTGAAAAAATTTAGATTATGGAATGAATTTGGCTCGAAAGGGGCAAATAATATGCCATTGAATTTGGATAAAAGACGATGCGGCATTAATTTTGTCAAACAACGAGAAACCAAAACGATCGATGACAAATGTTAAAAATGATGCTGTTGGCAGGTACGGGTGGCTTTGTGGGCACCTGTCTGCGATTTCTGACCGGTAAGATATGTGTGGCACTTGGTGCTGCGGTATTCCCTTGGGCAACGCTTGTGGTGAATGTTGTGGGTAGCTTTATTATTGGTCTGCTGTTTGGCGTTGCCGAGCGTACGTCGCTGATTACGGCGGCGATGAATGCGCTGCTTATAACGGGATTTTGTGGAGGTTTTACAACCTTTTCATCCTTCTCGCACGATATGCTGGGCCTGATCGAGCAGCGACAATATCTCTATTTTGTGCTCTATGCCGCATTGAGTTTTGTGCTCGGATTGGTGATGGTATGGGCCGGCCGCGAGGTTGTGTTGCGAAGTGTGTGATGCGCTCCGCTCGAAAATGGAAAAAGCGAAGGCTCCCCGCAGGGGCCTTCGCTTCTGTTTTTTAGAAGAGAGATAGCTTATTGCTTATCGATTGTTTGGACAAAATTGGACAAACGGCGATTTATCTCTTGCACCTCGGCAAGCGCGTTCCAAATTCCGTCTTCCGAGAGTACGCCTCGTTTTAGGTTGTCGGGCAGTTTGCCGTCGGTATCATCGTCGTAATCCTGTCGCCACTCCTCGCTACCGTAGTAGTTGTCGAGTGCCTTGATCTCGCTCTGCACCTCCGCGTAGCGGTCGAGAGCTTGCGAGATCTCTCCCGCAACCTCCTGAATCAGATCGAGCCTACGCTCCATCTCTTCGATTCGTTCTATCTGATTTGTTGCCATAATCGGGTGGCTATCAATCTTTTAGAATAGTTTCAACTGACCGACCGTATGGTTGAATGTCAGGCGATGGTAGGGCGAAATGCCATATCGGGCGATCGCCTCGCGGTGGTCGCGAGTGGGGTAGCCCTTATTTTTTGCCCAGCCATATTCGGGGAATTCGGCCGCGATGCGACGCATATATTCGTCGCGGTGGGTCTTGGCCAACACCGATGCAGCGGCGATATTGGCAAACTTGCCGTCGCCCTTAACGACGCACTGAAACGGTAACGTCAGCGAGGTGTAGAAGCGGTTGCCGTCGATTGCCAGAAACTCCGGCTGCGGATTCAATCGCTTAACTGCCAACGTCATACCCTCGAACGAGGCGTGCAGAATATTGATCTGATCGATGCGCTCGGCCGTAACCTCTTCGACTGCCCACGCGATCGCCTCACGCTCGATCACCTCGCGCAGCAGGTCGCGGCTGCGCTCGCTCATCTGCTTCGAGTCGTTGAGCAGAGGATGGCTGAAATCGGGCGGCAAAATCACCGCTGCCGCAAAGACCGAGCCTGCCAAGCAGCCGCGCCCCGCCTCGTCGCAACCCGCCTCGATCAGCTCGCGCTGGAACGAGGTTGCAAGCAACGACGGCACTTTTTTAGATTTAGCCCCCTTGTCCGTCATCTCTATTTTTTATTATAGGTATTCATCGTCATTGCTGCGCCCACCGAAACGAACGAGCGAATGGCATCGACAGCCACCTTCACGCGTTCGGGCATCGCCTTACGCTCCTCGTCGGTCCATTTGCCCAGCACGTAATCGACCTGAAAACCTTGCGGGAAGTCGCCTCCAATGCCGAAACGGATGCGCGAGTAGTTGTTATGACCGAGCAGTTCGTTGATGTTCTTCAATCCGTTGTGGCCGCCGTCGCTGCCTTTGGTGCGCATACGCAACTGACCGAACGGCAGAGCGATGTCATCGACAATGATGAGCAGATTCTCTACGGGTATCTTCTCGGCATCCAGCCAATAGCGTACAGCCTTGCCGCTCAAATTCATATAGGTCGAGGGTTTGAGCAAAATAAGCTGACGGCCGCGATGCTTGCACTCGGCAACGGCTCCGTAACGGGCGGAGCTAAAAACAGCACTGGACGCCTCTGCGAGGGCGTCCAGTACTTTGAAACCAATGTTGTGGCGGGTTTCGGCGTACTCGGCACCGATATTTCCCAGTCCTACAATCAGATATTTCAACTCGATAAAGTTTTTAAGGAGTTGTTGTTTCGGTTAATTACTTACCGCGCTGCTGCTCAGCTGCTGCACCACGCGAAGCACGAGTTACACGTACTGCGCAAACTGCGGTGGTAGCGGGGGTCAACATAGTAAGGTTCTCATACTGCAAGTCGCCAACGAAGATCGACTTACCAACGCCGAGCGAAGTGATGTCGATAACCAACTCATCGGGCAGGTTCTCGATCATACCGCTAACGCGAATCTTACGCTTGCTCAATACGAGCTTACCGCCGGCCTTAACGCCCTCCGAGTTACCGGTCAGACGTACGGGAACGTCGATAGCAACGGGCTTACCCTCCTGAACGCGGTAGAAATCGATGTGCAGAATCTGCTCACGAACGGGGTGGAACTGAACCTCGCGCATAACGCCGATCTCCTTCTTGCCCTCGATGTCGAACTCAACGATGTACGAGTTGGGCGAGTAGATCAGGGGTTTCAGAGCCTTTGCCTCAACCGAGAAGTGTACGGTCTCCTCACCACCATAGATAGCGCAGGGTACCATACCCTCGCGACGAGCTGCCTTGCTGGCCTTCTTGCCGTAAACCTCACGCTTAACGGCTGCAATCTGGATAGTTTTCATCTTGTGTAATAAATGTTTAAGTTACTTGAGCATCACTCAACGCACGGATTTTCCGCCGTCCCATAAATGCTTGCGGGCGCAAAGGTAATCAATTTTTCCCAAAGCGCAAATTTTCAGCCAGATAAATTGCTTACAAGGCGAGGATATTACTTTGTGTCGGAGCTCTTTTTTCTGATGCCACCGAAGCCTCCCGTAGTAATGAGGAGAGTGTTGCACGTGCGTACCGTCATCGTGTTTTTGGTTATCTCGGCGCGGTCGATGAAGTAGAGGCGGTGTCCTTTGTGGAAGGTAAATATTACTGACCATACATCATTGATGTCGCGTTTCGAGGCGAGCTCGCTGAGGTCAAGGGCCACGTCGCTCTCCCATTTGAATTGCTTGCGATCGATGGTAAATACATTTGCTTCGTCGAGCGGATAGATGTTCTCTTGCGTTTGCATAAAATTATTGCGGCTCTTCTCTCCGTTGTGATCAACGAACTCATAATTAAATATTTGAGCATACATTCCGTATGCGTAGTTAATGTATGCCGTATCTTTGACTACTCTTTTTGCGTAGGGCTTGTCGGAGTCGATCACCACAATGCGAACACCTCTCTCGATGGCACTTGTAAGCGAATCGATGGGGTAGTGCGGATAGCGCACTTTCGAGGGTTTGTGTATGTAGCTGTCGACAGCCAAAATGCGCTCTTGTTTGTCGTTATCGGGGTTGTAGCATTTGGTTACAAAGACGTAGTCGTACTCCTCCTGCCAACGGTCGTAGGCGCGTTGTAGCTGCTTGGTCGACTTGCCTTTGGCGAACTCCTTCATTCTAATTGTCGGCGTCTTGTCCAAGTCGCTCTTGGGAAACACGCGATCAATCGGCCAATAGGCCTTGCCGTTTTCGACCAAATACATCTCCTTGCAACCGATTGCAAAAGTCCCATCTTTGGTCGGAATATTCAATGTGTAATAGGTCGCATTATCCTCATATTTCTTGGATGCAAAACCGAAACTACTAATATAGAATTCGCAACTATCCGCCACGATATAGAGCACCTTGCTGTCGGCTGTTGGGTTGGTCGGCGGTGTCGGGCTCTGAGCGTATGAAACGACCACTTGCACGACCAATAGGCAGAGTGTGAGTATCTTCCTCATTTAATGGTGGTTTGCAAATGTTCGTGAGCGACTACTTCTTGTCGGATTTTCTCGGAGAAGCGTGGAACGAGTCCACGAAGAACTTGATCAGACACTTGTGTACCGTAATTTTACCAGCGGTCATCTCGGCGCGATCAATAATATAGATCGGACGGAGCTTGCGTTTGTGCATCTCCTGTTCCTCGCTATTGAATTTGTCGAACTTGTAGTATAGCTCGCGAATCTCCTTCTCGTTGCGTGTGGCGGCAATTTCGCTGAAATCGAAAAATGCCTCGCCCTCCAACGTTACCCCTGAACAATCTATGGTATAGGTCGTTATCTCGTCTGCCGAGGTGAGATTATCTTGCGTAAGGAGATTCAGTCGAACCTTATCGCCATTTTGGTCGCGGAGATCGTATCCCTCAATTGTTGCATAGAACCCGTAAGCATAATTAATACTATTGGTTTTCAACTTGGTGTAGGGCTTGTTCGAGTCGAAAATCAAGACACGCGCCCCGCGCTTGATGGCGTTTGTGAGCGAATCGGCGGGATAGTGCGGGTAGTTGACCTTCGCGGGATTATAGATGTAGCTATCGACTGCTAACGAACGCTCCTGTCGGACGGCGTCAGGGTCGTAGCATTTGGTTATAAAGATGTAGTCATACTCCTTTTGCCACTTGTCGAATGCTCGCTGTAACTGTTTGGCGGACTTGCCTTTGGCAAAATCTTTCATTCGGATTGTCGGTGTGGTCTCCAAGTCGCTCTTGGGGAACATTCGATCAATGGCAAGCACTGTTTTGCCATCGCGTTCGACGAAAGAGTCCTTGCACCCAATGGCAAAAATATTCTTGCCTGTCGGGATAGTTAATGTGTTGTACAGCGAATAATCTGTTTGTTTCGAGTGCAGAAAGCTAATTGTAAAGTCGCAACTGTCTGCAATCAGATAGAGAACCTTGCTGTCGGCTGTTGGGTTGGTCGGCGGTGTCGGGCTCTGAGCGTATGAAACGACCACTTGCACGACCAATAGGCAGAGTGTAAGAATATGTTTCATAGTAGTTTAATTAAGTGGTTTTTGCAAAGATAGCAAAAATTCCCCCCCCCGCAAGAAAAGTGCCAAAAAAATGGCTCCTTAATGCGGGTTTTTATAGCTGAATCAGGACTCTTTTACCACGCAGGCGTTTGCCTTTGGGTAGCTCGATGACGAGCACCTGCTCGACCTCGACCACCTCGCCTTCGCGCTCGGCAGGTATCCACAATGGGGCGCGCTTGACGGCTCGCACAACACGTTGGCGCAGTCGGTTGTCGGTCGATTCGATCAGCTCGGTCAGCCGCGCACGGCCGTCAGTACCAACAACATAGCGATAGACAACTCGTGCCGCAGGCTCATCGTCGCCCCACGCCACCTCGCGCTCGACCCACTCGCGGAACGAGAGCGAATCGGCGGAAAATTGCGGTTCGGTGTCGTGTTTGAGCGTAACGACAATCACACCATCGGCCGCCCGTTCGCCAAAGCGCGCCATAATGCTGTCGCTGACGGCTACCTGCTCCGAATGCTCGACACGTTCGGGGTCAATGCGACGCATCTGTTCGGCGGTATATTCTTCGCCATTGACGATATAGAGCTGCGCCGAGGCGGTAACTGACACGAATGTCAAAAGTATTAAAATAAGCAGTCGTTTCACTCTTACTTGCGTATGAGGTTTTAGTTGTAAGTAATTGGTGGATAGCACATAATGTGGAACATCGCGGCCATCTGTGCCTTACCATCAACGATCGTGCATTTGTCGATGACGTAGGTCGTGCCTTTATAGTTTTTGCCAAAGATCAATGAAAAAATCGTATCAACATCGTCCCACGACTGCCCATCTTCGAGCAGAAGATCGTAGTCGATAACTTTCGAGTGGTTTGCCTCCAAATCGGCAATAGTTACCTCCACAGGTTCGATCGCAGGATTAACCTGCTTACCATCTTTTACGTAACGACCAAACCCAACAACATCTTCACCTTGACTATTTTTGATTAAGAATTTGTGCGTAGTAAAGGGGTAGGTTACCGTTAGACTATCGATACGCGGATGATCCGACGAAAGCAGAATCACAACGCTGGTAAGCTCTTTGGGGGTCTTGTCCTTTTTGGGTTTCTTGGCCGATGCCACTGCGCCAAATGCAATGAGCGCAATAAGGAGTAACAAAAGTCGCTTCATAGCCTTGTCTATTTCAGTGTTGAGTGTTTCAAATATTCAACTAATTTCGCTACGGCACGTGCGCGGTGCGAAATTGCATTTTTCTCGTCGGCCGACATCTCGGCAAAGGTCTGCTCGTAGCCCTCTGGACGGAAAACGGGGTCGTAGCCGAAACCTCCGCAACCCGCAGGCGCGTGGGTAATCTCACCCTCGACGCGACCCTCGAAGAGGTGCTCCTCGCCCCCCTCGATCAGAATTATAGCCGTGCGGAAACGTGCGCGACGATTTTCCTTACCATCCATATTGTGGAGCAGTAGGCGGGTGTTGGCCTCGAAGTCGTGTCCGTCAGTGGCGTAACGTGCCGAATGAACGCCGGGTGCTCCGTCGAGCGCATCGACCTCCAACCCCGTATCGTCGGCAAAACAATCCAACCCCGTACGCTCGTACAGATAGCGAGCCTTCTGGCGGGCATTGCCTTCGAGTGTCGAGGCCGTTTCGGGGATATCCTCCGTGATGCCCATCTGGCGCGGAGTAACGAGTTCGTAGCCTTCGCCTAAAACGGCCTGTACCTCGGCGAGTTTGTGGGCATTATTTGTTGCAAAGATCAGTTTCATAGCCTTCGTGTGATTACTTTACAACCTCCATCTGTTGCAGTCGATAATCGACCGCGATTTTGTCAATAATGGTCTTAACGACGGTGTCGATATCCGAGCCTGCCGAGTAGTCAGCCTTGCAGACGTGATTCACGCGATTGTCGTGAATAAGCGACGAAAGGCCCTTCTGCGCATCTCGTTTATCGGGATTATAGACCGCAATCGAGTGGCCTCCAAAGTTTTTCACCAGACGCATACAGGGAATATCGGTCGTTCCGTCGCCCACGTAGATCATTCGCTGGAAGGGTACGGGACGTTTGCTCTCCTCGATATATTGATTGACCAGCGTCGCGTCGAAGACCGACTCCACGCCCTTGTTGATCTTGAAGATAAACTGCGTCTTGTTGGTATAATTGACCGCCACACCGGGCCAGTAGGCGATGCCATCGACATCGTAGAGGAACGAGCAAGCGTAGATCTTGCGGAACTCGCCCGCAATCGACGTACCTTCGATAATCTCTTTGATTCCCGACGAATTGATATAGTGCAACATACGCACACCGCGCTCGGCAGCATAGGCATTGATGCGAGCAAACCACTGCTCGACACCATTATAGAGTTTAATGCGGCAGCCAGACTCTTGAAATGCTTCGCGTTTGAGCGAGAGCCCTTTACTGCGCGCCTCCTGTATCATTCGAGCCATATATGTAAGGGTCATATCGGCATCTTGCACGCGAGCCAACTCGTTGCAATCGTGCCAAAACTCCTTGTTGCTCTTGCCGATAGCGGGGATGAAATCGTACTCCTGCATATTGCCCGGCGAGAGTGTTCCATCGAAATCGTAGATCAATGCGGCGGTTACTTGTTGTTCCATATTTCGTTTGTGTTAAGATTCAGATTGTAAAGATAAGGTTTTTGACGGAATTTTCATTACATTTGCACAAAAGTAAACCATAAAAACCGAAGAAAACTATGGAATTAAAGGAGTTGCTGCACGTGCGTCGCAGTGTTCGTAAGTTTGAGGATCGCCCCGTTGAGCGCGAGGTGGTTGAGCAGTTGCTTAAAGAGGCTTTCACAGCCCCCTCGTCGCGCAATACACGTTCGACTCGATATATGGTCGTTGAGGGTCGCGAAATGATGGAGCGTATCTCGCAGATGCGCGACTATGGCGCGGCATTTATGAAGGATTGCCCGATGGCGATTATGGTCGCAGGCGATGAGTCGAAGACCGATCTGTGGGTCGATAACTGCTCGATCTCGGCTACCATTTTGCAGTTGGCCGTTACCGATGCAGGTTTGGGTTCGTGCTGGGTACATATCAACGGTCGTCCGCAGTTCAAAGCCGAGCCCGAGGGCAAGTCGGCCGAGGAGTATCTGCGTGAGTTCCTGCCCATTCCCGCCGAGTGGCGACCCTTGTGCTTCATCGCACTCGGTTACCCTGCGCAGGAGGTAGCTCCACATTCGGAGAAAGACGACTCGGATAAGGTCATCTGGGTTAAATAGCGATGGAGGTCAGACTCGATAAATGGCTCTGGGCGGTGCGTGTTTTCAAGACGCGCAGCGATGCTGCCGATGCTTGTCGCTCGAATCGCGTGTTGGTAAATGATGCCTACACCAAGCCCTCGCGCGAGGTGAAGGTGGGCGACGTGATCTCGGTTAAGAAGATGCCCGTTGTCTATCAGTACCGCGTTGTCGATCTTGTTTCGAGCCGCCAGCCCGCTAAAAATGTGCCACTGTACGCCGCTGATATCACACCCCAATCGGAGTTGGATAAGCTGAATGTGCCGCGCGAAACGATATTTATCGTGCGCGATCGCGGTACGGGTCGCCCGACCAAGAAGGAGCGTCGCGAGCTCGATTCGTTGATGGATAATCTCTACTACGACGAGGATTAACAATGGCACGTTTTGCGTTGGTTACGGGAGGATCGTCGGGCATTGGCGAGCAGTATGTGTTGCAACTTGCCGCCGAGGGGCATAATCTCTTCGTGGTGAGCAACCGCGATGAGGATAATCGTCGTGTGGCGGCCGCAGCGGAGCGCGTAGCCCGCGACAACGGTCATACAATTCAGGCGGTTACACTCGCTATCGACCTTACGGAGCCGACGGCTGCCGAGCAGATCTTCGCATTTTGCGAGGAGCGCGCCATTGAGGTCGATATTTTGATTAATAATGCGGGGATGTTGCTCTTCAATCAATTGGAGCGCACCGACTCTTCGCGCCTTGACTCCATTATCGCCCTGCATTGTACCACGCCGACCAAACTCTGCCGATTGTTCGCCCCTGCAATGCGTGCGCGTGGTGGCGGCCATATCCTGCTGATGTCGTCGGTTACGGCTTGGACTCCCTTCCCGACAATTTCGCACTATGCCGCTACGAAGGCCTATCTGCGCAGTTTCGGGCAGTCGCTCTGGTATGAGTTGCGCGATGCCGATATTTCGGTTACGACCGTCTTTCCGTCGGCTGTCGATACCCCTTTCTACTCGCTGGGCGATGATGCCCGCCGCTGGTTACGTCGGTTGGGTATAATGCTATCGGCAGAGGATGTGGCGCGTAAGGCTCTGCGAGCTCTGCGTCGCGGTCGAAGAAGGTGTCTGCCAGGCGTAGCGACCAAAATCGAGGCGGCTATTTGTGCCGTTCTGCCTGCGTGGGCACTCTTGCCCATTCTGCGTATTCCCGCCGTCAGAAGGGTTCTTGAACGCATCTAAATCTCGTATAACCGCAATAAAAAACGGCCTTCCTCACAATCGGGGAAGGCCGTTGTCGTTATGCTGACGTTCGACTATTTATACTCGAATTTCAGCGGAGTTTTGAGGTCTTTGGTAGTGGCCGAATTCACAACAGCCCAAGTGGTGCCGTTGTTAGCCGTAACAAAGATCAACAGATAGCAGTTGTTCAAAATGATCGCCTGATTCTTGATCTTGATGTTGAATACGCGATCTACGGTCTCACCAGCCTTGATCGTACCCAGATCGTGGCCCCTGTAGCTGTTGTTGTTCTTGCTGTCGAAGTAACGCACTGCGTGGTTGTGAATATCTGTATCTTTGTTGCTACCAGCCTGCTTGCCCTTGATATTGTTCTCCAATACCCATACACCGATGCGATACTCTTTGGTATCCTTCGCTTTAACGCTTGCACGTACGGTAACGTTGCGATTTGCCTCATCGAGGGTCATCGTTGCCGAGATACCAACCGAAGCGGCAGCAGATTGCGCGTTGTTGATATAGTTCTTCATATTAACAACGTCGGCAGCGGTACCTACGCTGTTGAATACCTGCGCCATATCGAACACACCCATAGGATAATATCCGCCGGTCTGGAATTCATAGTCGAGGTTACGACCAACGTCTTCACTCGGAGCTGCGGGGTCAGAGTCGGGATTGTAGGTGTGGATTGCAGCCCACGTGAAGAGATCCTTGTAGCTTGCATCTGCCTCCAACTGCTCCAAAGCCGCAATAAAGCGGGGACAGTTGGGGCAATCGGTGCCGGTGAACTGCATAATCATAGTGCGACGCTTGAACGAAGTGCTCGTCGGATTGGGATCCTCTGCACGATCGGGAATAGCCTCATTTACTACGGTAATCTTTATCATTCGATCCTTGGTACTCTCGGTCTTGTAGCTTGCCCAGAACGTGAACTCGCCGGTTGTTGCGCTCTCGAAGTAGGGCTGCTTGTAGCTCTTGCCATTGATCGTTACGGTGGTGGTAGGCAACGAGAGTTTGTTGTTATTACCGTCATAGATCGTGTAGTCCTTCTCGATAACTGCACCGTTGTAGGTAATTGTAAATGTTGCGCGAGTCTCACCAACTTTGAGAATGGTCTCATCGACAACCATTTTCAGACCCGAATTGTCGCCGGGCTGCTGTGGCTCGACAGCCTTTGCGGTTACGGTAACCTCGTTCGACTGAACGGTTTTACCCGTTGTCCACTCGTACGAGAAATAGAACTTGTACGTACCTGCGGTCGTGGTCGAGAAGGTCAATGCGGTCAATGCGGTCTCTACACCATTGACGTATGCCTTCACGTTTGTAACGGCTTTATCGCCATACTTAACGGTAAAGACAGCCTTCGACTGACCATCGGCAGTGATCTCCGAGGGAGATACGCTTGCGGTCAACTTTTCGGGCGTAGGTTCGGGAGTGGGAGTGGGCTTACACGAGATGCCCATAATAGCCACAGCCGCAACCATTGCTATTAAACTAAAAAACTTTTTCATATTCTTTTATCTATAAAACTGTTAGAATGACGTAGTTAGCATCAGATTGACACCCGTATATGCGGGCTGGTAGCGACATACGCCGCCTGAGCAGACAAAGCCTGCGCGGTTGCGACCATAGCTAACCTGCACGCGCGTACGCGAATGGGTAAAGCTCAAACCACCGTTGTAGTAGTTCTTCTTGTTAAAGCCGTTGGCCTCGGTTGCTTCGAGGTTGTACATATCGCTGAAAAAGACGCTCCAATGGGGCGCAACGTTGAACTCAATCAAGCCTGCAACCCAGTCGCCTTCGTAGTCGTTCGAGAGCAGATATTGAGCCTCCATACGCAACGAGAACTTCTTGTTGATCTTGTACATAACATCGCCTACAAAGATATTCGATGCGTAGGTCGTCGAGGGGATATATGCGCCCTGACTGTGCGAGGTATTCCACTCCTGACGTGCGAACATCAAGGTCGATTTCCACTGCTTATTCCACTGACGCTCAACATCGACATCTATCTCACGCCACAGCAGCTCGCGCTTATTGCTGGCGGTCTGGTAGGGCTTCAATGTATATGCGGTCGAGAAGTTGGCGTGGAAATTCCAATAACGCTGACGGCTCTGCTTGCTGCGCAGGGTGTAATATACGTCAGCCTGTAAAGCCAACTCACCCTCGGCATTCATCTGGTAGGGGTTGAGCGCAGCCAACATATAGGTCTGCTGACGGGTCAGCGCGGGCAGATAGTTCAGTGTGTTGCCCATAACGCCGATATTGCCATAGACCGAAAGCTGTGTGCCCATCATCTCCAAACGACGCATCTGTGCCGAGATGCTGAAATTACCAACATTGTAACCCAACTCGATCAAAGCGGCCGAGCCTGCTTTGGTAACATCCGTAAGACCCTGCATCAAATGAACATCCGAATAAACCGAGCCTACAATCACATCCTTGCTCTTGCCTGCATACTCGCCACGCAACGAGAAACCCTTATAATCGAGGTTCAGACGTGCCGAATACATATTCAGATGGGGAGTTTTCAGACCATAGATATCTTGGAGGTAATATATTGTCGAAGATACCTCACCATTGGGATCAGTCAGATCGATGTAAAGATCTTTAATCTTGCGGTCGGTACGCTCACGGCGGTTGATATAACCACCCTCGATCGAGAGCATAAGCTCTTGGCTGCCAAACATATCTGACAACGACAGGCTTACATCTGCACCGCCCACCGTCGAGCGTGCATACTGTGAGCCAATCCAACCTGCCGAGTAGCCATTTGCGCTGCTGTACAGTCGCGGACGACCGAACAGAGCCTTCACCGCAACGTAGTTGCCGAACATTGCCGTTACACGAGCTCCCTCAATCGAGTTGTTGATACCCAACTGACGATCCTCGAAACTGCGGAAAATCAATCCATTACCAAACTGGTCATAGACATCGCCGACCAAAACCGAATAGTTCGTGTCCTGCCACTGGATATACTTCGAGGCAAGCATCACCTTCGGAGTGTTGTAGCCGTTGTTGCGCAGGTCATCGTAACCCTGCAATGCGGGCAGATAGGCCTCGCCCTGCACGCCTACCGAGAAACGACCATTCACATAGTCGAGTTTCAGGTAGTCGTTCGAGCCAAAATCAACCTTTTTGGGGTATGTCGTGCCGAGCTTTGCGTCGTTGTGGTAGAGGATGTTGTTCGACTCAAAACCGATGGTCATATAACCGCCCTTCTCGCCAAACTGAATTTGGGCCGTGGCCGTCATTGCAGCGACCAGAGCGGTCAGAACCAATGCTATGCGTTTCATAATCGACTATTTTTTGATAGTTTCGAGCAACTTCTCGAACAGCAACTGCTCGCTGCCGGGAGTATAGCCAGAGTGCGAGAAGACGATATTGCCCTCTGCATCAACCACAAAACTCTGCGGTGTGAGCGACACGTTCATTGCACGCTTCATAGCTTGGTTAGCATCGAACAGGCAGACGAAATCCCAGCCCATCGATGTTGCCTTTGCCTTTGCGCGAGCCTTCAAGCGTACGTCATCAACCGAAACGGCAACAATCTCGAAGTCGGCCTCTTCGCGCCACTCTTCCAGAGCGTCGTTCATTGCGTTCAACTCCTGAATACAGGGTTTGCACGCCAGCGACCAGTACGAGATAATCATAGGTTTGCCCACCAGCGAGCTGGTAGAGATCATTTTGCCGGCCTCGTTTTCGACTTTAACGTCGGGCAGCTGCTGCGCCGAAACGGTGAGCGAAGCCACGAGGGCAACTGCCAAACATAACAGCTTGTTCATAGATATTTTTGTTTTAATTTAGGTGTTCGCTATATAAGCCAAACAGTAGCTCCCCTCGCGGAGAGTTACTGTTTGGTTTAAGAGTTTAGCTCGTAAATTACTTACGTGCAGCGTTTTTCATTGCGTTGCGGAACTTCTCGACATTAGCCTTGAACTCATCAACGCTTACCACCTTCATCTCAACCTTCTCGTAAGTAGGCAGAGCCTTAACAACGGTGCGAGCCTTGGGCTTCTGTGCGGGCTTCACGTTGTAGAGCGAAGTGTAGTTAGTGGGAACGTACTTAACACCTGCCTTTGCAACAGCGGTAGTCTCCTCACCCTCTGCGGGCTCCTCGGTCCAACCACGGGTCAGAACGATATCGGTAACGATCTGGCCGTAAGTACCGGTCGAGAACGAACCGTAGCTGATGTAACCCATATTGGGATAGAAGGTATCGTCGTCAGCTACGTAAGGCTTAACGGTGATGGTGTTACCATCCTCCGAAATCTCAACGGGGAACTGACCGTTCTCGTAGGGGTAGTCAGCAGTTACGTAGGTGTTGTAAGGCAAATAAGCCTTGTCGCTTGCACCTGCGAAGTAGTACGGGCTATAATACTTCCAGTTCGACATAGGAGCGAAGTAGTTTACGTTGAAGGGAGCGGTAACGGTACCGTCAGCAGCAACCTCCAAATACCACTTCGGACCGAAGTCCCAAACGGGCGATGCGTTGTCGTAGCCATTGTAGCTATCCGACGACCACAACTCGAAGGGCGATGCGTACTGCGAGTAGGTCGAGTACTCGCTTACCTGGAAGTCGAAGCCGTTCAACAGGATACGGTTCTGTGCTGCGGTCTTCTTGTTGAAGATGTCAACAGCCTCCTTGAACAGAGCGTACTGCTCGTCAACAGCCTCCTTAGTGTCGTAAGGAGTAGCGTCGAACCAAGTGTTGTAAACGTCGTCGCTCAGAGTTGCGGGATAGGTTACGTTGCCGATGGTTACCTTCGACTTCTTCACGGTGTAAGTAGTGTCGTACTGGTAGCGACCCTCGCCCCAGATGTAAGTCTGTTTAACAACGCGGTTGGTTGCGGTTGCAGTCCAGTCGCCATCGAGCGAAGTGAACAGATCCGAATCAACAGCCTCCTTAGCGGGCTCAGCCATCGACTTGTTCTCAACGATTACGGGCTCGCAAGCCAGACCCTCGATGCTCTTCAATACAACGCCGAGCTTAGTTACCATATCAGCGTGCGAAGTCAGAGTAAAGGTCATACCCTCATCCGAGTTGATCTGTGCCAGATCGTCCTCGGTCAACTCGTTGCCGTAGTACTCCATAGCCTCTGCTGCGTTCTCATCGAAACCTGCCTCAGCCCACTCACGAGCGTAGTTAGCAGCGTACAGACCAGCGTAAGCGTCCTTCGAGGTACACTTAACGTTGAACGAAACCTCGAAAGGCGAAGTAGCCTCGATCGGGGTTACCTCAACAACGGGTGCGGGCAGCGAGTAGTCGGGCAGAGTAACCTCAACCTTAGTGTACTGCTGGTACTTCGCGTCGAGCGAACCCTCAACCTCGTCCTTTGCAGCTACAACCAACAGAGTGTAAGCAGCCTCTCTATCAACCTCCCACAAGAAGTCGGTCATCTCGAACTTGATGTTAGCGCCAAGGAAGGTCTGTGCGCCTACCATCATATAACCTACATACGAAGTGGTGAACCACTGCAAGTAGTCCTCGTTATTGTCGAGGAAAGGCATAACCTGCTGTACGGTATACGGATCGAGCAACATTACGGTTATGCGCTCTGCGTTACCATTGGTGTTGATCTTGATCGGGCCGCCATTAGCGCGCAGACCGCTCAGGTCAACCTCCAAACCTGCGTCGAGAACCTCAGGAGCCTTGGTCTGGAACTTAATCGACTTGTGGTAGCCGGTCCAATAGGGAGCCTCATCAGGCATAGTATCGGTCTCACCGTACCAGTAAGCGTAGAGGTCGTTGTAGTAGTCCTCCATATTCATCATAGCCAGGTAGTAACCTGCGCCCCAGCCCCAACGGCCGTGCTCCTCCTCGTCATCCGAATACTTGAACTCACCGAGTGCCAAGTACTGGGGCTGACCGGGAACGATTGCCTCATAGTAGGTAATGTAGTCGCCCATCTCGTCGCTCCATACCATACCGTGCTCCTCGTCGAATACCAAAGTGGTATCGCCCTGGAAGTAGTTACCATAGTACTGGTCGTGCAGGTTCAGCATCTCGAAGTCGGGAGTCTGGTTCATATTGTACATAAAGATATCGCAAGTACCCCACTTGATAACGTTTGCGGGATCGGTCAACTGCGGCTTAACGTGCAACTTGAACGAACGGCCGGTGTTGTCGAAGATGGTCAACTCCTCGGTGAAGTCGCTGGTAGCACCATTAACAGTCAATACGTCAGCGAACAACTCGTCGGTAGTAGCCTCCTGACCAGCGATGTAAACTACGTACTCGGTGTTGGGCGACAACTCCTCAAGCTTGATAGTGTACTTACCGGTCGAGCAATCAACAGCGGTACCATCAGCGAATACAACAGCTGCGTCGGGAGTCTCAGTCGAAGCCTCCGCTGCCTTAACAGCTACATAAGCGTACTTCTTGATCTTCACAACGTCCAACTCAATGGTCAGCGACTGTGTGGTGGTAGCGCTCTCAACCAGAGTAGCAGCCATCGATACGGGGATGTCGTTGGTTGCGAATTCGAGCTCGAATACGGTAGGATAGTAGTTGCTACCTACGCGGCCAGCAACGTATGCTACGTACTCGCTCTCAGGAGTGAGGTTGTTCAATGCGATAACATCCTCACCATCAACCATCTCCTTTACTGTGCCGTTTGCGAAAACTGCATCAGCAGTCGGCTTGGTAGCCGAAGCCTTGGGGCTAACGGTGTAAGCATACTCGGTGATGTCGAACGACACAACCTCGATAGTCGCACTCGTCAGAGTGGTCGAAGTAACCTCTGCGCCCATAGCGGCATCCTTGATCGGATCGTCTTGCTCACAACCCGTCAGTGCCAAACCAGCGAACATTGCGCTGAACAGAGCAACTTTAAGTAAAAAGTTCTTCATTGTTAAAAATTTTTAATTAAACTAATTGATTGATTTCGTTAAATTTTGTTTAGCTAATCAGGTTTCTAATGTATATTAGAGGGCGCAATATACGCATAATTTTCTAATAAAAAAAATCAAAATCCCGCGCCGACAGACTATTTGGTCGGATTTTAGTGGAATTTTTGGGGATGTTGTTGCTCTAATTCTCTGATTTATAGTTTGATGATGATCGGCATAATCTTCCAACTTTTCTTAATCTAAAAAATCAGTTTTGTAAGAGTGATTGCGCTCGAAAGTGATAAAACGATCGTTTTTTTATATTTTTGGTCGTACTGCTTTTTGTCTAACGTCTGGCTGTTAGCGATTTAACACAACATCAGTCTAATAAAAATAAATATTTCAATTACTCTTTTCCTCCTTTTGTACTCACTTTGTCGTACATTCTCGTAAAACTTGCATGCGATTCTTCTGAAAACAGATAAGAAAAAGCCCCGTTTTCGGGGCTCTCTTTCGGTTTATCGTTGGTTGTGATTTTTCGAGGTCTTTGTGGATGTTTCGGGCTGTTTTGCGCCTGTTTTTTTATTGCCGTTATCCCTTTTTTAACGCGATAAAATTTCGACAATGCGCTCCAACCACTCCTGATCGACAGTGTCAAAAGTAGCCAAATCGCAACTGTCAATATCCAAAACGGCAATAACCTCTCCGTCGCGCCATACGGGCACTACGATCTCGCTGCGTGAGGCTGAACTGCACGCAATGTGCCCCTCGAACTGCTCGACATCGGGCACGACAATCGTACGCTCTTCGTGCCACGCCGTACCGCACACGCCGCGCCCGAATGCAATTCGAGAGCAGGCCAACGGCCCTTGAAATGGGCCGAGTATCAGTTCGTTACCCGCGACGCGATAGAATCCCGTCCACCAGAATCCGAATGTGTGGTGGATCATCGAGGCGATGTTTGCCATACGTGCAATCAAGTCGTTTTCGCCCGCCACAACCGCTTCGATTTGTCGGGTGAGTAGCGCATAACGCTCCGCCTTGCCGCCAGCGGCTATTTCGAGGTGCTCTGCCATATTTGCTTATATATATTAAGGTATAAAAAGGGCCACGCCTTGGCGTAGCCCTCTCTATTGCGTGTGTTGTGGGATTTACATCTTATACTCCTGCCAGCTCTTGATCTGGATATTGCCCTCCTTCAACTCGCAGCAAGCCTCGATAAATGCACTTGCTAAACGAGCGTTGGTGATCAGCGGAATATTGTGATCAATTGCCGCGCGGCGGATCTTGTAACCATTGGTCAGCTCGCGGTGAGTGTGGTTCTTCGGGATATTCACGATCAGGTCGAAACCGTGATTCGAGATCATATCCATCACATTCAGACCGATCTCACCCTCATCGGGCCAATCGACTACGGTAGCCTTGATACCGTGCTCTTCGAGGAAACGCTGCGTACCCTTGGTTGCGAAGATGTTGTAGCCGTGCTTCTGCAATACCTTGCAGGGATCGAGAAGATCGACCTTCGATTTTGCATCGCCCGACGAAACCATAATATTCTTTTCGGGAATTGCGTAACCTACCGAGATCATTGCGGTAAGCAGAGCCTCGTTGAAGTCGTCGCCCAAGCAACCAACCTCACCGGTCGAGGACATATCGACGCTCAATACGGGGTCGGCATTGTGCAGACGAGCGAACGAGAACTGCGACGACTTAACGCCGATCCAATCAATGTCGAATACGTTGGTATCGGGCTTGCTATACGGAGCGTCGAGCATAATGCGGGTTGCAGTCTCGATGAAGTTGCGCTTCAAAACCTTCGACACGAAGGGGAACGAACGCGATGCACGCAGGTTGCACTCGATAACCTTCACATCGTTGTTCTTTGCCAAGTATTGGATATTGAACGGACCGCTGATATTCAGCTCTTTGGCGATCTTGCGGCTGATCTTCTTAATGCGGCGAGCGGTCTCGAAGTAGATCTTCTGGGGCGGGAATACGAGTGTTGCGTCGCCTGAATGAACGCCTGCAAACTCGATATGCTCCGAAATAGCGTACTCGACAACCTCACCATCCTTTGCTACGGCGTCGAACTCGATCTCCTTGGCGTTCTGCAAGAACTGCGAAACCACTACGGGGTACTCCTTCGATACCTCGGCAGCGGCTGCGAGGAATCTTTCGAGCTGCTCCTGGTTGTAGCATACGTTCATCGCTGCACCCGAAAGTACATACGAGGGACGTACCAGAACGGGGTAGCCAACCTTATCGACGAAGTCATAAATATCCTTCATATCCGACAGCTCCTTCCACGCCGGCTGGTCGATGCCGAGCTGGTCGAGCATACTCGAAAACTTGTGGCGGTTCTCGGCGCGGTCGATCGACAGCGGCGACGTGCCCAGCACAGGGATATCCTGATGGTAGAGCTTCATAGCCAAGTTGTTGGGAATCTGACCACCCACTGAAACGATTACGCCGCGCGGGGTTTCGAGATCCAAAACGTCCATCACGCGCTCGAACGACAACTCGTCGAAGTACAATCGGTCGCACATATCGTAGTCGGTCGAAACGGTTTCGGGGTTGTAATTGACCATAATCGACTTATAGCCCAATTTGCGAGCTGTCTGGATCGCATTCACCGAGCACCAGTCGAACTCAACCGACGAACCGATGCGGTATGCACCAGAGCCGAGAACAACGACCGACTTCTCGTTCTTGAAGAACGGAATATCGTGATCCTTGCCGTCGTAGGTCATATAGAGGTAGTTGGTCAATTCGGGATGTTCCGAAGCAACGGTATTGATTCGCTTAACGGTCGGCAGTACGTTGTTCTTCTTACGCAGTGCGCGAACAGCCAACGCCTGCTTGTGCATATTTTCGCGGTTCTTGCCAACGAAACGAGCGATCTGGAAGTCCGAGAAACCTAAACGCTTTGCCTTCCAAAGTACCTCTGCGGGCAACTCTTCGGTCGAGTTGAAGCTGCCGAGCACAAGCGAGTAGTCGTAGATATTTTTCAGTTTTTCGAGGAACCAGGGCGAAATCTTCGTCAGCTCGAACAGACGCTCGATAGTGTAGCCCTGCTTCAAAGCCTCTGCGATGGCAAACACACGCAGGTCGGTAGGATTCGAGAGCTCCTTGTCCAGATCATCAAAGTGCTGGTTCTCGTTGCCAACGAAACCGTGCATACCCTGACCGATCATACGCAAACCCTTCTGGATCACCTCCTCGAACGACTTGCCGATCGACATAATCTCGCCAACCGACTTCATCGACGAGCCGATTTGACGCGATACGCCTGCGAACTTGGTAAGGTCCCAACGCGGGATCTTGCAGATCAGATAGTCCAGATCGGGAGCCTTATATGCCGAGTTGGTTGTACCCATCTCGCCAATCTGGTCGAGAGTGTAGCCCAGAGCCAACTTTGCGGCAACGAATGCCAGAGGATAACCCGTAGCCTTCGATGCCAACGCCGACGAACGGCTCAAACGAGCATTAACCTCGATGACGCGGTAGTCGTCGGTGTCCGAGTTGAATGCATACTGAACATTACACTCGCCAACGATACCGATATGGCGGATAATCTTCACCGACAACTCCTGCAACATCTTCAACTCACCCTCGTCGAGCGAGCAGGTGGGAGCCACCACGATCGACTCGCCGGTGTGGATACCCAGCGGGTCGAAGTTTTCCATACTTGCAACGGTGAAGCAGTGGTCGTTGCGGTCGCGGATAACCTCAAACTCGATCTCCTTCCAGCCTTTGAGCGACTCCTCGACCAGAATCTGCTTCGAGTAGGCGAACGAACTCTCGCACAGAGTTACGAACTCCTCTTCGTTGCGGCAGATACCGCTACCCAGACCGCCCAGAGCGTATGCCGAGCGAACCATAATCGGGAAGCCGATCTTGCGTGCAGCAGCGATGGCATCTTCCATAGTCTCTACGGCCTGCGAGATAGGGGTCTTAATGTCGATTTCGTTGAGCTTCTTCACGAACAGATCGCGGTCCTCGGTTGCCATAATAGCTTCAACCGACGTTCCGAGAACATCTACGCCATACTTTTGCAGAATGCCGTTCTGGTAGAGCTCCGTACCGCAGTTCAGAGCGGTCTGACCGCCGAATGCGAGCAGGATGCCGTCGGGCTGCTCTTTTTTGATGATCTCCTCAACGAAGTGGGGAGTTACGGGCAGGAAATAGACGCTGTCGGCGATGCCTTCCGAGGTCTGGATAGTTGCGATGTTGGGGTTAATCAACACTGTCTGGATGCCCTCTTCGCGCAGGGCTTTCAATGCCTGTGAACCTGAGTAGTCGAACTCACCGGCCTGACCGATTTTGAGTGCGCCGGATCCCAGCACTACAACCTTCTTCTTGGAATTCGTAAGATTTGCCATTGTTCAGTATGTAATTTTGTAAATATTATTTCATAATAAATCCACCGTAAATAAGTGTGCCTTACGGTGTTAGCGTTTGCATACGCGCGCACGCCGACAGTTATTCGTACAAAGATACGATTTTTTTCGACGTTTGAGCAGTTCCGAGCTCCCTTTTTTTATAAAAAATAGCCGCTTGCTCATTACGAGTAAAGCGGCTGATCTCCCATATTAACTTTTTCAAAACGATACCCCAAGCGTCGCAACTCCAACGCGGCACCGATTTGGTAGAGAACTTTCGCTGTTCGAGCGAAGATGTAGAAGGCTTTGGTACTCTGACCCTCGACCTGCTCGCGGCGAATGAGCGTCATTGCCGTATGTGCGCAACTACGCATCATATCTTCGATTTTGACGGCCTCCTCCGAGTCGAGCTGTAAGCCCAAGATGTTCTGCACGATGTGCTCGTCCATATCGTCAAAGCCACGCTCGCCGTGCAGAGCCTCGTACTCCTCGGTCGCGTACTGCTCCCAATCCTCGTCCCAGCGGTGTGCTACGGCCATACCCACATAGCCTGCCCACGCAATTGCGGCGGCGGGGAAGGTGTTGATCTGGCTCACCGAGTCGGCCATATAGTGCGATGCGTAGTCCTTGCTCCAACGCTCATCGATATCCTCCGATGCGAGCAACGTGCCCTCCAACATTCCGTGCGAGGTGCAGAGTTTGAGCAACTCGATTTTCAAACGCTCTTCGTATTCGTTGTAATATTGCGATTGTTCCATTGTTCTTGTTTTTCGGGCGCAAAGGTAACGAAAAGAGAGCAATATATCGCTACATTGCTCTCGGAAAAAATTTGTTTTGGGATATTTGTCAGTTTCGTACCTACTTTACTCGGTCGGGAATTTGGTCGATCTCGTAGTAGGTCGCCTCGATCGTGCCGTTGCGAACGGTAACGATAGTGATCCCAGCACCATCGCGCCCCAAGGTGCGACCCGCAGGGCCGGAGGTTACGAAGGGGATGTCGTGATACTCGCCACGCGCGCACATATGCAGATGTCCTGCCAGAGCCATATCGACTCCAAACTGCTCAAAGAGCGATAGATACCTCTCGCGCATCTGCGGAGCGAGGTTTTCGTAGGTCTCCTTTTCGGTAGGCGAATTGACGAAAACGGGGTGGTGCGCCACAACGATTGTCGGGCGGCGCGACGAGCGTCGCAACTGCCGTTTGAGCCACTTGTACTCCTTCGCTTCGGCCTCGGTTTCGGCCTTGATTACACACGAATTGTAACCGATAACGCGGTAGCCCTGTCCCTTATGCACAAAGCGATCGTGGCCGTAACGCTCGACGAATTCCGCAACAGCCTCGGCCTTTGCGTCGTTGCCAACATCGTGGTTGCCAGGGAGATAATATATCGGAATCGAACGGTCGAACCTCTTGCAAAGTTCATCAAACGCCGCGCGCGAGTGATCGGTTGGCCAATGGACCAGATCGCCGGCAAAGACCACAAAATCGGGCTGCAACTGATTGACCTTTGCGATTATGCGCTCCATTCGCTCCTGTTCGATCGAGTAATCTTCGCTCTTGGTGATAAATCCGAGCTGCGGATCGGCAATCTGCACAAAGAACGGGGTACGATCCTGTGCCTGCAAAACAAGCGCAAGCATTGCCATAACGGCAGTAAAAATCAGTCGTTTCATCATTGTCGCACCTCCTTAATCGAACATCACGCCGTCGCCATCTGCATCGAGCGTTTTGGCCAACTTGTCGATATTCAGACTGCGTGCCGATGCATCGACAATATCTTTATAAACGCCGCCGTCGCGATAGAGCGAATCGGGATCGCCCGACTGCTCGACACGTCCCTCCTTCATCGCGTAAATTATGTCGCTATCAATGATTTGCGAAATGCTGTGCGAGATGATAATCACCGTTCGATTGCGCTTAATGGCATCGATGCTCGCCTTGATCTGCTCGGTGGCGATAGCATCGAGCGAGGCGGTCGGCTCATCGAGGAAGATAATGGGCGGATTCTTCAAGAACATACGCGCAATGGCGATACGCTGCTGCTGTCCGCCCGAAAGGAGTTGAGCCTTCGAATCGAAACCGTTGGGCAACTTCATAATCTGGTCGTAGATATACGCCTTGCGAGCCGCCTCCTCGACCTGCTCGCGTGTGGCGTTGGGGCGACCGTAGCGGATATTCTCCTCGATCGAGCCGTCGAAGATGTGGTTTTTCTGTAAAACCATACCGATATTGTCGCGCAGGAACTGCGTGTCGTAGTCGCTCAACTCAACACCATCGAGCTTTATCGATCCGCAATCGGGCTCATAGAACTTGACTAAAAGATTCAATACGGTCGATTTACCTGCACCCGAAAGTCCCACCAACGCGGTGATCTTGCCACTCTCAATGCGCATATCGATATCGTGCAGAGCCTTCGTGCCGTTAGGGTAGGTGAAATCGACACCCGACAGCTCGAAGTTGCCCTCGATATGTTCGGGGCGATATTTTCCGCTCGGTTCGCACTCCTCTTCGGCCTCCAAGATGTCGAAGAATCCCTCGGCATAGATCAGCGCGTCGTTCATCTGGTCAAAGATACGTTGCAGCTGGGTGATTGGAGCCGTTACGTTCGAGAACAACATCACGTGGTACATAATCTTACCGATCGACATACCCGGGTAGTCGATCATCACCAAGTAGGCGGTCAAAATGATGATAAGCACCGTACCCACCTGACGCACAAAGCTCTTCATACCGTCGAAGTAGAACGAGGTCTTGCGAACAAGCATTTGGTTGTCAGTGAATTCGGTCTGCAATTGCCACTGCTTGTCGCTCTCGATCTGCTCGCGGTTGAACGATTTGATGACGTTGATGCTTTCGATGATGTTCATCACACCGTGGCTCTTCTGCTCGCGATAGGTGCGCATATTTCGTCGCCAGCCTTTCAGTCGGCGAGCCTGGCGAATGGTGATCAGAATATAGATCGGAACGATGAACAGAGCCGCCAAACCGACATAGAGGTTGGCCGCAAACATCAGAATCAACGCCAGCACCGCGCTCATAAACAGCGGCAGCAGGTCGATAAAGAAGTTCTGTACGGTCGATGAAAGGCTGCTAACACCTTGATCAATACGTGTTTGTAGTTTGCCCGTCTCGTTGTTCGAGCGCGAGAAGAACGCCATACGATAGCGCAACATCTGGTCGATGACCGCCTGCGAGAGGTCTTTCGAGACGTTGATGCGCATCTTTTCGCCGAAGAAATGTTGCGCATAGGTGATCAACGCCGAGAGAATCTCTTTGCCCAACAGAATGGCGGTAATGATCGTGAGAATCCTTGCGGCGGTGCTCCAAACCATTGAGTCGGTGTTGATTAGGTCGTTGATGGCATCAACCGTGCGGTCGAGCACGACGGCATTGATCTGTGCGATAAACGAGCCGATCAGTGTCAGAATAAGCGTAAGCACAACCAGCCAGCGATAGGGTCGCACATAGGGACTTATCTTACGGAAAAGTGTTATCAGATTCATCGAGTTTGGGATTTTTACATTATCAGTTTGCGGCGACGATAAGCTGCCTTCGAAGACAAAGGTAACGAAAAAATCGATGAGGTGGCCTTTTGACACTATATTTTTAGAATCAAAGGTTGCATTTTTGTTGTGTAGGTCTATGCGAAGTGTTGATAAATTTGCTTAAATTTGCAGATCGCGCGCGGGTGCCGCGTTCAAAACTCAAATACCTAAAATGGAAATTATGAAACGATCACTTCTTACACTGATTTGTTTGGCTGTGTCGCTCGTCGGGGTGGCCTTCGATGCCGTTGCCGGCGATGTGGTTTATGGCAAAAACTCGAAACTGAAAAAGGATCGCCTCCCCGTTCCGTTTTTCGAGGATAAGCCTGCCGCGACGTTGAGCGGTCGAGCATTTATGCAGCGAGCCGATACGACCGACTTCTGGTCGCTTGAAGATGTTATTGTTGAGGTGGTTACGGCGGGCAATGTCCCCACCGAACTGCGCTCTTTCCGCAAGATAGTTTTCACTACACCCGTTGTCGATTCGGTTGAGGTGTTGCGTAAAAAGCATAAGGTCGAGATGTGGGTGCTGCCCGATTATGTCGCTGTCGGAACAGACGAGGATTTTGTCCGTATGCCGATGGGTCCGATGGCGGCGCAGCGCATTGCCGATGCTCTCGACTGCACTCTGCCCACGCCGTTTTTGGTCGATCGCATCGCCGAGGTATCGGAGGGACACGTCGATATATTCCCGTTCCGACCGCTTGGTGGTCGCAACTGCCAACCGATTGTGTTTCAAGATAGCGACAACGCAATTAAGGCTCTCTTCAAGGCTCACGGCTACCGTTTCGGTCAGTTTATTTCGGGCTTGAAGAAGGATATTGTGCTGACTTACAAGATTATGACGCTTTCGGGCTATGATCGTAACGTGGCGATCTACGGCTGGCATCATCCCGACGGTCGCGTGCAACAGCCGCTATTTGTGCGACACGGCAACTTCTATGTCGATTATAGCCACGGTGTGCGCTTAATATATAATAAGGTGAAGATTGACGGTGTGGAGTATAATATCCGCGAGATCTTGCAGTCGCCTAAACTCTACCGCCTGTTGAGCGACGAGCC
>JAZUPN010000101.1:0-21687 GCA_045605245.1 Alistipes sp. | reverse complement strand
AAGGGTTCTCCCTATAATAAAACCCCCCCTTTCCATCGGAAAAGGCGGGGTTTTCATTTGTGGTTAAAGTTTCAGACGACTATCGACGGCAGATGTCGGCATAGTCGCAATATTTGCAAACCTCAATATCGTCGCACTGCGTGAAGGGCGTATCGAAATCGAATATCTCACCGAGTGTTGCTGCGAGGCGACTTTCGAACTCTTCGGCATACGCAGCATAATTATCGACCGTTTGGAGCGACTTACCCTTACCCGAACCTACGACCTCGACCAACTGCGGAGAGTAGTCCTCACGACCCAAATCGCGCACATAATAGAGCGCAGGCACGACCGTTCGTCCCTCGCTGCGAGTGATCATCATCGAATAGAGCAACGTCTGGATGATATTCGACTGACGTTGTTTGCTTGTTCCGACGAAGAGATTTTCAACACCCTCGAACATCAGGTGCGATGCGCCCGTCTTATAATCAACTACACGCACAATGCCCGAATCAAGCGTATCGATACGGTCAGCCGTTCCCTTGAATAGAACACGCTTTTTTTCACCGCCAGACTCAAATTCGAAAGGTGTTGAGACCTCGTGTTCAAGCTTTTCAACTCTAAAATCGGGATGTGCAGCATCGTAAGTCAATACCCCACTGCCAATATATCGACAAATAATATCTCGCACAAGAAGGATATTTCCGCCATAATCGTCAATTGTCGCGCTCTTGCGGTGCAGGAAATTATCATTGATAGCCTGATCTACCGCACGCTCAATCTTATCGTTCGTAATCTCGGCAATTGCTTCGGCGGTCGATTGCGTATGCAACAGCGGCTCATAGAGAATCTGCATCGCATTATGGAGAATAGTTCCGAACATCGGAGCATCGATCTCCTCGCTAATCTCCTCCTCGCAACGAATTTGTGCCACAGATGCAAAATAGAAACGCATCGGGCAAGCTACATATCGATACAACGCCGTAGGCGACAATGCCGAAGGCTCCTCACCGAGGAATCGTTCAAGTTTGCGGCGCACATCACCCTCTTTGCGAATCGAGAATGAAGAGGTCGTATCGAGATTGATATCAACACCGAAATCGATCTTACGGATTGCCATCCCCGACTCATAGTCCAATTGTCGAATATAGCGGCTCGGTTCGCCGTTGCTCTTATCATCGCTCTGCGAGCAATATACCATATATATATTACGCGCGCGTTGAATCAGACGATAGAAGTAGTAGGCATATACGCCTTCGTGGTGTTCGGGCGTAGGCAGGCCATATGCTGCACGCAGTCCATAGGGGATAAACGACGACGAAACGGCACGGCTACCAGGGAAATTATCGTCATTCATCGAAAGGATAATGACATTATCGAAATCGAGATTACGCGTTTCGAGAATACCCATAATCTGTACTCCCTGCAACGGTTCGCCCTCGAACGGGATGCGCACCGTTTGCAGATGACGACGCAGTAGCGAGGCATATATCGCCTGCGTAATCTCAACCGAACATTGATCGAGCGAATTGCGCAACTGCATAACATTCTCGGCAACGACTGCCAAATATTGAGCCTCGCGTCGCAATGCATCATCATTCATCGTAGCCGAACGCGATGCCTCGGCAATAATATCGAGCAGATAGTCCGACATCGCACTCCACTCGGCAATAGGCTTAAAGAGTTTTTCGAGCAGAGGTGTCGCTGTGAGCTCCTCTCTCGACACATAGACCTGCTGACGTTTCAGCACCTCGGCCGAGATGCGTTTTGCCTCATCCGCAAAGAGATTATTCAAATATGGATGCGCCAACAATCCGAGCACATCGGTATTATGAAACCAAATGCCATTACTACTCTCGCGGCGACGGTTTTGCAATTCGATCAATCGTTCTACAAGAGAATAGGCCACTGTCTGACGTAGCGGAAGACCCATCGTAACATTCAATTCGACACCTTCGGGCATCGAATATAACAACGGTTGCAACAGATTTTCGTCAGTCAAAACGATCGCTGTGCGCTTATCCATCGGCACACCATTTTCGATCATCTCGCGCAGAAGGTGATTGACATACTTGCACTGCAAAACATTCGAAGCCGTAGCCACCGCCGTTAGACTCTTTTCGCGCGCCGTAAAGTTATCAACCTGCGATATAAAGAGTTCGCGTTGGGGATATCGCACACGATTCTCTCGCAAAAAGAGGCCCGCCTCCTGCTGCTCGTTCAGGTAGTAATTATCATAATCCCAATAGAAATCGGTCTGGCGATTCTTCGACAAAAAGTCAAACAGACGTTTCTCACAAGTTGAGAGCGCATTGAATCCTGCAATCACATATCCTACGTTACCGTCATCGAGCACAAAATCGCTCTCGGCAATACGCTCAACCGCCTCGCGCTGAATCATTCCGCCATAGGCAATACCCAGCTCTCGCAGGCGCGCACGAAAACAGTGATATATCGGGCAGAGCGACTGCCATATTTTCAGAAAGCGTTTCTTATGCTCCGAAGGGCTTTTATCATCATTCAGAACACTCCAAAAACGATTTATAACCTCCCATTGGCGATCGGTTATATAGCTCAAATCGGATTCGATCTGTTTCAGTTCGGAGATGTTCGAAAAGAGAATATCGGCATCGATCATATATTTATCTATCGAATCGAAATCGGAGAGCAACATCTCGCCCCAAAAGTAGAATTTATCAAACTTCTCCTCCGGATGGAATTCACGATAGACATTATACAACTCGGTAATCAGACGCACTCGCTCGCCGTGCTCCAACCCCGTTATTGAGGTCATTATGCGGTCAATCGTCTCGAACTGCGGTTGCCAAATCGGAGCATCGGTCTGACGACTCAACGCATCGGTAAAGAAGAGTTGTGCGCGACGACTGGGAAACAAAATCCTCAAACGCGACACATCACGCCCATACCGCTGATAAAGATCGGCGGCAACCTCTTCGAGAAACGTTGTCATTGGCTTGTGCGAGAGCGACATCGGTCAGTGTTATTCGATACTGTTTACCGAACTACCCACCTTGGTATTTGCGCGTAAAATCGTAGGATTACCACGATAGAATACCACGCCACCAAAACCTGCATCAGCCGCCAAACGCTCGGTAGCATAGACCGAAACCTCACCGCGCTGCGTTACCGAAACATCAGCCGACATAACCTCCAAATGACGCAGGTCGAGCTTTGCAACCGCTACATCAACAGTGAGATAGCGCGAACGACCCTTCAAATCGATTGTCGATTGACCGTTAGCCTTAACCGCTACATCCTGCACATCGACCTCGGCCTTCAAGAATCCGCCATTCGAGACCTCAACATCGAGAATCGGTTGTTCGATCAGACCGACCACATCGACATCACTGCCGGCAATCTTAATAGTGCCGAGCGAGAGGTAGTGAATCTCTATCTCGGTGCGACGGGTACGATTGCGATTGTTCGATTCGCGCACGGTCAATTCGCCCTTATTGTTGATTGTATATTTGAGCTTGCTCGATTCCAAATCCTCCGACTTAATAATGAGCATAGGCTGTGCGCCCTCCTCGATCGGTACGAGTGTAACCTTCATATCGCCTTCAAGCGAAATCGAAGAGAATGTTCCGAGCCATTCACGACGCGACTCATCTTTCTGTGCATTAGCGGCAAACGTAGCGATCAAGAGAGCCGCAAGAAGTATAATCTTTTTCATAGTCATAAAATTTTACATTCTAAAACATAGGCAAGTTACAAACTTTTTTGCGAATAATTCGTAGTTCAGAAAGAAATTTGTTATCTTCGAATGATTTTTTCACGACAAATGGGCAAAGCACGAATACTAACCGCAAGCGCAGGAGCAGGTAAGACCTATCAGCTGGCATATAAATATGTGTCAGACGTAATCGAACGCCCTTGGTTCTATCGTCATATTCTGGCCGTTACCTTCACCAATAAAGCGACAGAAGAGATGAAGAGCCGTATCCTCGGCGAAATCAACGATTTGGCCCGCGGTGAGCAGACCTCGTATCTGAAAGATCTGCTGCGCGATTTTCCACAATTCGATGCTCGCGATATTCGTGATCGCGCAGCCGAAGCACGCTCGCTCATTCTGCACGATTACAGCCGCTTTACGGTGCTGACAATCGACAAATTTTTCCAACGAATCATTCGCGCCTTTCTCAAAGAGTTGAATCTCGACCTCAACTATAACATCGAGATTGAGACCGACACGGTGCTCGATCGCAGCGTTGATCAATTGATCGAAAGTATCTCAACTGATGAGACTTTGAAAAAATGGCTTATCGGTTACGCCCGCGAACGCATCGAAGAGAATGCCAAATGGGATATTCGCGACAGCATCAGCAAGCTTGGCAAAGAGCTATTCAAAGAGATCGACGAGCGGATTGGAGCAACCGCAAGCAAAGAGGAGATCGAGGCCCGAATGAAACGGGCAATGGAGCGCAACTATGCAATCGAACAAAAGATGGTTGGCATAGCGCATCAAGCACAGGCGGTTATGGCCTCACACGGATTAATTGCGTCGGACTTTAAGGGCGGCACGAACTCATTTGTGCGATATTTTGCTAATGTTGCCGCTAATGGTTTTGTAGAGCCGACAGCATCGGCTCGCAAAGCTACGATGGCCGATGAAGCGTGGTATGCTGCCAAATCGCCGCGCAAGGCCGATATTTTGGCCGTTGTTGGTGAATTGCGTCCTATGCTTGCAGAACTCTGTCAGATATACGACAAGAATATTCGCCGATATAACGCTACCCGACTCTTCCGCGAGACGTTCCGTAGTTATGCGCTACTGAAAGATCTCTATTCGAAGATTGCCGACGATTGCGAAAAAGAGGGCACCGTACTACTCTCGCAGACGAAGAATATCCTCTCGGAGTTTATCGAGAAGAACGATGCTCCATTTATATACGAAAAAGTTGGCAATCGCTACGAGCACTTTATGATCGACGAATTTCAGGACACCTCGCACAAAGAGTGGAGTAATTTCCTACCCTTGTTGCGAAATTCGTTGGCACAGTCGGAGCACCACCCCGTATTGATTGTAGGCGACGTGAAGCAGTCGATCTATCGTTGGCGCGGTGGCGATTGGCAGATTTTGGCGCGCGGCGTTGCCGAAGGACTTGAAGAGGAGAATATCATCAGTAAATCGCTCGTTGAAAATCGTCGAAGCCTGCCGCTAATCGTTCAGTTCAACAATGCAATGATCGGTCGTGCGGTCGAGAATGATAGTGCTACTATTCAAGCGATTCTTGATCAGGCAGTTGCAGAAGATAGGCTATCGAGCGAAGATGCTCACCACCTCTCTTCGTTAATGGCTAACGCATATCGCGGACATAGCCAGACTCCGCTACGCAAATGCGAATATGACGGTTATATATCGATCACTCGTTATGGTCTAGATCGCGATGACGAGAGGAACACTACGCCGCCCGTTATCGAGTGCGTCGAGCGCGTTCTCTCGGCCGGCTATCATCCGAGCGACATTATGATCCTCACACGCAATAACAAAGACGGCAAACTGATATCAACCGAACTGCTGGATTATACGGGTAGCGAGGCGGCGCGTTTCCGTTTCGATGTGATTACGCAGGATGCGCTGACGATCAGCTACGATCCCGTTACGGGATTCATTATTGCTTGTATGCGTTTAGCGGTAAATCCGACAGATGATTTGAGCCGCTTGACGATGAATAAATATCTCGCCGAGCGAGGTATGGAACGAGCTCTCGATGCCGAGCTGTCGGATGAAGAGTCGGAGTTCTTCTCTCAAATGCGCGCGACATCGCCCGAAGTTGCTTTTGAGCAAATCGTGATGCACTACGGGCTCGATAAGCAGGCCGAGGCGGTAGCATATATTCAGGCACTGCACGAGCAGATTGTGGCCTTTTGCACCAATCGCGTGGCTGACATTCCATTGCTTCTGCGTTGGTGGGACGAGCGCGGCAGCGACACAAACCTCTCGTCGCAAGAGAATAATCAGGCTATCGAAGTATCGACAATTCACAAGTCGAAAGGTCTTGAACGCAAAGTGGTTATCATACCCTATTGCAATTGGTCGATGGAGCCGCGAGCAGGTGGTGGCAGTACGCTTGTTTGGGCCGACAGTGCCGATTCCGAATTCGAGGGTCTTGGTCCTATTCCTCTGCGATATAAGAACGAAATGGCCAACTCGGACTTCTCGGCAGAGTATTACAACGAGCGTGTAAATAACCATATCGACAATGTCAATCTGCTCTATGTGGCTCTCACTCGCGCCAAAGAGCAACTCCATATAATGTACCCTGCATCGTGCGACAAAAATTCGGTCGGCGCGTTGATTGATTCGACAATTGTGGTTAATGATAATGAGGCCGAGCTGCCTCATAACGAAGCAGAATCGAACAGAGCCATCAAAGGTCGCGTCGAGGTGGCAGACAACTGCCAACGCATTGAGTTTGGTGAATTTATGCCGCCCGATCCCTATGGCTTCGATCGCAAGAAGGATCGTGCCGAGCGGCTGATTTTGACCGACTACCCCACGCGCGACACCTCGTCGCAACTGCGTTTGCGCCTCCCATCGCAGCGATATTTTGAGGAGGGAGATGAGGTGCGTCTGTCGCCTCGCAATTTCGGAGTGGCGATGCATAAATCGTTCGAGCAGGCAACTTCGGTCGAAGATATTTATAAGGCGATAGAGAATATGCACCGTAACTCTCTGCTGTCGGATAAGGAGAGCGACCACCTGCGCGAATTGATCGAAAAGGCGATGCATAACCCGACAATTGCCGAGTGGTTCAATGGCGAGTGGCAAGAGGTACGTAACGAAAACAATATTATCGTTCCCGACGGCAAGATGTACCGCCCTGACCGAGTGATGATCAGCGACGAGCGAACAATCGTTGTCGATTATAAGTTCGGTATGGAGCAGGATAGCGCACACACACGACAGATTGCCCGCTATTGTAAGTTGCTCCGCGAAATGGGATATCGCAATGTCGAGGGACATATTTGGTATATTGTTCTGAACAAGGTGGAGAGCATCACAGCGTAAGCGACAATAGGAATATCTCCTGAAATGATACGATATTACGAATAAATTCGTAACTTTGTCAATTATGAAATCACTTTTGAGAATCATACCGCAGAAATTTCGCGCCGCAACCGTCGGCGTGGTCTTTACTGCATTGGTACGCGCACTGCTCAATTTTGCAGGGTTAGCGGTGCTGTTGCCCGTTCTCATTATGGTTTTGGATTCGCAACGTATTCACTCGAATCGTCTGCTTGCCACACTTTACGATTGGGTAGGTTTCAGTTCGGATCAGCAATTTATCGTTGCTACGTGCGTGGCGGTAATTGCATTTGTAGCAATCAAGCAGGGAGCAAATTTACTGCTGCAACGTTTTCAACGTCAATACACGATCAATCTCTATAAATACTTCTCGATCAAAGTTTTTCGCAACTACCACGACCGAGGTTTGGCATTTCTCAAACGCCAAAACACTGCCCTATTATCGCGTAATGTCAATTTCATCTGCCACAATATTGTGATGGGAGTCATTGCGCCGATGATATCGATCACAAGCGAAATATTGCTACTCGGATTGTTGCTCGGTGCGTTGTTGTGGTATAATTGGCAGATGGCTCTGCTCGCCGTAGCGGCATTTATTCCGCTGTCGTGGATCTATATCGTTATACTGCGAGGCAAGTTGCGCCAATACGGACAGATTGAAAACGAGGCTCGCCGCCAACAGGCTCGCGCCGTTATCGAGACATTCAGAGGATATACCGACATCGAGATTAATAACGCCTTTGCAACTATGCAGAGCCGCTTTGAACAGAGCCTTGACACCATCGCACAGATCAAACGTCGCACAGATATTATCGGTGCCGTTCCGTCGATAATTACCGAGATGAGCGTTGCGTTGGCAATGGTCGTACTGATACTCTTTGGTACGGCTACCTCACGCCCCGACACATCGATTCTGTTTGGTATTTTTGCCGTTGCGGCAATACGTATTCTGCCTTCGGTACGTAGCATTATGGCGCAATGGTGGCAAATACGCTACAACTATTACTGCGTCGATATCGTCAGCGAAGGTCTTAACGATGCTGATAATATCTTGAACGATGAGCCTATCGAACGACTCAATTTCAACTCGGCCATCGAGGTCCGCAATATGAGTTTCCGTTTTGACGATGCCGACGAGGATCAATGGACACTGCGCGACCTTAATCTTACGATTCACAAGGGCGAGAAGATCGGTATTCAAGGCTCTTCGGGTGCAGGTAAGACTACCCTTTTCAATCTGTTACTCGGCTTCCTCTCGCCGACCGAAGGCGAAATTTTGATCGATGGGCAGCCTTTGGACAATAAGATTCGCCGCAGTTGGCAGACAAGCATCGGCTACGTATCGCAACACGTATATATCGAAGATAGCACCCTCGCCGGCAACATCGCGCTTGGCGTAGATCCCGATAAGATCGATCGCGAACGCCTGCAAGATGCCATTCGTCGCGCTCGATTGGATGAGTTGATTAATCAGCTACCGCAGGGTGCCGATACTCCGATAGGCGAATGTGGCAGCCGTCTATCAGGCGGTCAGCGACAACGCATTGGCATTGCTCGCGCCCTCTACAAGCAGGCCGACATTCTCTTCTTTGATGAAGCGACCTCATCGCTCGACAATCGCACCGAGCAGGAGATTAACAATGCTATCGAACAGCTGTCGCGCGAACAGAATACATTAACGATAGTGGTAATTGCACACCGTTCGAGTTCGCTCGAATATTGCGACCGCATAATTGAAATTTGAGCCCGAATGAGAAGTTTTCACGATTTTCTGATAGGCGACATCGGCCTGCGTATTATCGGCGAAACTGCATCACCGATTGAGGCTGGTCTGCGCGGATTCAAGCCATTCGCGACCGAATTGAGCAGTGAGCCACACTTAACGATCGACACCGAAGTCGAGCTGCCGACCGATTGGTGGCAGAATGGTCAAATCGTCGGTCGAAAGTTGATTGAACGTTTCGATTTCGAGGAGCGTCTTTGTGAGTGTGTCTTTGCGCGCGACAACGAGGCCTATTGGTTTGGAATGTTTCCTTTCGAAAAGGAGTTTGCTCCGATTGTTATGCGCCACCGATTCGGCTCAAACAGCCTCGATTGCAACGCTGCGCTCAATGGCGCACGCCCCGATGCATCGCTCTATCGTTTTGGATTGTGGGTAGCATTCGGACTTGTGTCGGTGCCGAATGGAGCTATTCCGATTCACACATCGACAATCGTTTGCCACGACCGCGCGGTGCTCTTCTTGGGTGAGTCGGGAACGGGCAAGAGCACCCACACGCGTCTGTGGCGCGAGAATATCGAAGGGGCACACCTACTTAATGACGACAGTCCCATAATTCACTCAACGGCAATTGCTTACGGCTCGCCTTGGAGTGGCAAGACACCCTGCTATCGCAACCTGCACTACCCCATTGCCGCCATCGTTCGTCTGTCGCAAGCACCGCACAACCGTATGCGCCGACTCTCTCCGTTGGAGGCTCTCGGAGCGTTGTTGCCATCGTGCCCGCCCTCGTTTGCATACGATGAGGAGCTGCAAGACGCAATTTGCGAAACGCTCTCATCGCTGATTTCGACCGTACCCGTCTATCACTTGGAGTGCCTACCCAATGCCGAGGCTGCGCAACTCTCTTACTCGACAATTTTCGGCAAATAGAGCTATGCAAACCATTGCCAATAACATACTTTTCGGTGCGGCGCACGAGGAGCTGAACGAGGGTCGTTCGGTGTTGATTCGCGTGCAGGGACAGAGTATGCTGCCATTCTTTCGTAGCGGCGCGAAGGTGCGTATCGAGCCACTGCGCGAGGAGGATATCAGACGTGGCAATGTGCTTTTTGCACAGACAGATGAGGGACATTACCTCATCCATCGCTTGATCGATTTCGAGGGCGAGGGTCGCGTAACGCTGATGGGCGACGGAAACTACGTCGGAACGGAGTCAATCGCACGCGAACGCCTACTTGGGTGCGTGCGAATCTCGGCACTACACCGCTTACTGGCACTCGGTTGGGTTGCCCTGCGCCCCGTCCGCAAAATTCCACTAATCGTGCTGCATAAGGTTTGTCGCAAATAGAAAACGGTCGCCTCACGTGGGGCGACCTTTTAGTTTGGGTGTGATAGTCGATTAATACTCGCGGGTGAGGGTTACCAACTCCTTATTAGGCTGGTAGCGCACAAGTTCGAGCGACTCTTTCGACGAACTATGGACAATCCACGAACCTATGAAATCGATAAAAAGTACGTCCGTGCCAATTTCATCGATCGTAAGCAGTCGATCCTCAATATCATAGTCGAAATAGCTCACTTTGCTCTCTCGGTCAATATATTTACCCGTGCTTGCAGTGGTAAATTGCACCGTAAAGTCGTACCATTCCATAGCGCTGTCGCCAAGAGCGTTGTAACGCTCGTAGTGTCCCTTCCAGATGGTCTGCGCCAGAGTATCCTCGTTAAATTTGAACTGCTCCTCGCAACCCACAGCCACGCACATTGCAGCCGCGAGTAAAAACATTTTCAGTAGTTTCATAGTATCTTACTTCGTTTCTTGTTCTTTGCGCAAAGATAGAGAGTTTTTTTCAGCGACAACGAAACGACAAGCAGAATTAACATTATTTAACATTTCTCATCGTCAGGCTCCGGCTGGTCGGGACGAAATTCGAGAATATCGCCCGTCTGGCAATCGAGCGCTCGACAGATTGCGTCGAGGGTCGAGAAACGAATGGCGCGCACCTTGCCCGTTTTGAGCTTCGAAAGATTCACAACCGAAATATCAATGCGCTCCGAAAGCTCCTGCAACGACATCTTGCGTCGCGCGAGCATCACATCTAAATTAGTTACAATCATCGCTTTACACGTTTATAGGGTTGCACTCTCTTCTTCGTTCAGCATACGAGCAATGTTCATCAGCTCGGCGATAACCAACATCACCAACGGAATCACAATCGAATTGGTATTCAGCACGTATGCGCCGCCTAAGCATTCGGGGCGTAACGCTCCACAAAATTCCGACGCAATACTCGCCTCCATAGCGTCAAAATTCGACCATACCAGACTGCCAACGCAATAAACAGCCGCCATCACGCGCACCATAATGACCGATTTATGAGTGAAAAATTCGCCCGTGCGGAATCCTCGAATCACCTGATAGACAATCACCAAGAGCAGTATCGACAATACAAATATCGCTACCATTGACACACACAACATCACTTTGCGCACATTGTTGGTAGGAGTATCAATCTTATAATCGCCTTCGGTGGCGTAAATCAAATACTGCGACGGCTCGGCCATAATCGCAGGTGAATCGTCGGTCGCTTCGCGGAGGACGGTCGGAGTGTAGAGGCTCTGCTCGTCCTCGCTAAGCATATAACTCGGACGGCGAACGTCCATCATACCGACAAGCGTAACATTATTGGTCGTTCGCCAATCCTTATCAAGCACTACGTGCAAGACCGAAAGAATCAGCTCAGGCAACAACATCAAACAGACTAAAACAAAGAGCGCAATGACACGCTGCTGAGTGGATTTTGAAATTTTCATAACATTGTAGTTTTTGAGGTTTGTAAAATTTCGTTAATTAATTATCGTTTTTCGATATGCAAAAGTAATAACGATTTTTGATTTTACAAACTTTTTCGTTAATTTTTTAATGTTTATCGTTAATTTTAGCAAAAAAAATGGTCGCCTCGCGTGAGGCGACCTTAATTAATATAGGTATGCGAGAGTGGCTACTCCTCGGCGTTCAGGCCCTTGATAAAGGTATCAACAATACGAGCACTCATACCCATCGACGAGAAACCGCCATCGTGATAGAGGTTCTGCATCGTAACCTTACGCGTAAAGTCCGAGAAGAGGGTCAGCACGTAGTCTGCACAATCGTTTGCCGAGGCGTTACCCAGCGGCGACATCTGCTCGCCATAATCCAACAACGATTCCAGACCTGCAACACCCTTACCTGCGGTGGTAAGCGTAGGCGACTGCGATACGGTATTGATACGAACGTGCTTCTCGACACCATAAACATAGCCAAAGCTGCGTGCAATCGACTCCAACAGAGCCTTGGCATCAGCCATATCGTTATAGCTGCAACAAGTGCGCTGTGCAGCGATATAGGTCAGAGCGACGATCGAGCCCCACTCGTTCAGTGCATCCTTCTTGCGAGCTACCTGAATCACCTTGTGGAACGAAATTGCCGAGATATCGAGAGTCTTTGACAAGAAACCATAGTCGAGATCATCGTACGAGCGACCCTTGCGAACGTTGGGCGACATACCTACCGAGTGAAGAATGAAGTCGAACTGACCACCAAAGTGCTCCATTGCGCCATCAATCAAACGCTCCAAATCCTCAACCGAGGTAGCATCAGCCGCGATCACGGGCGCATTGCACTTCTCGGCCAGCTGGTTGATCGTACCCATACGGATCGAGAGCGGAGTGTTGGTCAATACAATCTGTGCGCCCTCCTCGACTGCACGCTCGGCAACTTTCCAAGCGATCGAATCCTCATTCAGCGCACCGAAAATAATACCTTTCTTGCCTTTCAATAGATTACAAGCCATAGTGTTATCTTTTATCTTTGTGTTAAACTTTGTCAATTTGCAATCATCAATTTTACAGCCATTTCATCCAAAAGATCGGACATAATTACCAAATTGACAGCGCAAAGTAACAAAAAACAATGCAAACTTCAAAATTTTTGCCAATCAAAACCAACGTGAGCCGTTGTTAATTGATCGGCATATCGTTGATTTTCCACTTGCGTTCTTCCTTCGGTTTTTCGGTTTCGGGGCGTTTCATATAGACGCGACTGAAATCGAAGAAGTAGCCGCGATTACCCTCCGAATCTTTCACTTTCAGTTGAATATACTCGACCGAGCGACTGCGCACCTGGCGATTATTAATCTCGCCACCGCGCCACGCCGTAAAGTCTGCCGCGTGCTGGAACGTAAGCACGTGCCAAGGTGAATTTTCACGAATACCCGTACCCGACGAACCGATCGTCTGCATCACCTTTGTAAAACGGTCGTAGCAAACCTGCTCCATATGTCGATTGCCGAGTTTGCCATAAGCGAAGGTCAGGAAATTGAGATTTTGAGGAGAAAAAGGATCGCTGTGCATCAGTCGCTCACCAGCCTCGACAACTCGCAACAACTGCAACGAATCGGGCATTTCGGTAGCGATAAAAACCTCCAAAACATCGATACGTGCAGGATCACTCTCCATCGGGCGGTAGTTATCGGCATAAGCGAAACCGTAATAGAGATAGTGATAATCGTCAAGTGTCAGCGTAGTATCACCGTGAATATATCGCTCCATAAGGCGCGGATAGTAGTACGGCGAGGAGTTATCGATCGTCTTTGCCAAGACATCTTCGTTGTCGGGGACACGTTGCGCCATCGCAAACAGCGGCATCAAGGCCAGTAACAAAATAAGTATTCGTTTCATTTTCTTCTCTTTTAACAGATTAGTAACGCTTCAAATGGCTAAAAATTGTGTTACACAATGCTGTTCGTCTAAAACAGTTCGCCTTGAACGGGCATAGCCGACTGCACAGGCGCAGATTCAACAGCGGTGGTAGGCTCTGGTTTAGAATCGGTTTCAGAATCGGGCTTTGTTTCGAGCGCAGGTTGCTCGGTCGGGATTGGGGTCGGGATTGGGGTTGTTGTCGGTGCCGAAGCTATCAACGCCTCAAACTCCTCCTCTGTGAGCATCTTGATTCCGAGTTTGGTTGCCTTCTGCAACTTCGCGGGACCCATATTCTCTCCTGCAACCAGATAATCGACATTGGCCGAAACTGCCGCCAAATTCTTACCGCCGTGCAGTTCGATCAACTCCTTCAACTCATCGCGGCTATGGCGGCGGAATTTACCCGAAATAACCACGCTCTTACCTACCAACAGATCGGAGTGCAATTCGCGCATCTCGGCCTCAAATTGCAGGCCCGCCCGACGCAGACGTTCAATAATGGTTCGATTGGTTTCATCGGCAAAGAATTCGATAATACTTCGAGCGATCTTCTCACCAACCTCCTCGGCCTCGACAAGTTGTTCGATCGTTGCCGACATAACGGCATCCATCGAGCCGAAATGTGCCGCGAGATATTTTGCCGTTGTCTCACCCACAAAACGGATACCCAGCGCAAACAGCACACGCGCAAAAGGTACCGATTTCGAGCCCTCTATACTATTTATAATATTCTCGGCCGACTTCTCGCCCAATCGTGGCAATACTGCCAACTGCAAGGCTTGAAGATCGTACAAATCGGCAGCATCGCGCACCAATCCCGCGCCATAGAGCAACTCTACGGTCTCATCGCCCAAGCCATCGATATCCATCGCCTTGCGACGTATAAAATGGATTATACGACCCACAATTTGCGGTGGGCAATGGCTCTGGTTGGGGCAATAGTGCTTCGCTTCGCCTTCGTAGCGCGTCAGTTCCGTGCCACATTCGGGACAATGGGTGATATATTCAAATGCCACGCTATCGGACTTGCGCTCCGAAAGTTCCACACCCGTTATCTTCGGAATAATCTCTCCGCCCTTCTCGACATAGACCATATCGCCCAGACGGATATCAAGTTGCGCAATCTGCTCGGCATTATGCAGCGTAGCTCGTTTTACGGTTGTGCCTGCCAACTGCACAGGCGCGAGATTGGCTACCGGCGTGATGGCACCCGTACGACCAACCTGAAAATCGACACTCTCCAAGCGCGTCAAGGCCTGCTCTGCCTTGAATTTATACGCCACAGCCCAACGAGGTACCTTCGAGGTGAAACCTAATTGCTGCTGTGCCTCATAACTGCTCACTTTGATTACCACGCCATCGGTCGGAAACGGTAACGAGTGGCGAGCCTCATCCCAATATCGGATATATTCATCAACCTCTGCCGCCGAATGGCAAATCTGCATCTTATCCGAGATCTTGAAACCCCATTCGCGGGCCTTCTGCAACGACTCCCAATGCGACTTCGCGGGGACACCCTCGCCCACCATCTGATAGAGCGTACAATCCAGCCCACGATGTGCCACGACGGCCGAATTCTGCTGTTTGAGCGTACCTGCCGCAGCATTGCGCGGATTGGCAAATAGTCGCTCGCCTGCCTGCTCTCGCTCGACATTCAGGCGATCGAATGACCTGTAAGGCATAAAAATTTCTCCGCGAATCTCAAATAGCGGAGCTACATCCTCGCCCGTCAATTCAAGAGGAACGGTGCGAATAGTGCGCACGTTTGCCGTTACATCATCACCCGAACGACCATCGCCGCGCGTTACGGCTCGCGTCAAACGCCCCTGCTCGTAGGTTAGCGAAATGGCTGTACCGTCGAATTTCAATTCGCAGACATAATCTACCGCGCCCACCTCACGCTCGACACGCTCAAAGAATTCGTGCAGCTCCTCAATCGAATAGGTATTGCCCAACGACAGCATCGGATAGCGATGTTCGACCGTACGGAATTCGGTTGTTAGGTCGCTACCCACACGACGGCTCGGCGAATTGGGATCGTCGAATTCGGGATACTCGGCTTCGAGTCGTTGCAGTTCGTGCATACGCTGGTCGAACTCGTAGTCGCTTACTTCAGGTGCATTGTCGATATAATATTTTCGGTTGTGGTAGTTGAGCCAGCGGCGCAACTCTTCAATCTTTTGCTTCATCTGACGCGGAATATTAGATAACAAAGTTACGAATTTTGTCGAGATTCGCCCCTATTTTAGCCATATTTCATACCGAAAATCGAGAAAAAAGCCGCACAAGTAAATATTTTCAAATAAAAAAATTTTCTAACCGTACTTGATATGCATTTTTTGCTTATAATTGTGAAAAATTTTGGAAAGTTACATTTATGGCTAAAACAATTCAAACCAAAAAACGTCTTGTAACAAGCTACCACAACCTCTCGACAGAGTTGCAGGAGGAGCTTAAAAAGAAATATCCCCTTGGATTCACCGATGTAATGATACGTGTCGATAAGCCGCAGGGCGACTTCTTCTACGCCGTACCTTTCGAGACCGAGGAGATCAGTTATCTTGTAAAGATCGATGTTAAAATTGACGAAAATATCGACGACGACAACGATAACGACTATTACGACGATGACGAGATTAAGGGCGCAGAGGATATCGCCGACAGCGATTCTGACGATGACGAGTAGAAGCTCGGCACAAACTACCCGATAATCTCATCAACAAAACAACGCACAAAGACACGGAGCCAATCTATTCCGTGTCTTTGTCATTTCTTTAACCAAGCACAATGCGACCAGCGAAGGCTCTTATATCCATTTTGGCAATATTGATGACGATTCCCTCTGTGGCTTCGACAAAGAGCGATGTTCCGGAGGTGAATCCCGATTCTCTTGTGTGTTTTGCTCGCACATATATCGGTACGCCGTATGGCTATGGACAGAGCAACGGCAAGCGATTTGACTGTTCGGGATTTACATCCTACATCTTCAAACACTATGGTTATACCCTCGCCCGCACCTCGCGCGACCAATATCTCGAAGGCGACAGCGTTGATCGCGGCGCGTGGAACGTTGGTGATTTGGTCTTCTTTTCGGGGCGCAGTGGCGGACAAACCCGCGTCGGACACGTGGGAATTGTGGTCGGTGTAGCGACCGACGGCGAAGAGTTTGAGTTTATTCACGCCAGCACCTCGCGTGGCGTTATTGTCAGCCGCTCGACCGAGCGATATTACGCCTCACGTTATATCGGTGCTCGTCGAGTGCTACCAATCGCCACAACGATTAACATCGCCCCTCCGGAGCGACCTTTGACTACTCACGAGAAGATATTCGGTCGTTTGGAGTTCCACCCCATTCCCGACCTTATCCGCCCGCACGAATTCCCCACAAAAAAGTTGAAAAAACGACGCAGAAGATAATCCTTTCACACTATCAAACAAAACGGCCACCCTCGCGATGAAGGTGGCCGTTGTTGTATCTTGCGGTAAGTAAATTACCAATTCAAGATCTTGCGGAAATCGTACTCCTCAGGGTTAGCTACATACTGCTTAGCAGCCTCGTAGTCCTCCTCGGTTACATAGTTCAGCAGATAGTCAACAACCTGCTTGAACTTGTCCGACTCGATGTTAACCAGACGGGGAGGAATCTTACCAGTGGTGGGATCCTGCAAATCCTTCAAGTAGAGGGGCGATACCATACCGTCGGTGCTTACATATACCATACAGCCGGTCTTACCCTCGCTGAACAGCTTGTAAACGCCCATACCCAACTGCGAGCAATATACCAAGTCGTATGCGATAGGAGTCTGGCAACGAACCTCGTAACCGATCTCAACGGGACGCGACTTAACCTTCAAACCGAGCTCCTTAACCTTCTTTTCGAGCATCTCGTTGAAGATGTGAGCCTTCGATACCTTACCCAATTCGGGGTGGCCGTGATCGTCATAGGTGAAGTGAACACCCGACTTCTTGATCTCCTCGTCCGACAACGAGTGGAATACACCCTCCGAAATCATTGCAACACCGTACTCGATACCCATTAACTTACGCTTGATGATAGCCGATACAACCAAGTTAACGATCTTATCAACGGTGATCTCGGTCTTGTTGAACATCTCAGGGATAACGATCATAGGATAGTGGCAAGCGGTACCGATACCAAATGCCAAGTGGCCTGCCGAACGACCCATAGCTGCAACTACGAACCAGTTAGCCGAGGTGCGAGCGTCGTTGTAAACTGCGCGGCCGATTACCGTACCACCCTCCTTTGCCGACTGGTAACCGAAGGTCGGAGTACCCATAGGCAGGGGCAGGTCGTTGTCGATAGTCTTGGGAACGTGGATATTAGCAATAGGATACTGCTTTGCTTCGAGGAACTTTGCAATACGGTTTGCGGTCGAAGCGGTATCATCACCACCTACGGTTACGAGCAACTTAACGTTGTTCTCGGTGAAGAATTTGAGGTTGAAATTCTCCTCGAAATCCTTATCGGTGGGCTTGAAGCGGCTCATAGTCAGGTACGAACCACCCTGATTGAAGATGAAGTCTGCCTTTACGAAATCCAGATCCTCGGTGCGAGGCGACGGATTGAACAAACCCGAATAACCATAGTGAAGACCGATTACACGGTAACCCTTCTCCAAGAAGGTCTTAGCTACACTGCCTACAACAGTGTTCATACCGGGAGCCGGACCGCCACCCGTCAGAATTGCAATTGCCTGTTTCATTGTTGTTTGTCTAAATTTAGAGTTATACTTATTATACTGCTTTTCGTTGTGTCTGTGCCGAAAAATGCTCATTCACACTTTTCCGCGCCCAAAATTACGATTTTTTCGGCAATTTTCTTAATATTCTGCACAAAAAAAGTGCGGGACATCATTTGCCCCGCACCTTTTATCGATTTTGTGATCTTCGATCGCTTACTTCGTAACGCGCTCCAACCACTTAACCATACCCAGCATTACGCCCATCGAAACAAGGCATACTACCAAGAATACGGTCCAGCACTGCCACAAAGGCCAAGCGTTGTACATCAGAGGACCAACCCACAACATCAGGTTACCGAGAGCGGTAGCGCCCAACCACAGACCCTGGCACAGACCGAGCAGGTGCTTGGGAGCAACCTTCGATACGAACGACAGACCCAGCGGCGAGATGAACAACTCTGCAACGGTCAGGAAGAAATAGACAGCGATCAGGACCCACCAGTGAGCCTTACCTGCCATCTGTTCAGCGATAGGCAGAGCCTTGTAAACGTCAGCCGAAGGATAACCTGCGATGAACGAGTAGATAGCCAAGAACAAGAATGCCAAAGCTGCGATGAACATACCGATAGCGATCTTGCGAGGAGTCGAAATCTCCTTACCGCGACGTGCAAATGCAGCGAAGATAGCCATAATAACCGGAGTCAGAACAATCACGAAGAAGGGGTTGATAGCCTGCCAAACCTCAGGAGCAACTGCCGACGAATCGACGAAATCACGAGCGAACAACGACAGCGACATACCGTTCTGGTGGAACGAGAACCAGAAGAAGATTACAACACCCAGCACTGCGAACAGAGCATACAGACGCTGCTTGATCTCCTTTGCAGCAGCGAGCTTCTCTTCGGGAGTGTACTCAACGCTCTTAACAGCCTCTTTCTTTGCGGGGGTGGGGAACATCTTCTGCGATGCGATGAAGATTACCAACGAGATCACCATTGCAACAACCGAAGCGATGAACGAATAGTGGATACCCTCGTTGAAGATCTGCAAGTAGTTCTGGCACGATGCAGCCATATTATCAACTGCGCCACCAACCTCGGTCATCAACTGAGTCAGGTTAGCCATAGCCTCAGGAGCCATAGCACCTGCGTTCTGAATGAACTCGTGGCAGAGTGCGGGCAGCTGTGCGTTATACTGCATTTGGTTAGCGTTCAACCACCACTCGCGCAGCAGGGGTGCTACGAACGGTGCAATCAGACCACCGATATTGATAAATACGTAGAAGATCTGGAAGCCCGAATCACGCTTGCTCTTTGCCAGAGCCAGAGCCTCAGGACCCTCTTTTGCAGCCTCGGCCTCGAAGTTGTCATACATCTGACCAACGATTGCCTGCAAGTTACCCTTGAACAGACCGTTACCAAATGCGATCAGGAACAGAGCGAAGCAGGTCAAAGCCAGCAACCAAGTGGTGTTACCGGCGGTTGCCAAAATGGGAATCGACAGCAGTACATAACCGCTTGCCATTACCACCAAACCCGACTTAATGGTAGCCTTGTAGTTCTGCGAGCGGTCAGCGATCAAACCACCAACCAATGCCAACAGATAGATACCTGCATAGAATACCGAGTAGATAGTACCGCTGACTGCCTCGTTCAGACCGAACTTCGAGCAGAGGAACAGTACCAGCACTGCGTTCATAATATAGTAGCCAAAACGCTCACCCATATTACTCAAAGCAGCAGCCAACAAACCTTTGGGATGTCCTTTGAACATAATTTTGAAAAATTGTTAGTTAAAATATTAGTATTAAATTGTTGTTTCGCGTACTAAAATTACGGTCATTTTTCACCCATAATCTTTACAAAATTAGAAAAATTTTTCGAATTCTTGCATATTTGGCGTAATTTTCATAACTTTATTGTGTCAATTTTTAAGACTTAACGCTATGTTGATCACTAAAAAGCACATTCCAATCGTTGAGCGCGATGCTTGGCTCGAACCTGTCGAAGGAGAGTTAATCCATCGCAAAGAACTCTATATCAACCAACTCTTCCAGATCGAACGCGCCGCAGGATCGATCGTCGATTATGCAAACGGCTACCGCTACTACGGATGGCAGCGCGACGAAATTCTTTCGGGCTGGTGGTTCCGCGAGTGGTTGCCCGCAGCCAAAGAGGTCTATCTGTTTGGTGATTTCAACGATTGGCATCGCGGCGAATTGGAACTGCATCGCGGCGAGGGCGGCGTGTGGAGTATCTTCCTGCCCGACGCGATGTATCGTAATAAACTCACCCACGGCTCAACCTACAAAATGGCTGTTCACGGCGACAATGGTTGGCACGACCGTATTCCCGCATACGCCACCCGCGTAGTGCAGAATGACGAAACAAAAGATTTCTCGGCTCAATTTTGGGCTCCCACCGAGCAGTACGATTGGCAGGGCGATCAGTTCGACGCGAAGTCGCTCGGCTCGCTGCTGATTTATGAGGCTCACGTGGGTATGGCGCAAGAGAAGGCAGGCGTGGGTACCTATCGAGAATTTACGCGCAAGATTCTGCCGAAGATTCGTCGCGCGGGCTACAATGCTGTGCAGTTGATGGCCGTTGCCGAGCACCCCTACTATGGCTCGTTCGGCTACCACGTTTCGAACTTCTATGCTCCTTCGAGCCGCTTTGGTACGCCCGAAGAGTTGAAGGAGTTGATTCGCGTGGCTCATACGATGGGCTTGGCTGTAATTATGGACGTTGTTCACGCCCACTACGTCAAGAATTTCAACGAGGGTTTGCGCGAGTTGGACGGTAGCGATCACCACTACTCCCCCGCAGGCGAGGCAGGTTATCAAAAATATTGGGACTCGATGACCTTCGACTACGCCAAGCCTGAGGTGCAGCACTTCCTGCTCTCGAATCTCAAATATTGGCTCGATGAGTTCCATTTCGATGGCTTCCGTTTCGACGGCGTAACATCGATGCTCTACGACCATCACGGCTACACCGAGTTCGATGCACGCGAAAAGTTCTTTGACGATACGGTTAATCGCCCCGCCATTACATACCTCACGCTGGCAAATCGACTGATTCACGACTTCCGTCCGTCGGCTGTAACCATTGCAGAGGATGTGAGCGGTATGCCGGGTATGTGCCAGAAGATCGACGATGGCGGCATCGGTTTTGACTACCGTTTAGGTATGGCGATCCCCGACTTCTGGATCAAGATGCTCAAAGAGGTACCCGACGAGGAGTGGAATATGTGGCAGATTTGGGAGATTATGACCAACCGTTTGGCTGATGTCGGCACGGTGGCCTACGCCGAGAGCCACGATCAGGCGCTCGTGGGCGATAAGACCATTGCCTTCCGACTGATGGACAAGGAGATGTACACCGATATGAATCGCGGCTCGAAGAATTTGATCGTCGATCGCGGTATGGCCCTGCACAAGATGATACGACTGATGACAATCACGACAGGCGGACAGGCATACTTGAACTTTATGG
>JAZUPN010000100.1:0-18901 GCA_045605245.1 Alistipes sp. | reverse complement strand
GCCGATTTCGTTAAGACCTCGACAGGTAAGATCGACGTTGCGGCAACACCCGAAGCGGCAGTTGTGATGTGTGAGGCTATCCGCGACTACTATGAGAAGACGGGTCGCAAGGTTGGTTTCAAGGCGGCAGGTGGTGTGCGTACGGCAGAGGATGCGGCACTTTACTACACCATCGTCGAGCAGACTCTCGGCAAGGAGTGGCTCACTCCCGAACTGTTCCGTATCGGCGCAAGTTCGGTTGCCAACAACCTCATCTCGGCAATCGAGGGCAAGGAGATTAAGTACTTCTAAACCAATATTCAAAGTTCAAAATTAAGCCACACTCTTTGCGGGTGTGGCTTTTTGTTTGGATCGAATTTCATCATTGGCGGGTGGGGGGCTCGGCCAAAGGCCGACCCGCCAATGATGACACGCCTTGAAAGGCGTGCTTTTCATATAGTAGTGATTGCCCTTCCCAACAACAAAATGGCCACCCCGCAAGGAGTGGCCATCTTCTCAATATTTGGTTAATCTAACCGCTTATTTCTCGGTCAGAGCTGCGTGAGCCGCTGCCAGACGTGCGATGGGCACGCGGAAAGGCGAGCAAGATACGTAGTTCAGACCTGCGTGGTGGCAGAACTCTACCGACGAAGGCTCACCGCCGTGCTCGCCGCAGATACCGCACTTCAAGGTCTCACGAGTGCTGCGACCCTTGAATACAGCCTCGCGGATCAGCTGGCCAACGCCATTGCGATCGAGGATCTGGAACGGGTCGTCCTTCAAGATACCCTTGACGAGATATACGGGCAAGAACTTCGCGATGTCGTCGCGCGAGAAGCCCAAAGTCATCTGGGTCAAGTCGTTAGTGCCGAACGAGAAGAACTCTGCAACCTCTGCAATCTGGTTAGCGGTAACAGCTGCGCGAGGAACCTCGATCATAGTACCTACCAGGTAATCGATCTTGTCGTTACGCTCTGCGAATACCTCGTTAGCAACGCGGTCGATAACGTTCTTCTGGTAACGGAGCTCCTTGTGGTTACCTACCAGGGGAACCATAATCTCAACCTTAACGTCGATACCGGTAGCCTTCACGTTCATAGCAGCCTCGATGATAGCGCGAGCCTGCATCTCGGTAATTTCGGGATAGGTGTTACCCAGACGGCAACCACGGTGGCCCAACATCGGGTTAACCTCGTGCAACGACTCAACGCGTGCTGCAACCTTCTCAACGGGGATATTCAACTCGTCAGCCATCTCCTGCTGCTCCTTCGGAGTGTTGGGAGCGAACTCGTGCAGAGGGGGATCGAGCAGACGTACGATCACGGGATAGCCCTTCATTGCCTTGAACAGACCCTCGAAGTCGCCACGCTGCATAGGCAGCAACTTCGCCAGGGCTACACGACGACCGTCCTCGTCATCAGCCAAGATCATCTCGCGAACAGCCTTGATACGGTCGCCCTCGAAGAACATATGCTCGGTACGGCACAGACCAATACCCTCTGCGCCGAATGCAAATGCCTGCTCTGCATCCTTCGGAGTATCAGCGTTAGCGCGAACCTTCATCGTTGCGTACTTACCAGCCAGCTCCATCAGCTTACCGAAGTCGCCGCTCAAATCTGCTGCCTGGGTTGCAACCTGACCGAGGTAAACCTCACCGGTCGAACCGTTCAACGAAATCCAATCGCCCTCCTTGATGGTGTGCTCACCGATCTTGATAGTGCGAGCCTTATAGTCGATCTGCAACTCACCTGCACCCGAAACGCAGCACTTACCCATACCACGAGCAACACCGGCTGCGTGCGAGGTCATACCACCGCGCTGGGTCAAGATGCCGGCAGCATCCAACATACCCTTCAAATCCTCAGGCGAAGTCTCGATACGAACCAAGATAGCCTTCTGACCGGTTGCAGCAACCTTCTCTGCATCCTCTGCGAAGAATACTACGGGACCGGTAGCAGCACCCGGCGATGCGGGCAAACCCTTAACCAGAACCTTTGCGTTCTTCATAGCAGCCTTATCGAATACGGGGTGCAACAGCTCGTCGAGCTTTGCGGGCTCGCAACGCAGAACAGCGGTCTTCTCGTCGATCAGACCCTCTGCCAACATATCCATTGCGATCTTAACCATTGCGGCACCGGTACGCTTACCGTTACGGCACTGCAACATCCACAGCTTACCGTCCTGGATGGTGAACTCGATATCCTGCATATCGGTAAAGTACTCCTCCAAGTGGTGCTGAATCTCGTTCAACTCCTTATAAACCTCAGGCATAACCTCCTCCAACGAAGGATACTTCGATGCACGCTCCTCCTCCGAGATGTTCTGTGCCTTTGCCCAACGCTTCGAACCCTCGATGGTGATCTGCTGCGGGGTGCGGATACCTGCAACAACGTCCTCACCCTGTGCGTTGATCAGATACTCACCGTTGAAGAGGTTCTCACCGGTAGCAGCATCACGCGAGAAAGCAACACCGGTAGCCGAGTTATCACCCATGTTACCGAATACCATTGCCTGTACGTTTACTGCGGTACCCCACTCTGCGGGGATGTTGTTGAGCTTACGATAGAGGATTGCGCGCTCGTTCATCCACGAACCGAATACTGCGCAAACTGCGCCCCACAACTGCTCCCAGGGGCATACGGGGAAGTCCGAACCGGTCTGCTCCTTAACAGCAGCCTTGAAGCGAGCAACCAGAATCTTCAAATCGTCGGTTGTAAGGTCGGTGTCGTTCTGAACGCCACGCTCCTCCTTCAACTCGTCGATAATAACCTCGAAGGGATCCTGATCCTCCTTGCTAACGGGCTTCATACCCAGAACAACGTCGCCGTACATCTGTACGAAACGGCGGTACGAGTCCCAAGCGAAACGTGCGTTACCCGACAACTTCGAGATAGCCTCAACAGCGTCGTCGTTCAGACCCAGGTTCAGGATGGTATCCATCATACCGGGCATCGATGCGCGAGCACCCGAACGAACCGATACGAGCAGGGGAGTTACGGGGTCGCCGAACTTGCGGCCGGTCAACTCCTCGATGCCCTTCATAGCCTTCTCAACCTCAGGGCGGAGCATCTCAACGATCTTCTCCTTGCCGTACTGATAGTACTCCGAGCAAACGTCGGTGGTGATGGTAAAGCCCGGAGGTACGGGGATACCGATCAAGTTCATCTCTGCCAAGTTAGCACCCTTGCCACCCAGCAGCTCTCTCATTTTGCCATTACCCTCGGCCTCTTTGTTACCGAAGGTGTAAACTCTTTTTACGTTTGACATTTTTTCTAACGATTATTTGATGATAATTAGTTAATTGTCTTTATTGCACTTCAAGTTTGCGAAATTAGCAAATTTTCTGCAAATGCCCAAGTGTCAAGCCCAAATTTTCTAAAAATATTTATAGAAAGAGTAATTTGAGGACAGAATTTAACTCTTTGACCGACTTTGAATCTGCGGTACGCGCAGAAAAATAGCGATTTCGGAGAAATCGTTACACCTTCGTGGGCTCGCCCTTTGGACGACCGCCCCAGCCCTCATTTGTACCTTAAAGGCAGTAGAGAAAATAATTTTGAATTTTGCTTTTTGAATTTTGAATAAACAAAAAAGCCGCACTCAAACGAGCACGGCATAATTACGAATTGTGAATTGGGAATTGCATCGGCTATCGTTCGATCACGCCCGAACCGACCAACTCGTCGCCATCGTACCACGCGGCAAACTGACCTGCCGTAACGCCACGCTGCGGCTCATCGAACAGAATGTAAAGGCCATCCTTCGTGCGGATCAACTCGGCTCCCTGCAACGGCTGGCGGTAGCGAATACGCACTTCATAGCGGCGACGTTCGCCCTCGACCATAGCGAGGTCTGTACGTACCCAATGAATCTCATTTTCAGCGATATGCAGCGCGCGTCGATACAATCCTGGGTGGTCATCGCCCTGTCCCATATAGATTACATTCTGCTCGACATCGGTCGAGATAATGAACAGAGGTTCTGTACGACCGCCAACGCCTAAACCCTTGCGCTGACCGATGGTGTAGAAGTGTGCGCCGTTGTGTTCGCCGATCTTCTTTCCGTCGCGCACCGTATAACTGAACGGTTCCGACATCGCACGCAGATTACCTTCGGCAATCTTGCGCTCGTAACCGCGCCACGTAGGCAGAATCTCGTGAATGTTACCTTTGCGCTTTTCGAGTTTCTGTTGCAGGAAAACGGGCAGATCGACCTTGCCCACGAAGCAGATGCCTTGCGAATCTTTGCGCTTTGCCGTAGCCAAATGTTGCTCTTCGGCGATGCGTCGCACTTCGGGTTTGAGCAGCCCGCCAACGGGGAACATCGCACGCGAGAGCTGCTCCTGCGACAGCTGACAGAGGAAGTAGCTTTGATCCTTATTCGGATCGCTACCCGCCAGCAGTCGGTATTGCACCTGACCCTCTTCGCCCACCACCTCGTCGCGGCGGCAGTAGTGGCCCGTAGCAACATAGTCGGCACCGAGTTTAAGAGCCTCTTTCAGAAAGACATCGAACTTAATTTCGCGGTTGCACAACACGTCGGGATTGGGTGTGCGACCACGCTCATACTCCGAGAACATATAATCCACGACGCGACGTTTGTACTCCTCCGAGAGATCGACCACGTGCAACGGAATATCCAATCGCTTCGCCACCAACTCGGCAAAAACGCGGTCGTCGTGCCACGGGCAGTCGCCTTCGAGCGTACCCGTCGTATCGTGCCAATTGACCATAAAGAGTCCAATCACGTCGTAGCCCTGCTCTTTGAGCAGATAGGCCGCAACCGACGAATCGACACCTCCCGAAAGCCCTATAACAACACGTTTAGCCATCTTTCTTGTTTTTGTGTGGTAGCAAAGTAGTAATAAATCACGACCTGTGGCGTGTGAATTTTGAATCAATCAAAGTTCCATCAACCCTTCGGGCAGCAGGAATATCATTCGCTCGCCCTCGAAGTCGATATGTACGATAAAATCCTCAACAGCAGGCACCAACACCTCGCGTCCGTTCAATTCCAACTCGAACAGAGGGTTAGCCTCGCTATCATAGTAGTCTGCCACGCGACCCTCGGCCACGCGCGCACCCTGCTCATCGACCACCTCTGCCGCAAAACCGATCAAGTCCTCCATATAGAACTCGTCATCATCCGCTTTGTCGGCCTCGACTTCGATCGAGAGCTCCTTACCGATCAATTCGGCAGCACGCTCCGGAGTATCCAGATCGTCGAACGATACGATCGCACCGCTTACGCCGCGTCGTTCGAAGCTACCGAAAAAAAGAGGAACCGTCAGTGAATCGATCTCCACCAATAACGGTTCCTCTTGTGAGAAGTTGTCGGGAAAAGTGTTGTATAGCGTAATTGCCAACTCGCCCTTACGACCGAAGAGCTTATTCACCTTTCCAACCGGCAACAGATTGCCCATTGAGCTTACTCTGCGCTCTCGGCAGCCTCTTCTGCGCTCTCCTCGGCAGCAGCGGCAGCAGCCTCAGCAGCGGCAGCGGCCTTCTTCTCTGCGATAGCAGCGGCACGTGCCTCCTTAACCTTGGTCTCGGCAGCCTTGCGAGCCTTGTCAGCAGCAGCAGCGTCGCCAGAGATCTTGTTGGTCTTAGCCTCGATCTTAGCGTTCTTCTCGCCGATCCACTTGTTGAACTTAGCCTCAGCGTCGCTCTCCGAGAAAGCGCCCTTAGCTACGCCACCAAGCAGGTGCTTCTTATATAACACACCCTTGTACGACAAAATTGCACGGCAGGTGTCAGTGGGTTGTGCGCCTTTTTGTAACCAATCAAGAGCCTTATCGAAGCTCAGGTCGATTGTAGCAGGATTCGTGTTAGGATTGTAGGTACCAATCTTCTCGATAAATTTACCATCACGTGGCGCTCTGCTATCTGCAACTACGATATGATAGAAAGCATAACCCTTCTTACCATGTCGAGCCAATCTGATTTTTACAGGCATTGTCTGAAAAAATTTAAGTTGTTAATTAGTTGTTATTTATGCTTGAAAAATGTGATTTTCACACTTTTCAGCGCGCAAAAGTACGAACTAAATCGCTAACCGCCAAATATTCTGACCTCTAAAACGCATTTTTTTGCATTTTGAGGCGATTTTTTGCAGTGTCGGTGGCGTGGTTATTCCGCCACTACGGGCTGTACGGTAACGATGCTATCGACGATATACTTGGTGAAACCGCGCCAAGGCAGTGCGCCGAAATACTCCGTATAGTGCAACTGAACGGTGTTGCCGCTATTGAGCATCAACTCGCGTGCAACCTCCTCGTTCTCAACCGAGAACTCGAACTCGTATGACTGGATTGCACCAGCCGATTTGGCGCGGATACCCGACTGAATCAGCTTGCCCTCGTAGGTCTTGAAGAGCACGCCTTTATGTACTACATAGTTCAATTCGCCACTCTTAACGCCCTCACCGAAGGGGTAGTAGAAACGAACGTAGCCGAAAATTGCCAAGCCGAGAATGATGAGCAGGCCTGTAATGCAACCAATCTTTTTCATAAGTTTAGGTCTATTTTTTAGTTGTTTTCTATTTTCGTTTAGGGTTCTCTTCAATATATTTCGCCAGCGCGGCTTTTGCCTTCGGTGCTAAACGCAACAGCGTGTACATCGTCGGGAAAGCCATAAATGCGTAGGCCATATCGATAATTCCCACTACGGTCGGCAACGACATCACCGAGGCTACAATGAGCAACGCAAGGTAGAAGTAGTTGTAGTACTTTCCATACTTCGCTCCAAAGAGGAACGAGGTACATTTCATACCATAATACGAGTATGAGAACATCGTCGAGAATGCAAAGATAAACAAAATTGCCAATAAAAGATACTGTCCGACTCCGGGAATTGCCTTTTCAAAGGCGTCAATAGCAATTTGCAAGCCCTTCATCCCCTCTCCGGCGGTGTATCCCGTCGAGAGAATTGCCAACGAGGTGAGTGTGCAGACCAGACCCGAATCGGTCAGCGGAGCGATCATCGCCACGAAACCCTCGCGTACGGGCTCGCTGTTACGCGACGAGCCGTGCATCATCGAGGCGGTACCCGTACCTGCCTCATTGATCAATGCCGCGCGGCGTGCGCCGAGCAGGGCGATGCCGATAATACCGCCTATGCCCGCCTTCATTGAGAATGCCCCCTCGAAGATCGATGCAAAGACGCTCGGAATAGCTGCATAGTTGAGAATCAGAATGTAGCCCACCAGCAGGAAATACATTACAATCATCAGCGGAACAAGCTTTGATGCCATTGCTGCAATGCGCTCGATACCGCCCAGAACCACGATTGCCGTGATGATCGTAATCGCCACACCCATAGCCAGATGCAACCAGAATGTCGGGTCGATTCCATTCGGGATGAGGAATACGGTATCGATCGCCTCGACCAACTGATTGGGTTGCATAAGGCAGAGCGTACCGATGCAACCGAATACCGAGAAGAAGATGGCCATCGGTCGCCATTTTTTGCCCAGACCTTCGGTGATCATATACATCGGGCCACCTTGCAGATTACCCTCCGAGTCGCGTCCGCGATACATCGATGCCAGCGTGCCCTCGAAGAATTTTGTGGCCATACCGACCACCGTGCTGACCCACATCCAGAATATCGCACCAGGGCCGCCGATGCTCAATGCGATGGCTACGCCTGCGATGTTACCCATACCGATTGTCGCTGCAACTGCGCTACACAGAGCCTGCCACGATGAGATCTGTCCGTCGCTATTGCCCTCCTCTTTGACGCGCAGGGCCTCGATCGAGCGACCGAAATAGCGGAACGGAACCATTCGTGAATAGAAGAAGAGGAACAGGCCTCCTCCGATCAGTACGATAAAGAGTGGATAACCACATATCAAGTCGCTTGCTTGCGTAATAAAATCTTTCATTGCCTAACCTTTTGTATTTATTATTTTATCGGGCTTTCGCCGCCCAATAAACGAATTTCGTCGCGCGTTTAGTGCGAAAATGAAACCGCAAAGATAGCGTTTTTTGGTGTAAAACTATGTATCTGCTCTGCGAAATTGCGTGTAATTAACTCTGTTGCCAATTCTTATTGTAAAAAAATGGCGTTAAAATCGTGCCAGAGGGCGTTTCTCTGTTCGGAAACGATAATTTTTCGAGCTAAGTCGCGGAAATTCCGAAAGAAAGCGTACCTTTGCGGTCCCAATTGAGGAGAGAATATTATTTAAGAAACTAATTTTAGAGAACGATAACGAGAGTATGAAACCGACACTTTTGGTTATGGCTGCGGGTATGGGCTCGCGCTACGGAGGTCTGAAACAGCTGGACGCAGTTGGCCCCAGCGGTGAAACCATTATGGACTATTCGATTTATGACGCTATCCGTGCTGGTTTTGGTAAGGTTGTATTTGTAATTCGCCGCGATTTTGAGGATGATTTCCGCCGTTTGATTTTGCCCAAGTATGAAAATCATATTCCCGTCGAGTTGGTTTTTCAGTCGATCGACGCGCTACCTGAGGGCTTCAAGGCTCCCGAAGGTCGTGTCAAACCGTGGGGTACGAATCACGCAGTAATGATGGGTAAGGAGGTTATCAACGAGCCCTTCTTGGTGATCAATGCCGACGATTTCTATGGTCGCGACAGCTTTGCCGTAATCGGTCGCGAGTTGAAACGCACCGAGGGCGAGGGCCGATATTGTATGGTCGGATTCCGTGTGGGTAACACCCTCTCGGAGTCGGGTACCGTTTCGCGCGGTGTCTGCTCGACCAACGAGTACAACTACCTGACGGGTATTGTCGAGCGTACCGATATCAGCCGCGTCGATGGCAAAATCTCATTTACGGGCGACAATGGTTTTAAGGTAACAACCAACGAGCGCACTCCCGTATCGATGAATATGTGGGGCTTTACTCCCGACTATTTCCGTTATTCGGAGGATTACTTTGTGGAGTACCTGCGCAATAACATTTCGAATCCGAAGGCCGAGTTCTACATTCCCCATATGGTCAATCACTTGATTACTACGGGTAAGGCTCGCGTAAAGGTGCTCGATACCACTTCGCAGTGGTTTGGTGTAACCTATGCCGAGGATCGTGCGGGCGTAATCGAAAAGCTCAATGCTCTGGTCGCCGCAGGCGAGTATCCCAAGAAACTGTTCTAAATCCAAAGATCACAACTCAAAATTAAGCCGCGCTCCGAGGGGTGCGGCTTTTTCTTTATTCAAGATTCAAAAAGCAAAATTCAAAATTATTTCCTTTGCTTTCATTTAGATTCATCATTGGCGGGTGGGGGGCTCGGCTGAAAGCCGACCCGCCAATGATGTCGAAATCAAAGATTTCGCGCTGTAATTTTGAATCTTGAATTTTGCTTTTTGAATAACAAAACAACCGCGCCCCGACGATTCGGAGCGCGGTCGCTGTATTGAGAAAAACTCTCTCGGATTAGTTGCGAGTAGGCAGGAACGAGTAGTTCTTCGAGTAGTTAAGCATCTGATCTACGTAGCTATCTACGTACTCAACCTTAACATCAACGATCTTTTCGCCCTCCATAACGGGAACCAACTCAGGGTTGATGAACCCACCAAACGGCTCGATGTTCAGAGCATTGTAACGCTCCAAAACCTCCTTGTGAAGTTCGGGATCGATCTTCACGCCGTAGTTCTCAACCAGAGCCTTGCCAGCCTCGAAGTCGCCCTCCGACTTGATGCGCTGCACCTCGTAGAGCATCTCACCGAACAACTCGCGCAGCTTGTCGAAGTCGTTGATAACCAGATAACGCTTACCGTTCTCGGTAACCCACTCGATTACATTGTCAGCCTGACCCTTCTCGTAGCACCACTCGGCAATCATCTTGCGGTTACGCATATGTGCCTCCTCGACATCCTTGCCGAACTCGATACGCGAGTACTGGGTCATCATACCATTAACGATGTAGCTTGCATACTGTGCCTTTGCAACGTCGAGCGAGGGAATCAGACCCAACTCAACGAGCTTCTCGTCGCCCAGATAGTAAAGACCGAACAGGTCGGCGCGAGTCTCTTCGAGGGTCGAGCCGTAGTTCTTCAACTCGCCGCCCTTTGTGCCGGGAGCCAACTGACCCGAACCGTGGCCGAGGCACTCGTGCAGGTCGGTGTGCAGGTTGTCGCCCAACGAACCAAACTCGTTGATGCGAGCACGGTCCTCCTCACGCAGGATGAACTCCTCGTCAAAGCCGTTACCCTTTGCAGCCTGATCGTATGCGTAGGTGATATTGTCGATGGTTACCGACTTCGAACCGTAGTCGCGGCGAATCCAGTCGGCGTTGGGAAGGTTGATACCGATCGGGGTAGCGGGGTAGCAGTCGCCACCGAGCATAGCCACGTTGATAACCTTTGCCGAAACACCCTTAACTTCGGGCTTGCGGTATGCGGGGTTGATGGGCGAGTTGTCCTCGAACCACTGTGCATTTGCGCTGATGAGCTCGGTGCGCTTTGTAGCCTCGTCGCTACGCAGGCTAACATTTGCCTCCCACGATGCCTTGCGGCCCATAGGATCGCCATAGTCCTCGATAAAGCCGTTCACGAAGTCGATATTCGACTCGATGTCCTGTACCCACAGTACGTTGTACTTGTCGAAGTCGCGCAAGTTGCCGCTGCGGTAATACTCGCACAGAGCGTCGATGATAGGCTTCTGTACGGGCGATGCAACCTCCGAAGCCTTCTCCAACCAGAAGAGAATCTTGTCGATAGCCTCACCATACATACCGCCCTGCTTCCAAACGCGCTCAACGACCTTGCCGTTCTCGTCTTTTGTCAGCTGCGAGTTCAGACCATACGAAATGGGCTGGGGATCGTTGTGGTCGATCATATCTGCATAGAACTTCTCAACCTCCTTCTGCGTTACGCCTGCGTAGTAGTTGTTGGCCGACGAGGTGATCATATCCACACCCTCGCTCTGGTCCAAACGGCGAGCGTAGAGCGACGCATCGAACATTGCGGGCACGATTGCTGCCATCAGCTCCTCGCGGGTGCCGAAATCGAGAGGCAGAGCCTCATCGGGCGTAGCCTCGACCAACTTCACGAAGTACTCCTGCGAGAATTCGGGCTGGAACTTGTCCATACTGTAATGGTGGTGGATACCGTTAGCGAACCACACCTTTTTCAGATACTTAACGACCTTCTGCCACTCCTCGTCGTTGGGGTCGCCCTTGTAGTTGGTATAGATACCTTCGAGGGTGCGGCGGATAGCCAGATTGTATTTGAAATTCTGGTCGAACATAATGTCGCGGCCACACTTTGCAGCCTCGCCAAGATAATAGACCAACAACTTCTGCTCCAACGAGAGAGCGTCAAATTCGGGAACCTGATAGCGGATAACCTTCACGTCGTCGAAACGATCGACAACCCAACGGAAATCGCTCTCGGTCTGCTCCTGCGTGCAGGATGCGAAGATCGAAGTCAACATAATCAGTGTTAAAACTTTTTTCATCGTAGTTCGGATTAATGATTTTTGATTGTGATAATTTGACGCAAATATAGGGATAAAAACCGAAATGACAATCACAAAGGCCAAATCAAAAAGCACGATCGGTAAAATTAGTTGGTGGCGCGGTGTGAGTTTCCGAACATTTTTTCATACCTTTGTATAATAAAAGCAAAATAAAATGTAAAATCAGGCACGTGGCGATATAACTTTTCGCTCCATTGTGCGTCATTACTTATTAAGAGAGAGGATTTCTATGGATACATTTTTGGCGATTATCGCGCTGTTGCTGGCGCTCATCGGAGTTGCAGGCTGTATTCTTCCGGTGCTGCCCGGTACGCCGATCTGCTATGTGGGTATGATACTGATGACCTGCACCGAATATTCGACACTGACCAAACCCATTATGATCACCTTCCTGATCGTAACGATTTTGGTGTCAATTGCCGACTATCTGCTCCCTGCGTGGCTCTCGCGCCGTTTCGGAGGATCGAAACACGGTGCAAGAGGAGCTACGATCGGAATGGTTGTCGGTCTGTTTTTGGGTCCTATGGGATTGATCCTCGGCCCCTTTGTGGGTGCGGTTTTGGGCGAGATGTCGGTCAATCGCGACGATACGGCAAAGGCCGTTAAGGTGGGTTTCGGAGCCTTCCTTTCGTTCATTGTCGGTACGGGTATCAAGTTGATTGCCTCGATCGCAATGCTGATCTACATCATCGGCGATATGGGCGGAATATTTATGAGTTGGGGCAATACATTGGGCGGCTGGTGGAGCACAATCGCCGAGTGGTTTGTGAATATCTTCTCGTAGAATTCGCAGAATCGCGGCTCGTGGAGTAAAAGAGGTTTAATAAAACTAACAAATTTCAAACGATATGAAGAGAATTTTAACATTGATGACGGTCGTGGCGGCTATGCTGCTTTCGGCTTGCGGATCGAAGTACGCCTACGAGAGCGTCAAGGGCGATCCGACCCAGACTCGTATCTACACGCTGGATAACGGTCTGAAAGTATATATGTCGGTTAATGACGAGGAGCCTCGCATCCAGACCTACATCGCAGTGCGCGTGGGTGGTAAGAACGACCCCTCGGAGACCACCGGTTTGGCTCACTACTTCGAGCACCTGATGTTCAAGGGTACGCAGTCGTTCGGTACGCAGGATTACGCTGCCGAGAAACCTATGCTCGACGAGATTGAGCAGCTCTTTGAGGTCTATCGCAAGACCGAGGATGAGGCCGAGCGCAAGGCTCTCTACAAGCGTATCGACTCGATCAGCTACGAGGCATCGAAGTTGGCTATTCCCAACGAGTACGACAAGTTGATGGCTTCGATCGGTGCGCAGGGTACCAACGCCTATACGGGCTACGATATGACCGTATATGTCGAGAACATCCCCTCGAACCAGGTTGAGAATTGGCTCAAAATCGAGGCTGACCGCTTCAAGAACGTAGTGATTCGCGGTTTCCACACCGAGCTCGAAACCATCTACGAGGAGAAGAATATGTCGCTCACGCAGGATGCTCGCAAGGTTTATGAGGCGATGAACGCTGCGCTGTTCCCCAATCACCCCTACGGCAAGCAGACCGTTTTAGGTACGCAGGAGCACTTGAAGAATCCCTCGATTACCAACGTGAAGAACTACCACGATCAGTACTACGTGCCCAACAATATGGCAATCTGTCTGTCGGGTGATTTCGATCCCGAAGAGATGATCGCGCTGATCGATCAGTACTTCGGCGATATGCAGCCCAATCCCGAAATTCCCGTGTTGGAGTACGAGCCTGAGCAGCCCATCACCGAGCCTATCGTAAAGGAGGTTATGGGTCTTGACGCTGCAAACGTGGCTATCGGCTGGCGTTTGGGTGGTGCTACCTCGACTGACGCAGATTTGGCTAACATCGTGGGTAGTATCCTCTTCAATGGTCAGGCAGGTCTGATTGACCTCAATCTGAATCAGCAGCAGAAGACGTTGAGTGCCTATGGCTACCCCTCGATCTCGGCCGACTATGGTTATATGCAGTTGGCAGGTCGTCCCAAGCAGGGTCAGACGCTTGAAGAGGTGCGCGATCTGTTGCTCGGTGAAGTTGCCAAGCTGCGTGCAGGCGATTTCGACGAGAAATTGATCACCGCAGCAGTTAATAACTACAAGTTGGAGATGATGCAGTATCTCGACTCGAACGATGGTCGTGCCGATGCATACGTTCAGTCGTTCATCAACGGTGTTGAGTGGAAGGACGAGGTTGCGATGTTCGACCGTCTGTCGAAGATCACCAAGGATGACGTTGTTCGTTTCGCAAACGAGAAGTTGGGCGAGAACAGCTACGCGATCATCTACAAGCGCGAGGGTAAGGATCCCAATGAGCAGAAGATCGCCAAGCCCGAAATTACCCCGATCGTAACCAACCGCGACGCACAGAGCGAGTTCTTGAAGGCTGTCGCTGCAACCGAGGTTAAGCCTATCGAGCCGCGCTTTGTCGATTTCGAGAAGGATATGGATCGTTTCACCGCGCAGTCGAATATCGAGGTACTCTACAAGCAGAACACCACTACCGATATGTTCTCGTTGGACTATGTCTTCGATCTGGGTTACATCGTTGATCCAGCATTGCGTCAGGCATTTGACTACGTTTCGTACTTGGGCACAGCTGCCAAGAGTGCCGAGCAGATCGCTTCGGAGATGTATGGTTTGGCTTGCTCGTATCGTTTGAGCGCACGTGATTCGCGTTGCTATCTGTCGGTGAGCGGTCTGGGCGAGAATATGACTCAGGCAATGGACATCTTCGAAGATGTGTTGGCTAATGCCGTTGCTGACGAGGCTATTCTGGCTAACTTGAAGCAGAACGAGCTCAAATCGCGTGCTAACGCAAAGCTCAACCAGTCGCGTAACTTCTCGGCTTTGCAGTCGTATGTGGTTTATGGCGAGGAGGGTATGAAGTACCGCCTCTCGAACGAGCAGTTGATGGCTCTCACCTCGGAGGAGTTGATCGCAAAGGTACGCGACCTGCTCAATAAGCAGCACACAGTTGTATATTACGGTCCCGCAACGAAGGAGGAGTTGCTCGCGTCGTTGAAGGAGCACCATAACGTACCCGAAGAGTTGGAGCCGCTCGAAATCAAGCGCATTGAGTCTGTTCCGACACCCGAAAACCGCGTCTTTATTGCCGAGTACGATGCAAATCAGATCTACTATATCCAGTACTCGAATCGTGGCGAGAAGTTCGACGTTGCAAATGACGCTGACCTCGATCTCTATAACGAGTATTTCGGTGGCGGTATGAGCAGTATCGTATTCCAGGAGATGCGCGAGGCTCGCGGTCTGGCATACTCGGCTCGTGCATATATGAGCACCCCCACGTATGCCGATGGTTGCTACTCATTCACCGCTTACATCGCTACGCAGAACGATAAGATGAAGCAGGCAATCGAGGCATTTGACGAGATTATCAACACGATGCCCGAGAGCGAGGCTGCATTTAACGTAGCCAAGGAGTCGTATATCAACCAGCTGCGCACCCTGCGTTATACCAAGTCGAGCGTGCTGACGGCATATATGCGTGCACGCGATATGGGTCTGGATTACGACCGCGCTCGCGCTGTGTTCGAGAAGGTGCAGACGATGACCCTCGACGATGTTAAGGCTGTTCAGGAGAAGTGGGTTAAGGATCGCAACTACTACTACTGCATTTTGGGCGATTCGAAGAACCTCGACCTGAACTATCTGCGCACGCTCGGCCCGATCACCTTCCTCTCGCAGGAGCAGATCTTCGGCTACTAATTTATAAGGAAGTATAATAAAAGAATCTCCCGTCAATTTTTGGCGGGAGATTCTTTTATTATAAAACTAAAACTCTTCAATATTATCGTATAGCATGGGAAGTTTATCTAACGCAATACGAAATCCACTGCCGTGATCGTGATGTTTTCCTTTCTTTGCGCCGGATAGGTATGTTCCCATTCTAAGATCAAATTGAATAGTCCCATTGTCAATGCATCTAATTAACTTTTCAAAATCAAAATTAGTGCAATAACGACCTTTAATGTATCGGCACATTCGTTTACCATTGATAGTTTTCTCTTCAACATCAAGTAGTAAAAGATCTTTAATTTTGAGGCTTGCCTTTCTTAAATCATTATATGTCCAATATACATCATTGTAGGTATTGCCGTTAGAGGTGATTTGCAGATATAGCTTTTCATCATTGTCATTAGACACTAACTTCATTTGGTGCTTACCATATACTAATGCGCCATAATCTCCTCTTAATGATGCGTATAATCTTGGCTCACCATCTCTAATTTCTCCAAATTGGTCTTTTAATGCTTTGTTTGCTCGCTTTGGGTGTGAAGGCGATTTTGAGAATAAACTAACGACAGAAGATGTGTTGACTCTGTGAGTTTTGAGTTCGATACCTAGCCAATCTGCTTGTTGTAGGTTGTTTTCCTGAACTCCTAATATGTCTTCCAATGTGTTCCCAAAACCTCCATCTCTATTATTCTGCCTTGTCGAGGGAATAAAATTTCGAGTGGCATATTTCAGCGATTCGACAATTTGTTTGATTTCTTCTAATTTCATAGCGGTTTGTTTGGTAGTAAATCTTTAGGTGATATACAGAGAACTTCTGCTATTTTGTTTATGTGGTTAAGGTTATATTTTGTAGGTAGATTAATAGTTTCTACTTTGCCAATAAATCCCGAAGATACATTGATCATAAAAGCTAGCTCGGCTTGGCTTATTCCTTTTTCAATCCTAAAAGCTTTTACACGATTTATTACATATAATTCGATTGGTGTTTTCATTATTTTTGGTATTTTTGCAAAGTTTTGAAATATTAAGCATAATAACAACTACCAATAAGTAGGCAAAATGAGCAGCGCAACAATAGAGAAAGATATTATTTATCACGAGAATTGTTTAGATACTCTTGATAGATTACCAGATAATTCAATAGATGCAGTGATAACATCGCCACCTTATAATATGAATCTCCGTATTCGTAATGGGGTTTATTGTAGCCGTCAGATTGTTAAGGAGTTGAGTACCAAATATGATGGATTCCCTGATAATATTCCGATTGAACAATACTATCAGTTCCATAAAAGAGTAATTGAAGAGTTGTTGCGAGTTTCAAATATCGTTTTTTATAACATTCAAATAGTTACGGGTAGTAAACGAGCATTTTTTAAGTTAATTGGTGATTATTCTGAAAATATTAAGGATATTATTGTTTGGGATAAGGGCAATGCCCAGCCAGCAATGGCATCAAGAGTTCTTAATAGGCAAAGCGAATTAATTTTAGTGCTACAAAAAGAGGGTGCAATAAGCCGCCAATTTGAGAAATGTAACTTTGAACGCGGCACATTGAATGATATTTGGCTTATAAAGCGAGGGACAAAAAAAGGTAAGTCTTCGTATCACGGAGCAACCTTCCCAGAAGCCCTTGTTTATAAGATTGTAACAAATTTTACAAATAAAGGAGATATAATCTATGATCCATTTATGGGAACGGGGACAACTGCGTGCGTGGCAAAACAACTCGGCCGACATTATATAGGATCAGAGATAGTTGGTAAATATGTTGAAATTTGTCAAGAACGATTGAACTTGTGTGATGTGCCGTTGTTATAGATTGATTTTGAAAAGAGGCCGCCTATAAGCAGATCTTCGGCTACTAATCGCGCGGATACATATAATTATATATAATGAAGTCCCGTCGGCTACGCGCTGGCGGGACTTTTTGTTAGTGAGGGGGCGAGTGTTAATCTTCGCACTCAATTACGATCTCTGTGGTCGTTCCATTGCGGTCGATCGTTGCGCGCCACGGCTCGCGCGAACGAGTCAATGCCTTGCGCTCCGCCTCGCTCATCTCGTTGGGCGTTTTGCCGTTGATAGCGACAATTCGGTCGCCACGTTTCACGCCCGCCTTCTCGGCCTTGCCGCCCTCGACCAAGCCATTCACTATCCAACAATCCTTTTGAGGAGTGAGCGCAACGCCGAAGAAATAGCGGTTCGGCTTGTCGAAATTGCGATTGGGACGCACCCACATCTTGCACTCCGCGAAGTCGAAAATAACGTCGAAACGCTCCAAAAGTTCGTTGCCGATCAGTCCGTCGTAGCGTTTATCAGCCAAAGAACCGGTCGAATTACCCGAATAGTCGGCACGCACATCGCTGACGTTCAGTCCGCCAACCTTGACGCTCGCCAATTTGAACAGATAATCGGTGCGCGAGCCGCCAATGCCGCCCACGTTGTAAACCATCTTTTGAACGTCCGTACGCCCCTGCAAACCCAACTTCGCAACGCTGCTGCTATTGATCGAGAGCGTTCCCGACGAGCCCATATCAACCAAGAAGATACCCTCGCGCGTGGTCGTCGCGTCGAGCGTGAGCGTCAGGGGTACGAGTATGCGCGTCTGCGTATTATCGAGCCACTTGCAGTCGATACAGGTGTAGGTTGTGTCGGGCTGCTCGTCGCCCAAAATACGGATATATTTGTCGGCATAGTTGAACTCAACCTTGCGGCCGCGCATAAAATCCATACCGAACATACCGCTGACGTTGTTGCCCACGATCTTGCGCAGATTGAGAACGATAGCCGAGTTCTCGGTCGTAGCGTACTCGCCAATTTTGTAGGGCCACTTGCTGATGTCGAGATAGGTTACTTGTCGCCCATCGCCCGCACCGCCAATCATACCCCTGCGCAGTGTGCCCTGCGCGGCGAAATGCTCGGCATAGAAGGTCGAGTCGATCAGCAGATTGGTGGCACCCGTATCGAAAAGGAGCTTCGCGGGGATCGAATCGCGGATCACCGCGTCGAAGTAGAGATGACTATTGTAGTCGAACGGAATGGCACCTTCGGGCAGGGGTTGTGTCGTGGTGTCGGGTGTGTCATCGACGTTGTTTTGCGCGGGAGCCTGCCCGCAAGCGGTTGCTGTCGCTAACAAAATCAATGCGGCGATTGCCGTAAAGTATTTGGTGATAGGAGTTTGTCGCGGAGCTGTGTCCTCACGATTGAGCGGATGAAATTTCATAAGATAGGAGTTTTAAGCGTTTGTAGGTTGCAAGTTAGTGATAAAACTACGCATTTCCAAATAAATTGCACGCGCCCAACACCCCCCCCCCGAAATCCGACCAATAGTGTAGCTCATTCGACTTTTAGAAAAATATATCACAACCTTTGCCTTCACAACGGCAACAAAAAAAGAGAAGTCCTTTCGAACTTCTCTTTTGGTACCCTGTGGACTATCTGTTTTCGAACCAATTTATGGAAGACTTGGGACGAATATATAGTCTCAGGAAGTATTTTTCGTCGTTTGATGAAAAATATGTTTATCAGTCATCCATACCTTCAAGTAATGATTCGGGGTCGTAATCAGAGTGGAAATTGATGTTGCCTTCTCCACGTATGTTCAGTATCGGAAGTCTTTCACTGTAGTATTTCTCTTCCTTGATTGTGAATGTGATGGTGCCTGTGAAATTCTTGAATATGGCAAAGCAATAACTACGT
>JAZUPN010000099.1:0-15019 GCA_045605245.1 Alistipes sp. | reverse complement strand
GGAGATTTCGCGCGACCTGCTACGCTGGCTCTACACCGCCATCACCCGCGCCACCGAGCGACTCTACCTGGTCAACTTCGACGACCGCTTCTTGGCCGAGCCTGCTGAGGAGTAGATGCTGCTTATACCATATTAGTAAAGGCTGCCCCAAAATAAGGAGCAGCCTTTCTCATTTTGTTCTTGTCGAGGGATTACTCAGCCTTACCTGCGCTACCCAGAACGTTCTCGCACTTGTGCATATAGAGCTTCTTCAACTCGTCGCGAGCGGGACCCAAATACTTGCGGGGGTCGAACTCTGCCGGGTTGTCAACGAAGATCTTACGTACAGCAGCGGTCATAGCCAGACGACCGTCCGAGTCGATGTTGATCTTGCAAACTGCGCTCTTTGCAGCCTTGCGCAACTGCTCCTCCGGAATACCTACTGCATCCTTCAAAGCACCACCGTGGGTGTTGATGATCTTCACGTACTCCTGGGGAACCGACGACGAACCGTGCAGTACGATGGGGAAGCCGGGAAGCTGCTTCTCGATCTCCTCCAAGATGTCGAAACGCAGTTCGGGGGGAACGAGGATACCCTCAGCGTTGCGGGTGCACTGCTCAGGCTTGAACTTGTTAGCACCGTGCGAAGTACCGATCGAGATAGCCAACGAGTCGCAGCCGGTCTTGGTTACGAAGTCAACAACCTCCTCGGGGCGAGTGTAGTGAGCAACCTCCGACGAAACCTCGTCCTCTACACCTGCCAAAACGCCGAGCTCGCCCTCTACGGTTACGTCGTGCTGGTGAGCGTACTCAACAACCTTCTTGGTCAGCGCAACGTTCTCGTCGTAGGGGAGGTGGCTACCGTCGATCATAACCGACGAGAAACCCATATCGATACAATCCTTGCAGAGCTCGAACGAGTTACCGTGGTCGAGGTGCAGAACGATAGGAATGTTCTTACCCAACTCCTTTGCGTACTCAACAGCGCCCTGAGCCATATAACGGAGCAGAGTCTGGTTAGCGTACTTACGCGCACCCGACGAAACCTGCAAGATTACGGGCGACGAGCACTCAACGCAAGCCGAGATAATAGCCTGCATCTGCTCCATATTGTTAAAGTTGAAAGCGGGGATAGCATAGCCACCCTTGATAGCGTCAGCGAACATCTCACGGGTGTTCACCAGACCGAGATCCTTGTAAGATACCATAGTTTTGTTAAATGTTGTATTAAGTTATAACTTGAATTTCAATGGTTTAATATGTTGCCTATCGTGTGTGTGCGTTGGTTGTTGCAGCACATTCGACGATGCAAGTTATTAAAATCTTTGCAAAAATACTAAATTTTTGAATACTATCGACAATCTTTCGCCAAATAAATGCAACAAATGTACATTTTTTATCACTTTCTTCTTCCCATTGTGCAGAGTTTGGCGAAGTCGTAAAAAATGATAGTTGAAAAATACATTTTGTTTTCCGCGAAGGTTTTTCTACATTTGCGGTGTCTAACCAAAATTTATTATGTTATGAGAAAGATTCTGTTATGCTTGTCGCTCTTGGTGATGTGTGCTTGCGAGGGCGAAAATGATCTTGTCAATCCCAAAATCAGATATAATAGTGAGCAGTCAGCGTTACGTGCCCTCGAAGGCAGCGTGTGGGTCGAGGATTTGATGCCAAATAACTATGCGATCGAGTACGACGATCATAAGGCAGGCGAGTTAGTTCAGCTCGATGGCGTGCCTACATTGATGGGTGTCGTCGAGTGGAACAACTATTTCAAAATCGAGAACGGACGCAGTGTTGCATATATGGATTGCAGCGATTGCGCGACGCAAAAATTGAAGATCGCTTTCCGCTTTGATGACGACGATTCGAAGCTCTCGATCGACCCGAAAAATCGAGTAATGAAGAATTGGGACGCATCGCTCGAAGGCGATGTCTGGGAGATTGTCAAACTGACTAAGGATCAGATTGTTCTGATGCTCGATATGAGCTTGGTCGTAGGTGCTGCTGATGGTGATTACAATCGCTGGTATCGCTCGTTTAAACGTGTCGAACTCGACGAGGCGACAACCGATCGAATCGACCGCGCTGTTTCGGTCGATGACAATGATGATATTGAGGATTATTGGCGCGAGAAACTCGGCTTGTAATCCAAAAGTTTTCACAAACGAGTGGAGCTGCTTTCGGGTAGCTCCACTTTTTGTTTTGCGGTCGGCGGAATAAACTATAAAATAATCGAAAATATCCTCCATAATGTTAGTCGATTCACAATGTTTTTTGTATATTTGCGGTTAGATTTGTCGTGAAGTGCGCCGAATCAAGCCGAAACTGAACATTAACAAGTTAAACAAATACAAATTTCAATTAAACGCTATGGCTGATTTCATCTATCAGGAGCCGTTCCCCATCGAAAACGATACTACGGAATATCGTCTCCTTACAAAAGACTATGTGAAAGTTGTTGAGTGCGACGGTCGTCGTATTCTGAAAGTTGATCCCAAGGGCTTGGAGCTGTTGGCAAAAGAGGCTTACAACGACGTTTCGTTCTATCTGCGTGCGTCGCACTTGCAGAAGTTGGCGAACATTCTCGAAGATCCCGAAGCTACCGACAACGACAAGTTCGTGGCTTACACGATGTTGCTCAACCAGTGCGTAGCTGCCGAGGGTGAGTTACCCACTTGCCAGGATACTGGTACCGCAATCTGTATCGGTAAGAAGGGTGAGGACGTTTATACGGGCGCTGACGATGCAGAGTGCATCACTCGCGGTGTATATGAGACCTACAAGGAGCGCAACCTCCGTTACTCGCAGGTTGTTCCTTTCGATATGCTCAATGAGAAGAACAGCGGCACCAACCTGCCCGCACAGATCGACCTCTACGCTACACAGGGCAACGAGTATAAGTTCTTGTTTATCACCAAGGGTGGTGGTTCGGCTAACAAGACCTTCTTGTATCAGCAGACCAAGGCGTTGCTGACCGAGGAGAACCTGACCAAATTCGTTGAGGAGCACATCAAGGATCTGGGTACTTCGGCTTGTCCTCCCTACCATTTGGCTCTCTGCATCGGTGGTACTTCTGCCGAGACCAACCTGGCAACCGTTAAGAAGGCATCGGCTGGTTATCTGGATCACCTGCCCACTTCGGGTAACGAGGGTGGCCGCTACTTCCGCGATTTGGAGTGGGAGCAGAAGGTGCTCGACATCTGCCAGAAGAGCGGCGTAGGTGCGCAGTTCGGTGGTAAGTATCTGGTACACGATGTACGCGTTATTCGTGGTCCTCGCCACGCAGCGTCGTGCCCCGTAGGTCTGGGCGTTAGCTGCTCGGCTGACCGTAATATCAAGGCAAAGATCACCGAGGATGGTATCTTCATCGAGCAGTTGGAGAAGAATCCCGCACGTTTCTTGCCGAAGGAGGCTCCCGCAATGTCGCCCGCAGTTGAGATCGACTTGGACGAAGGTATGGACAAGGTGCGCGAGACGCTGACCAAGTATCCCATCAAGACCCGCTTGAATATCAAGGGTACGCTGATCGTAGCACGTGATATCGCTCACGCACGCATCAAGCAGATGTTGGACGAGGGTAAGCCTATGCCTGAGTACTTCAAGAAGCACCCCGTTTATTATGCAGGTCCCGCAAAGACTCCCGCAGGTATGGCGTCGGGTAGCTTTGGTCCCACCACCGCAGGTCGTATGGATCCCTACGTAGATCTGTTCCAGGATCACGGCGGTTCGATGGTTATGGTAGCAAAGGGTAACCGTTCGCAGGCAGTAACCGACGCGTGCCAGAAGCACGGTGGTTTCTACCTCGGCTCGATTGGTGGTCCGGCAGCTATCTTGGCAAAGAACAGCATTAAGAGCGTTGAGGTTGTTGACTTCCCCGAATTGGGTATGGAGGCAGTTCGCAAGATCTATGTTGAGGACTTCCCCGCATTCATCATTGTGGATGATAAGGGCAACGACTTCTTTGCCGACTTCAAACATTAAGAACGTGTCTGACAGGTGATTTCTGCGTTACGCTCGTGGATTAAATCCTCACATACGTCAAGTATGCTGCGGTTTAATCCCCTTCGCAAGCCTTGAAATCCCACTGTCATACCCATTCTTAACAAGAGTGTATTAATCAAAAGCAGTGCGCAATGGATTAGAGTGTTGCGCTCGCTTTTACCAACCCTAAAACCGAGAACCTCCGACGGCAGCCATATTTGAAGGCTGTCCGTCGGAGTGATCGTGTTTGTGGGGCGATGCATTTTGTCGAAACCGAAGGGCCTAAAAATGCTGTTTCCGATAAAATGGAGATGTGCCACATACTATAATTGCAGGTGGTACGTTAATATATGAAATAATAGTACAGAATATGATTAGAAGATTGATGTTGAGCGTTGTGGCTGTGCTAGCCGCTTTGAACGTGTGGGCATCGTCGCCCGTTTCGTTCGAGGCATCGGCTCCGCTGTTGGTTGCTGTGGGCGAGAATTTCCGTGTTGAATTTACGGTCAATGCCGAGCCGGAGCGCAATAGTTTCGAGGCTCCGACCTTCGAAGGTTTTCAGCTTGTGGCAGGTCCCGTAACCTCGCACGGTAGCAATATGTACATCGTCAATGGCTCGATGGAGCAGTCGGTTTATAACACCTATACCTACGTGTTGCAAGGCACGCAGAAGGGTAAATTTACGATTGGTACAGCGGCCATTGCAGTCGATGGTAAGAGCTACCGCACACAACCCGTAACCATCGAGGTTGTCGATGAGCAAGGCTCGCAGGCGCAGTCGGGTGGTGGAGCAACGACGCAGGGCGCACGCTCGGCCGATAAGGCGATCGGAGCGAACGATTTGCTGATGCGAATGACGGTCAATAAGAGCGATGTCTTTAAGGGTGAGCCCGTTGTGGCCTCGCTCAAACTCTATAAGCGTGTATCGCTGTTGGGCAGTGAGGGTGTGAAATTCCCCTCGTTCAATGGTTTTTGGACACAGGAGTTGGACTCGGAAAACAATATGTGGCACCGCGAAACATACGATGGACGCATCTATGAGACTTTGGTCGTTCGTGAGTATCTGCTCTATCCGCAGCAGACCGGTAAATTGCGTATCGATCCGGCCGAGATGACCGTTGTTGCGCAGGTTGTTATCCCCGGTAGTTCGCGCGGTTTCGACCCCTTCTTCGATCAACCCGATGTGGCGGAGGTTCGTCGCAAATTGACCACTGCCCCCGTCGAGATCACCGTTAAGGAGTTGCCTTCTGGTGCCCCTGTATCGTTCTCTGGTGCTGTGGGCCGCTTTGAGATGGAGGCTACACCTCCCGCATCGACTTTTACAGCCAATTCGGCAGCTACATATTCAGTGAAAATTTCGGGTACAGGTAATCTTCCGTTCGTTCAGGCACCGACGTTGCAACTCCCTTCGTCGTTTGAGATGTACGATGTTAAGACTACCGAGAGTCTGAAAAATTCGGTGCAGGGCATTAGCGGTTACCGTCAATTCGAATATCCCTTTATTGCTCGTGCCGAAGGCGAATATACGATCCCCGCAGTCGAATTTACCTATTTCAATCCCAGCGAGTTGCGATATGTAACACTCTCGTCGCACAATGTGGCATTGACCATTGAACCCGATGCATCGGGCGGTTTGTCGGGTGCGCCTATCATTGGCGGTCTGTCGAAGGAGGAGGTGAAGATGCTCGGACAGGATATCCGCTTTATAAAGCTCGGCTCGGCAGGTCTGCGCCCCGTACGTTCGGTCTTTGTTGGTAGCTCGACCTATTGGATTGTTTTAGCTCTGCTGACACTGCTCTTTGTGTCGGTGTCGATCTATCTGCGCAAGCGAATCAAGGAGCGACAGAATGTAACGCTCATTCGCGGTAAGCGAGCTAATCGTGTGGCTTTGCAACGTTTCCGCAAGGCTGCGAAGTTTATGGAGATGGATCACCAACACGGCTTCTATGAGGAGATGTTGCGTGCGCTGTGGGGCTATATGAGCGACAAACTGAATATCCCCGTCGCAAATCTGACAAAGGAGAATGTTCGTGAGGAGTTGCGCAAACGTAATATCTCGACCGAGACGATTCAGCAATTTATCGATATCATCATTGCTTGCGACGAGGCTCAATATTCGCCTATGGCATCGTCGCAGATGAATGAGGTCTATGCCGAGGGTGTTCAGATTATTTCGAAACTTGAATCAACGATCAAAAAATAGGAGGGCCTGACGATGACAAAAAAGATAGTAACACTCATCATTTCGCTCTTTGCGATCTCCGCTTCGTTTGCTGCGATGCAGAACGATGTCCCCGCAATCGCAACTGCAACCACAATCGGAACCGCAACGCAGAACGACGCAACTACGATGCAGGATAAATCTTCGATAACAATTGAGATGGAGCCCGAAAGTGCGGCCGCACCTGCCTCGGCGGAGGTGAATGTAGATGACGAGGCCGTTTGGGATGAGGCCAATACGGCATATATCAATGCCAACTACCACCGTGCGATTGAACTTTATCACTCGATCGAGGAGCGCGGTTTAGCATCGGAGAAACTCTACTACAATTTGGGTAACGCCTATTTCAAGATCGATAATATCGGTCGCTCGATTCTCTACTACAATAAGGCTCTGCGTCTTGCGCCGGGTGATGCCGATATTCGATACAATCTCGATGTGGCTAATAGCTATACGAAGGATCGTATTCAGGCCGTTCCCGAACTCTTCATTACGAGTTGGGTGCGCTCGTTACGCCAAGCAATCAGTGGCAATGCGTGGGCAGTTCTTTCGCTGTTGTTCTTTGCCGCGCTGCTCTTCTCGGTAATGGTTTATCTGCTGGTACAGAGTCTGTTATTCCGCAAGGTCGGATTCTTCGCAGCTATTGTCTGCCTGCTTCTGTTTGCTATTACGACCGCTTTTGCCGTAACCGAACGTCGCCACGCAATCTCTCCTGAGGAGGCTATCGTTATGAGTGCGTCGGTGTCGGTTAAGGCCGCACCCGATAAGAATGCAACCGATATGTTTGTCCTGCACGAGGGTACAAAGGTGCGCGTAGGCGACCGTGTCGATAATTGGACCGAGATCACCATTGCCGATGGAAATAAGGGCTGGCTCGAAGATAAAACAATCGAAATGATTGACTAACGACCGAATCAAACGCCTATGTCAAGACTTTTGGAAGATGTAACAGCCGAGCTGTCGAAGTTGCCCGGCATTGGTCGCCGAACGGCGTTGCGTTTGGCGATGCATCTGCTGCGTATGGACGTGGCGAGTGTGCAGGATATGACTTCGAGCATTGATCGCTTTCGTACGCAGATTCGCCATTGCAAATTGTGTAATAACCTTTCAGATACGGAGATCTGTCCGATCTGTTCGGATGCTCGTCGCGATCACTCGACGGTATGTGTCGTCGAGCAAGTTTCCGATGTGCTTTCGATCGAAAACACACGCCAATATGGCGGTATCTACCACGTTTTAGGCGGTGTCATCTCTCCGATGCAGGGTATTGCTCCGTCGGATTTGAAGATTGATCTGCTGATTGATAATGTTGCGCGAGGTGAGATTCGAGAGGTAATTCTTGCTCTCAATACTTCGGTCGAGGGCGAGACTACGCTCTTCTATATTCTGAATCGCCTGCGAGCCTATCCATCGGTTAAGGTTACGACGATTGCTCGCGGTCTGGGCTTTGGCGATGAGTTGGAGTATGTCGATGAGATGACAATTACACAGGCTCTGATCCATCGCCGCGAGGTTGAGCGATAGAGCGGGGCGCATCTGCATTATGCTATAATTTCGAGGGCTGTATCCGAGAGGATGCAGCCCTCGTTGCGTTATTTATGTGTCGGATTTCGATTTTGTGCGGCACTGTTTTTGAGCGGGGAGGCGAGAACCAATTAAAATGTTTTGCTATGAAAAAGTATCAATGTCCCGCTTGTCCCTATGTCTATGACCCGTCGGTTGGCGATCCCGAAAATGGTATCCCTGCGGGTACGCCCTTCGAAGAGTTACCGCAAGATTGGGTGTGTCCCATTTGCGGTCTGCCTGCATCGGATTTTGCCCCGATCGATTAGCCTACAAATTGTATTAAACCTATGATAACCATATTGTTACTCCTAAAACTTCTATTTATGACAGTATCGACAACAACCGCTGCTGCCGCGATGACCTCTGCCACCGATACTACCGCCGTATTCAAACTGCCGGAACTTCCGTACGAGATGTCGGCTCTTGAACCATATATGAGCGAGGAGACGTTGCGCTACCACTATGGCAAGCATCATCAAGCCTATTTGAATAATGTCAATCGAATGATTGCCGGCACGCGATACGAACGCGAACCATTGGAGGAGATTGTCCGTGAGTCGGATGGCGCGCTGTTGAATAATGCCGCGCAGGTACTCAATCACAATCTCTACTTTTTGACTCTTGCGCCCGAAGTGGCCGCAAAACACGCTCCCGAAGGAGCTCTGGCCGCAGCCATAAAGCGCGACTTCGGCTCGTTCGATGCGATGAAGGTCCAACTGACCAAGATGGCAACGTCGCTTTTTGGATCGGGCTGGGTATGGTTGGCCGAGAATAAAAATGGCAATTTGGTGATTATCTCCGAGTCGAACGCGGGCAATCCTATCCGACACGGCCTGACTCCTCTGCTGGGTATCGACGTATGGGAACACGCCTACTATATCGACTATCGCAACGACCGCGCCCGCTCGATCGACCAACTTTGGAATATTATCGATTGGCGCGTTGTCGAGGAGCGTTACGGAAAGCGATAATCTGAAAATTTACCTCTTCTGCAATTGGCAAAATCTCTGATTTTGACACACACTCTGTGGCTCGTGCGACTTCGGTCGCACCCCCCCCCCCAGCCACAGAGTGTGCGTGTCATTCCCTCGTGTTCTCGTTTTTGCGATTTTGATTTTGCAAATTGAATATAATTGAGTATATTTGTGAGTGCTCTCGTGAGAGGGTGCGACATATTTTTTGAAATTTACGAAGCGTTATGCTTCTCTTGCAATCGGAAATGTGAGAAACTTCCAACAGTCAGCAAGAGGGTGTAGCGGTTCGCGCGTATGCGTGGGCTGGTTACTCATCTGCTGACAAAGGTCATTCTCACAACCTCCGATTGTAGATAAGTGTATCAGTGCCACGCTTTTGCGTTTAACATTAATAATGTTCTTGCGGCACGGAGGACAGGAAACGGAGCAGTATGAAGAACCTGATTTTAGCCGCAATGATGATTCTATTTGCGACGACTGCCAATGCGCAGAAAGATGTTACAAAATTTCTCGGCATTCCCGTCGATGGCACCAAAGCCGAAATGATCCAAAAACTCAAAGCGAAAGGTTTTACGAGTACAGCTTATGACCGCGAGGTGTTGGAAGGTGAGTTTAATGGAGTAAAAGTTAATATACATATTGTTACTAATAACAACAAGGTTTATCGTATAATGGTGTCAGATCAAGCTAAGAGAGATAAAACAGATATTCGAATTAGATTTAATAATCTGTGCTATCAGTTTGAGCACAACGGCAATTATATTTTCTTGAAGGAAGACCAATCAATTCCTCAGGACGAGGATATTTCTTATGAGATGAAATATAAAGATAAGAGGTATGAGGCTGCATATTATCAAAAAACTGTAATGGATTCAACAATGCGGTCTAATGCTATATTAGAGTACCTGTCAAAATATAATTATACAGTTGAGCAAGTAACTACGTGGTCAGAAGAGGATCAAACTAAATTGCTGTTAGATTTAATATTGGACATATATTCAAAGAAATCAGTTTGGTTTACAATTAGCGAGTATGGAGGCAAATTTTATATTTCAATGTATTACGATAACGAATATAATAGATCCAACGGCGAAGATTTATAATTTTATCATTTAATTTTATAACAGCCCGAAATTATTTTCGGGCTGTTATTATATTCTCCCACAAAACTAAAACAAATATTTGTTTCAAAAATAAAAAAGTCTGACTTATGTCAGTTGGCGCGAGCCAAGTCCCCGACCGATGAAAATGCGTTAAGCGGGCGACGACTGTGTATCGAAATATTCGCACAAGGAAAAAAGCAAACCCCGCCCTTATGGCGGGTCATCGGGGTTATTTTTGGTTACTTTTGTCAAACAAAAGTAACAGAGAATCAATTAATTAGACGATATCACGAACTTGGCTTATGGTTTGATTTTCTTCGATCATATTCCCCTTAAACGACAAAACCGAACCCCGCGAGGGATTCGGTTTTGTGCTATAATGAGAATTAAGTATTTCGTTCCGAATTACTTGATCTCCCAAGTTGCGCCGCTACGCAGCAGATCGTCCATACACTTGATCTTGCTGTCAGCCTTAACCTGCTCAACCTGCTCGGCAACCTTCTTGTCATAGACAGCATCGTCATCTACCGAACGAATTACGCCCAGAGCAACGGGATATTCGGGATACTTCATAGCTGCCAACATTACGTGCAGAGTGGTATCCTTCTCGTGAGCATCGTGAGTCAGAATGTCATCCTCGGTTACGCCATTTTCGCCAACCGTAACAACCTTCAACTTCATACCGTCGAGCATCAGACCCTTGTTCTTCTGCGAGCCGAACAGCATCTTCTCGCCGTGCTTCAAGGTGATGGTGTTCTCGGCACGAGTAGCCTTATCGCCTGCAAACAGAGCGTGAGTCTTATCGTTGAAGATAACGCAGTTCTGCAATACCTCGACAATCGAAAAACCTTCGTGAGCTGCACCCTCTACGAGGCAGTTTTTCGTCAGCTCCATCTCTGCGTCGATCGAACGAGCAAAGAAAGTACCCTTTGCGCCGATTACCAACTCGCCGGGGTTGAACGGCTTCTCAACCGTACCGTAAGGCGAGGTCTTGGTGATCTTACCCAACTTCGAGGTGGGCGAGTACTGACCCTTTGTCAGACCGTAGATCTCGTTGTTGAATAGAACAACGTTGAGATTTACGTTACGACGGATAGCGTGGATAAAGTGGTTACCACCGATTGCGAGCGAGTCGCCATCACCGGTTGCTACCCAAACGCTCAGATTGGGGTTAGCGGTTTTAACACCGGTAGCGATAGCGTTGGCACGACCGTGAATGGTGTGCATACCGTAGCTACGCACGTAGTAGGGGAAACGCGACGAGCAACCGATACCCGAGATTACGGTGAACATTTTGTGAGGAATGTTCTGCTTTTCGGCCACTTCGGGCAGTGCTTTAAGCACCGAGTTGAGGATAGCGTGGTCGCCACAGCCTGCGCACCATTTAACCTCCTGGTCGCTCTTGAAATCTGCCGCTGTATATTTATATGTACACATAACTATTTGGCTAATAATTCGTTAAACTTATCTTTCAACTCAATCACGGTGAAGGGCTGACCCTCGCACTTGTTGAACTGCTCGAAGGTGAACTCCTGGAAGTTCTGGCGCAGATAACCTGCGAACTGACCAGCGTTCAACTCGCAAACAACCAGACGACGGTAACGCTTCAACAGCTCGCGTACGTTAGCGGGCAGCGGGTTGATGTAATTGAAGTGGCAGAGTGCGATGCTCTTACCCTCGGCCTGCAACTCCTCTACGGCAGTCTGCAAGTGGCCGAGCGTACCGCCCCAACCGATAACCAGAACGTCAGCCTCGTCAGCACCCATAACGGTCTGATCGGGGATTACGTTCACTACGCGAGCAACCTTCTCGGCGCGGGTGTTGGTCATAATCTGGTGGTTAGCGGGGTCGTGCGAAACGCTACCCTTGATCTTATCCTTCTCCAAGCCACCGATGCGGTGCTCCAAGCCTTCGGTACCGGGGAATGCCCAGCGGCGAGCCAGAGTCTCAGGGTTACGCTTGTAAGGCAGATATTGGGTCTCGTCCTCATCGAGTGCAGTGCATACGGGAGGAACGATAGCGGGATAGTCGCTCATCGAGGGGATACGCCAAGGCTGGCTACCGTTAGCGATAAAGCCGTCGGTCAGCAGGATAACGGGAGTCATATGCTCCATTGCGATCTTTCCTGCCTGGAATGCGTAGTGGAAGCAGTCGCTGGGAGTACTTGCTGCGATTACAACAACGGGACACTCACCATTACGGCCGTAGAGAGCCTGTACGAGGTCGCTCTGCTCGGTCTTTGTAGGCAGACCGGTCGAAGGACCACCGCGCTGAACATCAACAACAACCAGAGGCAGCTCTGCCATAACGGCCAGACCCAAAGCCTCGCTCTTCAACGACAGACCGGGACCCGAAGTGGTTGTAACGGCGAAGTTACCTGCGAAAGCAGCACCGATCGAAGTACAGATACCTGCGATCTCATCCTCTGCCTGAACGGTCTTTGCGCCGAGCGACTTATGCTTTGCCAACTCTTCGAGGATAACGGTAGCGGGAGTGATGGGGTACGAGCCGCAGAACAGCGGACGACCACTCTTCTCCGAAGCTGCCAACAGGCCCCAAGCGGTAGCTACGTTACCACTGATCGAACGATAAACGCCCTTTTCCAGCGGCGAGGGAGCCACGTCGTAGGTGTTAGCAAATGCGTGAGTATTAGCTGCATAGTTGTAACCTGCATCCATTGCAAGCTTGTTAGCAGCGGCAACAGCGGGATTCTTTTTGAGGAACTTGCTGTCGATGTACTTCTTTGCGTGATCGAAGGGACGGTTGTAGATGTAGAAGCAGATACCAAGTGCAAACATATTCTTACACTTAACAACGCTCTTGTTGTCCAAACCTGTTTCAGCCAACGCCTCTTTGGTCATCGAGGTGATGTTGGGAACTACTACATTGTGATTCTCCAAACCCAGCTCCTTGATGGGGTCGAGGGTCGTGAAGCCTGCCTTCTGCACCGACTTCTCGGTCAGCGTATCGCCGTCGATGATTACGGTTGCATCGGGCTTCAACCATTTAGCGTTAGCTTTAAGAGCTGCGGGGTTCATTGCAACGAGCACGTCGCAATAGTCGCCGGGGTTGGTTACGTTACCGCTACCGAAGTGAAGCTGGAAGCCCGAAACACCTGCTACGGTGCCCTGCGGTGCGCGGATTTCGGCGGGGTAGTCGGGGAATGTCGAAATGCCGTTACCCATCAATGCCGAGGTGTCGGAGAAGAGTGTTCCGGTAAGCTGCATACCGTCGCCTGAGTCGCCTGAAAAACGGATAACAACATCCTTCAACTCCTTAACATTTTGTTTGTCCATAAGTAGTTTTTCTGTTGTAATTAATTGGAGACGAGAGACCCGCCCCCAGAAATTATACTTAAAAAAATTGTTTGTGTCGCTGTCTGCATTTGGCAACCACTCAACACACCAAACAGGCATCGATTACTATCAATGCCGGCACGATGCTCGGGTTGCCTCCGAAATAACTATACAAATATAGCGAAAGTTTCGATACGTTGTTCTCCTTTTGTGCGATTTAATTTTTGTGTCTGTGATTTTTTTAACAAATGGCTGCATTTTCCTCTTCGCGGGGGTTGTAAATTGCAGATAAATCTCTATATTTGTAATATGAAAAATTGTGTCTGGGCCTATTGTAAGCGAGATTTTCGCTGAAAATCGACCGCAAAGATATACTGCGAGAACAGACGATGCGAACAGAAAGATCGAAAGAGCTGATAATTGTTAAAAAATCAGATAAACTTAAACTATTCAAACCACTATGAAGAGAGTACTTTTTAGTATGTTGATTTGTGCAGTCGCTCTGTTTGGTGCCTGCAAGGATCCCGAACCGACTCCACCCACTCCGCCGACACCGGAGGCTACGACTTTTTTTACATTTACCATTAAGAAGGCCGACAATAGCGGGCTTACCGAGGATCTGATTTTTACGGCAGGTGAAGATGGAGTATTTACCTGCAAAGTTCCCTATTTTGTCAATCGTGCATCCTTGATTCCGACCTTTACCGTTCCAGCTGGTTGCTTTGTCGTAGCGCAGTCTAAAACGCAGATCAGCGGCAAAACGGCTATCAATTTCTCGCAGCCCGTTGTATATACGATCAAAACTTCTGACGGAAAATCGACAGCCGTAACCGTTAAGTTGGATATCGGCTATGCAGGACTTTCGGGTCTGCCCGTTGTTGTGATCAATACCGAGAACAATCAGGCTATCAAGGATAAGGAGACGTGGATTCCTGCCAAAATGATGATTGATGATGGCAAGGGCAATGTTGCATTCGCAGAGGCTGATGCCGAGGTTAAGGGTCGTGGCAATACCACGTGGAGCTATGCCAAGAAACCTTACGCAATCAAGCTCGGTTCGAAGGCCGAAGTGCTCGGTATGCCCAAGCATAAGCGTTGGGTACTGTTGGCGAGCTGGAACGATAAGGCTATGATGCGTACCGATCTGACCTTCTTTATGGCACAGAAATATACCACCTTCCGTTGGAAGCAGCGCGGCAAAGCGGTTGAACTGATCCTTAATGGCGAGCATCTGGGCCACTACTACCTCTGCGAGCAGATTAAGGTCGATGATAATCGAGTGCCCGATGGTTATGTGCTCGAAATTGACTACCGCGCAAAGGAGGCCAATGGCGATATTTTCTTTGTTAGCGATATTTCGCAGCTCAACTTTGTTCTCAAAGACCCCGAACCGGAGAAGGGTAGCGACGAATATAACTATGCACAGAAGTATATTAACAATATCGAGAAACTTCTCAAAGATGGCGATGTTGAAGGCTATCGCTCATATCTGAATATGGAGAGTTTCGTGGATTGGTATCTCAATCAGGAGTTCTCGATGAATATGGACGCTTGTTTCTTCTTGAGTGTCTATATGAATATCGGCGAGGACGGCAAACTTTATATGGGCCCGCTGTGGGACTTCGATATCGCATTTGGTAACGACGTATTTACAGAGGGTGATGATAACCACATTCCCGAAGGTTTCTATCTCTACAATGCCGATCGTTCGGAACTTTGGTTGAAGGTTCTGTGTAACGACGAGCAGTTCATCTCGATCTTGAAGGAGCGTTATGCAGCGATGCGTGCCGACAAGGATAACATTCTGGCATATATCGACGACGTAGCAGCAGCACAGCGCGAATCGGCCGTATTGAACGATCAGAAGTGGAATAAGCTCTGCAAGGCAGGCTCTTC
>JAZUPN010000098.1:0-2136 GCA_045605245.1 Alistipes sp. | reverse complement strand
CTTGTTACGTATTGTTCGCTTTTCATTTGCGCGCGATGTGCCATCGCGGTTGTAAATCTGACCCCTCCCTAAATCCCTCCCTCTGGGAGGGACTTGGTCGCTGCGCTCCGAGGGTGCAGACTGCTTAATTTATACGTTTATTTTCTATATTCGTTGTTTATAGCTTGTTACGTATTGTTCGCTTTTCATTTGCGCGCGATGTGCCATCGCGGTTGTAAATCTGACCCCTCCCTAAATCCCTCCCTCTGGGAGGGACTTGGTCGCTGCGCTCCGAGGGTGCAGACTACTTAATTTATACGTTTATTTTCTATATTCGTTGTTTATAGCTTGTTACGTATTGTTCGCTTTTCATCGCGCGCGATGTGCCATCGCACCATTATTCAAACATTGCGGATTTATCAAATCCGCCACCTTTGGGGCTCGCCTTCGGCGACCGCCCCAAGCCCCCAAAGGTGCGTGTCGCCTCTATATAATATATATAGGTATCCCTCAATTCGATCGCTATCGACGATCGATTTCGGGCTTCTCGTAGAGCGACTCCGAAGAGGGGCTCTTGATGCTGTTCTCCTTCATCTGACGGCTGATGCAGAGGATCAATCCAAAGGCACACGCCGCCGAGAGTGTCGATGAGCCGCCGTGGCTAATCATCGGCAGTGGCTGTCCCGTTTCGGGCCAGAAATTGATCACCACCAAAATATGTATCATCGCCTGCACCAGAATCATCATTCCCAATCCCAGCACCAAGAACGACGGAAAGGCCTTGCCACAATGTTCGAAGATACTTGCACAGCGGAAGAATGTCCAAAGATAGAGGAACATAACCAACACCGCGACAATCAGACCATACTCCTCGACAATGAATGCAAAGGCGTAGTCGCATTCGGGGTGAATCAGCTCGACACGCATAATACTCTGACCTGCGCCCTCGCCCATTAGTTTGCCGTTGTGGATCGCCGCCAGCGCGCGCTGCGTATCGCTCAAATTGTAGATATCGGCGGGCTTGCCCTTGAAGAGGGTATCGATCCACACACCCATACGGCTTGATGCGGTATCGCTACGACCTACTCGCAACACACCCAAACCCAGCACCGCGGCCAGACCCGCAAGCAACAACACGCGCCAAATATCGTTCCTACGCACACGTGCAAGGAGCATAATGAAGACGCAGGTGATAAACAGAATTGCCGCCGACGAGGTATGTGCAGGCAGAATCACCGCACACGCCACAACAACGGGACCGAGTACGGGGATCGTATTTTCGATGATAATTCGCTTTTCGCGCTTCCAGCTACGGCCCCAATTCCAGAATTGAAGCGAAGGCAGAAGTACGAATTTCTCGATCTTCTTTTGGCGCGAGGCGAGTTGTCGGGCCAATATCAACACCGTCGCAACACGCAGAAATTCAGAAGGTTGAATCGTAATAATTCCCAAATCGAGCCAACGGCGCGCGCCATTGATCACAACGCCGATACCCGGAATATAGGCCGCAATCGTTGCCCCCAGAGCCGCAATATAGACAACCCAAGCCCATTTGCGGATAGTCTCTACCTTCAATTTGCGAATCATCAAGAAAATAATGCACAAACTACCAAACAAAACGCCGACCTGCTTGAACATATATGAGAACGTACTGTCGTTCGATGCACCCTGATAGACCATCTTGGCGGTCGATGAATAGACCACCAAAATCGAGAGAGCCATCATCACCGTCAGAATGATCCACAGCACGCGATCGCCTGCGAACAGCTTGCCCCAAATGGTTGTTTCTTCCTCTATTTCAGTTGTTTTCGACATTGTAAATTGATCCCGTTTACTATTTCACATTTCGATTTACCCACTCCTTGAACTCCTCGCCGCGCGCCTCATAGTTGCGGAACAGGTCGAAGCTCGCACAAGCGGGCGAAAGCAGTACCACATCGCCCTCGCGTGCCGCCTCACGTGCCGCCGTCATCGCCTCATCGAGCGAATGAGTGTCGCGGATAGTGGGAACCACGCCCGTGAAGCTGTCGATAAGTTTCTGATTATCAACGCCCATACAAACAAGCGTATGCACCTTCGCACGCGCAAAATCCATCAGCGGAGCGTAGTCGTTACCCTTGTCCGTACCGCCTGCAATCCAGACCGTCGGGCGCGTCA
>JAZUPN010000097.1:0-5738 GCA_045605245.1 Alistipes sp. | reverse complement strand
CTGGTTGTTATTATTGGGCTTGCCGCCATTTGCGGGCTTCTGCTGGCCACCCTGCTGCTTGGTAATATCGACCTTGTCCTTGGTGATACGCTTACGCTTGGGATGACGGCCACCGGGCTGGAACTGCGAAACATCGATCGTACCGATCACATTCGGGCCCGACAACTGCGATGACTGCGGACGGAAAATATTGTCGCGGCTCTCGGCCAGACGCTCATCGTAAGTCTTGGTCTGAATATCGCTATTTACTGCGGGCTTCGCCTCAACCTTGGGGGCGAGTGCAGGTGCCACTGCGGGTTTCTCTGCGGGCTTTGCAGCGGGTTTCTCCGCCTGCTTGGGCGCAGGTGCCGCAGCAGGTTTCGGAGCAGGTGCCGCAGGCTGCGCAGGCTTTGCACTCTTATTGCCACCCAGATCGATCGTACCCAAAATCTTCGGGCCCATCGCCTTCACCTCATCCTTAACCGAGATGCTCTTGCTCTTAATTACAACCTCTTCTTTATAATCGTCTTCACTCTTCTTCTGGTTGAGCGATACAGCCGAAGGTTTCTGTGAGATGCGCTCACGCACATCACCGCGCGGATTACCGCCACGATTAGCACCGAACTCCTTTTCAAGCAGGGCGTACATATTTGCATCGATCAGCGTATTGGGAGTGCTGTCGATCTTAATACCCTTCTTGTCGAGAAATTCAGCTATGCTGCTTACACCAACCTTGAACTCTCTCGCAACCTGATTGAGTCTTAGTTTTCGTTCGTTTGACATAGTGTGTCGTTTAATAAAAGATTTACAAATAAAAGATTAAAGTAGTAAAGATTTAGCTTGTAAATCTTTCGTTATTCAAATTCAGCACGGAGAATTGCAACTACCTCCTTGGCAGTATCCTCCTCCAAATCGGCGCGGCGTGCAATCTCGTCGATAGGCAGGGCGATAACGCTCTTCGCGGTGTCGCAACCGATACCCTTCAACGACTCGATGATCCAAGGCTCGATCTCGTCAGCAAACTCGTTCAGATCAACATCCTCCTCCTCGATCTCGCGGAAGACATCAACCGAGTAACCCGTAAGCATCGCTGCCAGACGGATATTCAAACCACCCTTACCGATAGCCAACGAAACCTGATCGGGCTGCAAATATACCGATGCAACCTTCGTTGCCTCGTCGATGGTGATCGACGAAATCTTTGCAGGATTCAGCGCACGCTGGATCATCAGCTGGGTGTTAGCAGTGTAATTCACAACGTCGATATTCTCGTTGCGGAGCTCCTTCACGATCGAGTAGATACGCGAGCCCTTAACACCAACGCAAGCACCTACGGGATCGATACGCTCGTCATACGACTCAACGGCAACCTTCGCACGCTCACCGGGGATACGAACGATCTTCTTGATTGTAATCAGGCCGTCATAAATTTCGGGAACCTCCTGCTCGAACAGACGCTCCAAGAACTCGTTAGCCGTACGCGAAAGGATGATCTTCGGAGTGTTGTTGATCATCTCTACGCGCGAAACGATTGCTCGGATAGTGTCGCCCTTGCGGAAGAAATCGCTGGGGATCTGCTCGCTCTTGGGCAGCAACAACTCATTGTCCTCATCATCGAGTACCAGAATCTCCTTCTTCCAAACCTGATAAACCTCACCGGTGATGATCTCGCCTACCTTCTCCGAATACTTCTCGTAGAGGTTTGCCTTCTCCAAGTCGAGGATACGCGATGCCAGATTCTGGCGCAGCGACAACACGGTACGACGACCAAACGAGTTGAGTTTGATCTCATCGGCATACTCATCGCCAACCTCGTAGGTGGGGTCGATCTGCTTTGCCTCGCTAACCGAGATCTGCATATTGGGGTTTTCAACCTCGCCATCGGCTACAATGGTACGGTTACGCCAAATTTCGAGGTCGCCCTTCTCAGGGTTGATGATAACGTCGAAATTCTCATCCGTGTCGTACTGCTTCTGCAATGCGTGGCGGAATACATCCTCCAAAACACCAATCATAGTGCTTTTGTCGATGTTTTTAAGCTCTTTGAACTCTGCAAAGTTGCTTATCAAATTCAGATTGTCCATCTTGTTTTGCTTTTATATTTTTGTTGTTACTTATAATCGAGATACTCTTTGGTCCAGCGCACTTCGGTCAACGCATAGCTATTCACAACCGTTACTAACTGCTTGCGCTTCTTACCCTCGACCGTCTGCTTCTCCTCATACGAGAGAGTGATCGATTCGGGTGTTGCTTCGGTAAGCGTAGCCAAAATCTTCGTACCACTGACAAGCAACACCTCCACAGGGCGACCGACCAACTTCTGATATTGGCGATAGACCTTCAACGGCGAGCCGATGCCTGCCGAAGCAACCATCAACGAGAAATCCTCCACATCGCGATCGAACTGCTCGTTAATCGCGTGGCTCAACTTAACGCACGAGTCAATAGCCACCGACGTATCGCTGTCGATAATCAGCTCCACCTCGTTGGCATTGTTGCAAGTACATTCAACGACGAACATATCGCTTCCTTCAAGCAACTGCTCGGCAATCTGGGTTATTTTAGTACAATCAATCATATCCTAACTCCTCTCTTTCGAATTCGGGCTTGTGTTACGAAATAGCTATTTATCAATCTATTGACGCACCCGAAGCATCAATCGCAGCCCTCAATCAGTGGGCTATATCTACGAAACGAGGGGACTCTCGTCCCCTCTTCGTTCACTTATTCGGTGCAAATATAGTACTTATTTATAATAAGAGCAAATTTTTTGCCCGTTTTTTCACCTTTTACTCGCTCTTTTTAGCTGATTGCCACAGATTTTCCATCTCTTCGAGCGACAAATCACCCAATTCGCGCCCCTGCTCGGCCGCCCCCTTCTCGATGCAACCAAAGCGATGGATGAACTTGCGATTGGTACGCTCCAATGCCTGTTCGGGGTCAATACCGTAAAGGCGCGATGCATTGATCAGCGCGAAGAACAGATCGCCAAACTCTGCCTCCAAAGCGTCGTGATCCTTTGCATCGATCTCGCTCTGCACCTCGCCAATCTCCTCCTGAACCTTTGCCCAAACATCCTCGCGTCGCTCCCAATCGAAGCCAACCGAGGCCGCCTTTTCGCCTACGCGATAGGCCTTGACCATCGAAGGCAGGCTGCGCGGAACACCCGCCAACAGGCCGCCGGCACGCTTCTTCTTGCGCAATTTCAAAAGTTCCCAATTCTGCTTAACCTCTTCGGGCGTATCGGCGTGGATGTCGCCAAAGACGTGCGGATGACGATAGATCAGTTTGTCGCACAGAGCGTCGGCCACCGTTCCAATATCGAACAGTCCCTGCTCATCGCCCATCTTCGAGTAAAAGGCTACGTGCAACAGCAGGTCGCCAATCTCCTCCTTGACATTCTCCATATTGCCATCGGTAATCGCATCGACCAGCTCGTAAGCCTCCTCGATGGTATTGCTACGCAACGACTCGAAGGTCTGCTTACGATCCCACGGGCACTTTTCGCGCAACTCGTCGAGCACATCCAACAGTCGGCCTACCGACTGCAAACGCTTATCTTCCATATCTTTTTGTTTGAGTTTTTCGACAATTAATCTTCGCAATCTCCCGCATTTCGGGCAACTGCTCTGCAAAGGTATGATTTTCCGCAGAAATTACGTCTTCATAATCGGAAATAATTCAGCAATCGCACCCCGACAGGCTCCGACTATCCTCAATAGACCACGATATAAACATTCAAAAAACGAAGTGCATTGCGAAAAGTCCAAACGACAAAAACCGAAAATCTTACAATATTTCGCTGAAAATACAATATTCGCTCCTGAAAAAATGTCAATCTCCGCTCGTTTTTGAAGCTTTTTGCTCTAAAAAACGAACAAAACAACAAAATTGTTCTTAACTTCGCATTATTCACATCAACTCAAACTATATTACATAATGGCTAACTACCAAGCTACAATCAATAGCCGTAACCGTACCGCATTCGTGATATTGCTCGACCGATCGGGTTCGATGGCCGAGAAGATTACATTTAACGGACAATTCGTATCCAAAGCCGAGGCTCTGGCCGAAGTTGCAAATCGTCTTATCTTCGAATTGCTTTGTCGCGCACGACGCAGCGACGGAGTACGAAACTACTTCGATGTCGCACTGATTGGCTATTCGGGCGACGAGCTATCGCCCGTAGTGGGTCAAAGTAAAGGGTTTATACCTATCACCGAATTTGAGAAGTTGGCACGAGCAGAACTCGCAACGCCAAACTTCGCACTGCCCCGCTGGATCGCTCCTGCTGCCGAGGGTGCAACACCGATGTTTGAGGCTCTGCTCGAAGCGACCGAAATGGTCGAAGAGTGGTGCGCCCGACCCGAAAATGCGAAGAGCTATCCGCCAACAATCTTCAACATCACCGACGGTGAGGCTTCGGATGGCGACCACGCCGATATTGCCGAAATTTGCGAACGTCTGCGTAGTTGCGCAACGGCCGATGGCAATGCTCTACTCATCAACATTCATTTGGCACCAAGTGCCGACGAACGTTCGACCCTCTTCCCCTCGTCGATGCTTGAATTGGGCGAAAATTACTACGCCCGCCTACTCTATGAGTGCGCCAGCGAGATGCCGGCAAACTATGCGCAGGCTATCGCATCGCTACGCGGTGAGAGTGTTGCCGCGCGCTATCGCGGTATGAGTTTCAATGCCTCGATCGGCGAGGTGATTGCGATGATGAATATCGGATCGATAAGTCTAAATGTTATTTAGCTATGATTCACTCTATAAGTGATTATACGATTGCCGCAGCCAATGGCAGTGCCGCATTTGCGAACATCAAAGAGATCGAGTTGATCAAAGACGAGCAGGGACTGCCGCTGATGCACACCACAAGCGGGCACGTTCTGTTTGAAGGCGCGTGGCACGGCTCGCCTTGTCGCATCTATTGTCCGTTAAACCACGCTGCGAGATGCACCGCCGAGCGTTTAAGCGCGGCATTAAAGCGTTGCAACTCTGCGCGTTTGGCAGGTCATAGGCTCCTACCCAAAGAGTTTGTTGTAGGTGGCACGCTTTGCGATATAGCCATTGAAATTTTACCCGAAGGAGCGACGCTCCGTTCCATTCTCGACCAACGCCCCACACCAACGCAGGCTCGCGCACTTGCCTCGGCGTGGATTGATTGTGCCGAAGAGCTCGGCTCGCTAAACTTTGCGCACCGAGCGTTGAACTCCGCGCGCATAATTGTCCGCGAAGATGGAAAGATGACCCTTTGCGCTCTACATCACAGCCGCTTCGGCTCGCCGACAGATGATAATAAAGCGGTTGTTGAGATAACTTTCGAGATTCTACGCTCGGCAATGCCCCGCAACTCATTCCCGAAGGTCGATGATCTTCTTACAACAACGGATCGCACAACGCTATGCGACTCCCTGCGAGAGATTATCGGTGCGGCGAAGGTTAAAGCGAAAAAGAGCGACGATACGTTGTGCTCGCATCAACGCATTACGCGCAAGCTACTCGACAAGGTCGATTTCTCGCAGCGCGAATGGATCGGCATTCCGTCGGAGGATCGCATCGCATTTCGAAGTGGAGATCGTTACGGCTATCTCGATATGCTTAACAATGTGATTATCGAGCCTCAATTCTTAAATGCCGAGCCATTTACCGAAGGTCGCGCCGTAGTAGAGACAAAAGATGGGTTTGGATTGATTAATAAGCTCGGCGAGTGGATCATTGCTCCCGAACACGAAGACATCTGTTGGTCGGCT
>JAZUPN010000096.1:0-2617 GCA_045605245.1 Alistipes sp. | reverse complement strand
ACAACTCACCCGCCTCGCTGAGCTAATGCAGTCTGAGCGCGACCATCTGTTTCGATACGCTTGCTATCGTTTGGGGTCTGCCACCGAAGCTGACGACGTGGTGCAAGACCTCTACCTGCGGCTTTCGAAACAAGGCGCACGACTAGCCGAGATTGAAGACCTAAAAGGCTATGTTTATCGTTCATTGACAAATAATTGCACCTCAGCTTTGCGCTCACGGCGACAGTTTGCGACCATCGAAACGCTCGATACATTGAGTAGCGACGATCTCGCTCCGAAAGATTTCGAACAAGAGTTTCGATTGATCGAACGACTGATGGCGCTCCTACCCGATGAGCAGAGCGAAGTGATCCGATTGCGAATCTATGGTGGTCGTCAATTTGACGAGATTGCCTCGATTTGTAACATTCCTCTCACAACGGCCAAATCGCGTTTTCGCTATGGCATTGACAAGTTGCGCGAAGCCCTCGAAAAGCGCGGGCTGATTTAACTCACTGAAAAAAGACCAACATTATGGAAACTAACAACAAATTAGACAACTTTTCGGACATTCGCGTTGAGAATCTTCTCACGCCGCGTTTCGCCCCCACCACCTCACTCGAATTCAAAATTCCTGCACCGCGCCGACGTCTGCTTTGGCAGGCGGTACGCATTAGTGCCGTTGCCGCTGTGGTCGCAGTGGCAGTTGTCATCGGCATTAGCGGAGTGCAGACCAGCACCGCCAGCGAGGTGGTCGAGCGAGCAATTACTCAACTGCTCGAATCGGATAGCTGCCTCGTTCAATTCACTGCAAATGTTGCCGAGAGCAAACACACGCAAGATGAACTCTACAATCTTGATTTCGAAGGTATTCCGATGCAAGGCACCGTCGAGATTCGTAAAGAGGACTCGAAGGTCAAGATGGCTATCAAGTGGAGGGATAAGGCTCATTCTATGGAACTCTATGACGGCGAGAGCTATCGACGTTACCAGAACGGGCAGTTAGTACTTGAACGACCCGACGGAGGAATTGACCTCACTCCGTATGCTACGATAGATAAATTGAAGGATTACGCTTCGTTGACGGGTATTTTGTTAAAATCCCGCGAGGAGGGCGATATGATCTTGGTTAGAACGAGGGGTGACAAGGTCGGGATCGTTGCTCGTTTCTCAAAGAGCGAGGGTCGCCTGCTCGATGCCGAGTGCTCAGGGCTATACAACGGGCAGCAGGTTACGGTACTCACTGTTGATCAGATTGATTTCGATGTGCCTCCCACCGAGTAAGTGCTACATGTCCTTTTATAACAATAGTCCCCTCGCAGAACTCACCGCCTACACACTCTAATTCACTCTAACTCATTATTGGCAATCGGTGGTTAGCTCGGCCGATTGCCTTTTTTGTATCTTTACTCCCGAATTTAACATCGTATGTAGTGCAAATTCCATAAAGCAATAAGCATCATCATACAGCTTTTGTATGTATCTTTGCAATACGAAAGTTGAAACGAAAATGAAAAAACTGAGTAAAGAAGCCCTCATAGGCTATCCTGCCGGCATAATCACAGGTATCACATACGGACTCAATCCGTTGTTTGCCGTACCCCTGATGAATAAGGGCGCAGCCATCGAGTCTATACTATTCTTTCGCTATGCCTTTGCTGTGGTGATTTTGGGCGCATTCCTTTGGCTCACAAAACAAAGTTTCAGGATAACAGCCAAGCAGGCGGGCGTATTGCTTGTGCTTGGTCTGCTATACACATCGAGCAGCCTATTCCTTTTCGAGGCCTACAACTACATCGCATCGGGATTGGCAACTACGCTGATATTTCTCTACCCCGTGCTGGTGGCGATTATTATGGTCTTTTTGGGTGTCGTGCCTTCGTGGCCCGTGTGGCTTGCCATAGCGGCAACTTTTGGCGGTGTGCTTGTTATGACACAAGGTAGTGGTGGCGAGTCGATAGACCCTATCGGCGTTCTGTTGTCGCTCGGCTCGGCATTGGTATATGCACTCTTTATCGTTATCATCAACCGCAGCAAGGCTATTGCCGAGATATCTAATACGCTACTCACGTTCTACGCCCTCACGGTTGGAGCGGTTGTTTTCTTGGGAAAAATAGCTCTCTCGGATACCGCAATTACAGCGGGCATAACCTCGGGCGGCGACTGGCTAAACTTGGTGGGCTTGGCTCTACTGCCGACCATTGTTTCGACCGCCACACTTGCCATTGCAACACGCAATATCGGTGCAACAAAGGCCTCGGTGCTGGGTGTTTTTGAGCCTATTACAGCCATCCTTGTTGGCACATTGATGTTCGGCGAGCCGCTTACCACCAACATCGTGGTCGGCATCTGCATCGCCATTGTCGCTGTAACATTTATGATTTCGGTAACAAAACGGTAGTATTTACACATTCACCCCGTCTATCTCTCGCTGCAAGATGTCAAGAAATTTCGCAGCGTGAGCACCGTCCATCTGCGTGTGGTGGAATTGAAAAGATACGCTCAGAGTTGTCTTAAACACCTCGCGCTTGTACTTGCCCCAAATCATAAACGGATTGTTGAAAACACCGCTATACATACCCACAGCACCGTCAATTTCATACTGCGCCAAAGCCGAAGTGCCGATAACCATACTGCC
>JAZUPN010000095.1:0-4512 GCA_045605245.1 Alistipes sp. | reverse complement strand
GTCCTCAACGGTTACGATCGCATAGTCGTAAGCAAAACCTTCGAGCAGCGTGCGGAACTTGCGCTCGCCCTTCTTGCGATAGAGCACCTCGCTACCCGACGTACCCTCCGAGGCGTGAACGAACTGCCACTTGCCGTCGCCACTCTCCTCACCGGAGAAGTAACGCAACGGATGCTGTGCATCCCAATAGATCAGCTCGTCGGCGGTCTGTGCATCGCCCAACTTGTGGTAATATACCTTCTGGAATTGGTTCTGCGACGAATAGACGCCCTTTTCGGGTTTGTCGTATGCGCTGTAATAGAAGCCCTTGCCGTCGGGAGCCCAACTTGCACCAGAGAACTTCACCCACTCGATTTTGTCCGAGAGTTGCTCGCCCGACTCGGTATCCATCACGCGGATCTCAACCCAATCCGAACCTGCCGAAGCAACCGAATAGGCCATATATTTACCATCCTTCGAGAACGCTACGGCCGACAGAGCTACAGTACCCTCGTCAGAGAGCGTGTTAGGATCGAGGAATACCTCACCCTCGCCATCGAGCGTCGCTTTACGATAGAGCACCGACTGATTTTTCAGGCCGTCGTTATAGAAATAGTAGTACCAATCGCCGTGGCGCGAGGGAGTGCCCTCCTTCGGGTAGTTCCAGAGCTGGGTCAGACGCTCGCGAATCTTATCGCGGTATGGAATCTGCGCGAGATAGTCGAACGTAACATCGTTCTGCGCCTTCACCCACTCGGCGGTTTCGGGGGCGTTATCGTCCTCCAACCAGCGGTAGGGATCGGCTACCTCGGTGCCGAAATAGTTATCCACGACCTCTCCACGCTCGGTTGCGGGATAGGGTTTCAATTCGATGGTCTTGCGACCACAGCAACTGCTCATCATAACTGCGATGGTTAAAAGTGCCGCGAGGCACACTACTAAACGTTTCATTTATACAGAGTTTTTACGGGTTTGCATTACGTTTCAATCTACAAAAATACAAAACCGCACCGAAAGGCCGAACATTTTCGCCGAAAATTTCGTAAATTTGTAACGATAAAAGCGTTTTTCACTATGTCAATCACCCGTTTCGAGCAGATTACCTCGACCAACGACGAGGCTCGCAATCCCCAATATACCCACGGCGACATCATCACCGCCGAGTACCAAACCGCCGGTCGCGGCCAGCGCGGCAACCGTTGGAGCAGTCGCGTGGGCGAAAATCTTATGTTGAGCCTTGTGCTCGAACCCACGTTCCTGCACGCCTCGCGCCAATTTCTGCTTTCGGAGGCTGTGGCGTTGGGACTGGCCGACACACTCGCCGAGTTCGGAATTGCGGCACGAATCAAATGGACAAACGACATCTATGTCGGCGATCGCAAGATTTGCGGTGTGCTGATCGAGCACGACCTGCGCGGCGCATATCTCGCCCGCACGATTGTCGGCATTGGACTGAATATCAATCAAGTGGAGTTCGATTCCGCGCTCCCCAACCCTACCTCGATGCGACTGATTGCCGAGCGCGAATTTGATCGCGAGGAGGTTTTGCAGACGCTTGCCCACAAGATTATGGCGCGTTACGACCAACTTGCCGAGGGAGCGAGCGAGCAGTTGCAGAGCGACTACCACGCGCTGATCTATCGTCGTGATGAGGTGCACACCTATCGTTTGCCCGACGGCACTCCGTTCGAGGGCACAATCCGCCGCGTCGAGGCTGATGGCACGCTCATTGTTGAGCACTCCGACGGCTCGGAGCAGGGCTATCTCTTTAAGCAGATTGAGTTTGTAATTTGATGATTATTGCGAAAAAATTCGGGGTTTCGCGTTGCGAAATAGAAAATATGCGCTATCTTTGTAATTGCTACAAGTGCGAACAACAATAACTTAATACAATAAGACATTATGAACACTCCTAACAATCTGAAATACTCCAACGACCACGAGTGGGCACGTGTGGAGGGCGACATCTGCGTTGTCGGCATTACCGATTATGCACAGAGCCAGCTTGGCGACATCGTTTTCGTCGATGTTACAACCGTAGGCGAGACCCTCGATAAGGGCGAAGTTTTCGGTACAATCGAGGCTGTAAAGACCGTTTCTGACGCATTTCTGCCCGTTGGTGGCGAGATCGTAGAGTTTAACGAGGCTCTCGATGGCGACCCCGCATTGGTTAATAAGGATCCCTATGGCGAGGGTTGGATGGTCAAGGTGAAGATGTCGAATCCCGCCGATCTCGACGATCTTCTCTCGGCAGAGGACTACGAGAAGATCTGCGAGTAATTTTTCAGATTTTCGCAACTATGAGCCGCACTCCACGAAGGGGTGCGGCTTTTTGTTTATTCAAAATTCAAAAAGCAAAATTCAAAATTGTCGATTTCCTCGGAAATCGAGCCACCTTCGCGGGTTCGCCCTTCGGGCGACCGCCCCAGCCCGCGAAGGTGCGCCGCTATATTGTCGGGGTTTGCTTTTTTGCTTTCATTTTTAGCAAAGCATATCTCGCTGATTATCAATCAAAAGCGGATCGTCCCGAAAAATATTTTCATTTTTTTCGTCAGTGCGTGCAACGAAACGGGCACTTTTTGCGTCTATATAGTAAAGCGCGCAAACAAAACAAAGAAAATACTAACAAAAACTAATTCACGAAATGAAACGAACTCTACTCATTGCGATCGCCCTCTTGGTCGGTAGCGCCGCCTCGGCTCAATCCGACAAGGATCGCCCCTCTTTCGATTTCAGCCTTCGAAATGGAGCCGAAAACAAGCACGAAGTGCGCCTGACGGTGGGCGTAACACCTCTGTTCGAAGATGACTTTTTTGTTTATGACGAGCCGGCTATTGTCGAGCGTTACCACAATGTGATCTACCCCAGCGACCTGACCTATCGCGGTGCGTTGAAGACCTCTGGCGGCTACGCGCTGTCGTATATGTACTCGCCCCTGCGCTGGCTCTCGGTGGGCCTTTATGCAGGTTACGTGTGCGAATGGCAGCCAACCCATCTGCGCTCGACACAAGCAATCACATCAATCACCAAAGAGCGACACCTGATGTTGGTACCGACGGTGCGATTCACCTATCTCAATCGCCCGATCGTGCGCCTCTACTCATCGATCGGTATAGGTGTAGGTTTCTGCCGTGAGCGCATCCGAAACGTCGATGGACACATCGAAGCCAATTACAGCGATCGTTTCTGCCCTGCCGAGGTTACATTCTTGGGCGTGAGTGTCGGTCGCCGTCTGTTCGGCTTTGCCGAGTTGAGCGTAGGCTCGATGGGCTGTTGCAGTGCAGGTATCGGATATAAATTCTAACCCATTAACATTCAGATCACTATGAAAAGACTTATATATATCTTCGCAGCCCTTGTGGCTTTGAGTTCGTGCACGATCAGCGAAGGAGGGAATTCGGACCAAAACCTCGTAGCCAAAATGGCTGCAAGTATGGCGATCTCCGAGGTTCAGCAGCAGATTCACATTTTAAGCTATGCCCAGACGATCGACTATTATAGTCAGGCGGGCGATGGCGAGCGCGAGATTATCGAGGATCAGCACCTGCCCAACGTACGCCTGCGCCAGACCGACAACGGCTGGAAGGTTGTGCGCGACGGTCGAGATCTCTTCTCGTTCGTTTGCGATGGTGCGCTGAACGAGGTGGGAAGCGTTTGGAATGTCCATTTGGCAAAGGACACAAGCCTGACGAATGATTATTGGTGGCAGATCAAGTGCATAGGCGAGAATCGCTGGCACTTGGATCAGATGGCACACTACGAGGAGCGCAGCGTGAATATCGCACTCGATGTCGAGTCGGGCGAGCAGGTTAAGGGCCAATTGCAGAGTGCGCCCATCTACCAATATAAGATTGAGGGTGAGTGCGAAATCACACAGGACGAGGTCGCTATTGCGCCCTATCGTATTAATATGCAGATCGTTGAGCCTATTGTTTTCGACGAATACAAGTACTACTCCGACTATACGGGCACGGCATTTACCGAGGGTCGCTTGTCGATGCGCGTAAACAACTACAAGACCAACGAGTCGGTAGTTGCGCCGTTCCACTATTGGATCAGCCCCGAATACAGCAACATCAAGATCGAGTACCTGCTGATCAACTAAGTCGGGCGATGTGTGCCCGCTTATAATCACGCCTCGGCGAGGCGTGTCATCATTGGCGGGTCGCCCTTTGGGCGAGCCCCCCACCCGCCAATGATGAGCCGACCAAAGCACACCGCACGAACACACAAAAAAATAGTCCGACCCCGCAATTGGGATCGGACTATTTTTTTGCCCTCGTGCGAAAGATCGTCGCAGGGCAGAAATTCCGTTGCTTGTTTAGATCGAGATGTCGAGGATCTCAAAGTGCAGCGTACCGGCAGGCACCGTAACATCGACGTGCTCGCCCTTCTTCTTGCCCAGCAGAGCCTTTGCGATCGGGGTACCGATAGCCAGCTTGCCCTCGCGCAGATTAGCCTCGTTCTCCGAAACGATGGTGTAGGTTACCTGCTTACCGTTGTTGTGGTTCATCAAGGTTACCTTGCTGAGAA
>JAZUPN010000094.1:0-20571 GCA_045605245.1 Alistipes sp. | reverse complement strand
CGAGGGGCTCAATGAGGAGTGTTACGATCATCTGCTTATTGCGGGTGGCGACGGCACGGTCAATTATGTGGTCAATGCGATGTTCGCGGCGGGTATTGATCTGCCGATTGGCGTGATTCCCGCAGGTACGGCCAACGATTTCGCTTCGGCAATCGGTATCCACGGCGGAGTTGTCGAGGCGTGTCGCCAGATTCTCGATTGTAAGCCGCGCTTGACCGATGTGGGCGTGGCTAATGGTCGCTATTTTGTCAATGTGTTCAGCTTTGGTGTCTTTACAAATGTGTCGCAACATACGCCTACTCATCTGAAAAATCTTATCGGCAAGGCGGCCTATGTCGTTGGTGGTGCGGTCGATTTCGTTACGATGCATACGATCCCTCTCGAAATTCGCTCTGACGATGGCGATTGGGACGGTAATGCGCTGATTGCATTGGCCTTCAATGGTCGCACAGCAGGTAACTTCCCGCTGGCACGAATGGCCGAGGTCGATGACGGAATGTTGGATGTGCTTGTTTTGAAGGCGGGCGCGGTGCCTGCATTGACGGCTGTGCCGACCTTCTTGCAGTGTATTATCGGAGCAAACAATACCTTGCCGCGCGATGTATTGCACTTCCGATGCAGCCGTATGACGATCGCCTCGACGCGCGATGAGCATACCGACGTTGATGGCCAGCCGGGCCCCTCTCTTCCTGTCGAGTTGGAGTGCCGCGCAGGGGCTCTGCGAGTGTTGCGCCCATAGGGTTGTCATCGACCGCAGACCATTTTTGTTCGATTAACCCTCGAACGAGTAAATGAATAGATGAAGAAAATTTAATACGCATTATAGATAATGACTTCGAGCTTTAATAAACTGTCTGTTTCGCAGATCCGAAACAATGTAACCGATCCATTCTATTTCTCTGACGATCTGGTTATTGCCTATATCAACCCCAACTCGGCTCCTGTGAGGGCAACCAAGATTGACGGTTTTGTCGCTCTGATTATGATGCAGGGCACGGCCTACATTACACTCGGTTCGGGTACCTACGAGTTGAAGCCCAATATGATGATGTACATCCACAATGACAGCGTGTTGCATAAGGTTGAGTGCAGTAGTGATGCGGGTGCATATCTGGTGGCCTTCTCGCAGAAATTTATTTCGGATGTTCCGGTCGATATTTCGACTTCGCTGCCTGTCTATCTCCGTTTTGGCAAGTCGCCCTGCATCGAGCTTACCGATACCGATGTGGCAGAGATTCGCCAACTCTTTGGTCTGATTAAGACGATGTTACGTTCGGATAAGGAGCTGCATAAGGCTAATATCATCCATACGCTATTCACTACCGCCTTCTATATTCTGTCGGACATCAACCAGCGTCGCGATATGCACATCAAGCAGGGTCGTTGCGAGGTCATTTTCGAGCAGTTTATGGATCTGTTGCAGGAGCATCACAAGCGCGAGCGTAATGTGGGATTCTATGCCAAGCAGATGAAGATTACATCCAAATATCTCTCGTCGGTCATCAAGGATGTCAGTGGTAAGACTGCTGCGCGTTGGATCGATGAGTATGTGATTTTGGAGGCAAAGACTCTGCTCAAATATTCGGGAATGAGTATTCAGGAGATCGCCTATGCGCTGAACTTCTCGACGCAGTCGTTCTTCGGCAAATATTTCAAGCAGCATACGGGTTACTCGCCCTCGCGCTTTAAGCGCAAGGGTTAGTGTAGGTGCGATCATTTAAGATGTTTTAGTTTTTTTGATAAGTGAAGAAACAGACGGCATACTCGCTCCCTGAGGAGATTGTAAATAGCTCGACGCACGCCGCAGGTCTTGTGATGGGACTTGTTGTCTGCCTGCTTTTTCTTGTAAAGGGCTCTGTCGCAGATTCGTGGGTGGTAACCGCCAGCCTTGTGCTATATCTGTTTGGAGTGGTGAGTTCGTATGCCACATCGACAATCTACCACGCCATCCCCGCCCGTAAAACAGAAAAGAAGGCTCTGGCTCGCAAGTTTGACCACGCGGCAATCTATTGGCATATCGCAGGCAGTTACTCACCGGTAACGCTTATCGCTATGCGCGGTGGCGGTGAGCCGACGTGGGCATTGGTGATATTCTCGTTCGTATGGCTCTGTGCTATTGTGGGCACGGCTTTGAGTTTCAGAAAGATTAAAACGCAAAGCTATCTCGAAACAGCCTGCTACTGTCTAATGGGTTTGACCATTTTGGTTGCTTTTAAGCCCTTTTACGAGTGTTGCGGATTGGCGATAATGTTGTGGGTTGTCGGCGAAGGAGTGGCATATATTACAGGAGCGGTGCTGTATAGCTTTAAGAAGGTGCCCTATATCCACTCGGTTTTTCACATTTTTGTAATTCTTGGCGATGTGTGCCATATGATTGCAACGTGGAAGATTTTGCAGATGTTTATATCGTAAATCCCGCTTCAATTACACACAGATAAAACTCCCCCGCCGAGAGGTGGGGGAGTTTCGTTTTATAAGGCGTTGATCATTATAAGGCGTTGATCAATTGGTCAATCTGCTCGTCAGTCGTCGCCCAACTTGTTGCCAAGCGGACTATGGTCTGTCCGTTCGCAAGTCGTTCCCACGTGCTGAATGTGGTGATCTCGGCGAGGCGTGCCAGCTGCTCTTTGTCGAGTGTTACGAAGACTTGGTTCGAGAGCGTCGGAGTGGTCAGTGTGTAACCCCTTTCAATCAATGTTCGGCTCAATCGCTCGGCTTGACGGACTGCATTGCGAGCAATGTCGAGGTAGAGGTTGTCTGTAAAGAGTGTGTCGAACTGCACACCGAGCAACCACCCTTTTGCCAACAATGCGCCCTGTTGTTTGATGAGCGTCGTGAAGTGTGCAATCTGCTCACCTCGCGGAATGACCACCGCCTCGCCCATCAGCGCACCTACCTTCGTGCCACCTATATAAAATATATCACACAAACGCGCCATATCTGCCAAAGTGAAGTCGGCCGAAGGGGCAGCCAACGCATAGCCCAATCGTGCGCCATCGGCAAACAACGGCAACTTCCAGCGGCGACAAACCTCGCTCAATGCCTCCAACTCGGCAAGCGAATAGATCGTACCCAACTCGGTCGGTTGCGAAATATAGACCATTCCGCTCCATACGGCGTGGTCGCGATTTTCGTCGCCACGTTCGCGCGAGAGGTAAGCATCAAGACGCTCGGCCGATAGCTTGCCATCGACATTTTCGATGGTCAGTACCTTGTGTCCCGTGGCCTCGATCGCGCCCGATTCGTGCACGGCAATATGTCCCGTATCGGCCGCCACAACGCCCTCATAGGGACGCAATATGGAGCGAATGATGGTTGCATTGGTCTGCGTTCCACCAACCAAAAAGCGAACATCTGCATCGGGCGCATCACACGCCTCGCGGATACGACGCACGGCCGACGCGCAATACTCGTCGGAGCCATAACCGCCGATTTTCTCAAAGTTGATCTCTGTCAAGCGTTTGAGAATCAGCGGGTGCGCACCCTCCATATAGTCGCTGTCGAAGTGGAGCATTGCTTCGCAAGTCAATTATTTGATATGACCGTTCTTGTAGAGCCACTCGGCAATCTGCACAGCGTTCAGTGCTGCGCCTTTGCGGATCTGATCGCTCACGCACCAGAACGACAACCCGTTCTCCTCGGTCAGATCCTTGCGGATGCGACCTACATAAACGGGATCTTTGCCCGCCAAAAAGAGGGGCATCGGATACTCCTTTTTGCTCGGCTCGTCCATCAACGCCACACCCTCGGCCTCGGCGAAGGCCTTGCGAGCCTCCTCGATTGAGATCGGTCGCTCGGTCTCAACCCAAACGCTCTCCGAGTGAGCACGCATAACGGGCACGCGCACGCACGTCGCGCTGACCTTAACGTCAGAGTGCATAATCTTGCGGGTCTCGTTGAACATCTTCATCTCCTCTTTGGTATAGCCGTTGTCGGTGAAGACGTCGATATGCGGAATGACGTTATAAGCCAACTGATATGCAAACTTATTTACCGTAGCCTCCTCGCCACGACCCAACTCGGCATACTGCTCAACCAGCTCGTCCATAGCTGCCGCACCTGCGCCACTTGCCGACTGATAGGTCGAAACACGCACCTTGCGGATGTGCGAGAGGTTTTCGATCGCCTTCAATGCAACGACCATCTGGATCGTTGTGCAGTTGGGGTTGGCGATGATGCGTCGGGGAGGATTGATCGCATCCGTTGCGTTGACTTCGGGTACAACCAGAGGTACATCCTCGTCCATACGGAATGCGCTCGAATTGTCGATCATCAGTGCGCCGTAGCGAGTAATCGTCTCGGCAAATTCGCGCGATGTGCCTGCGCCGGCCGAAGTGAAGACGACATCGATGTCGCGGAAATCGTCATTGTGCTGTAACAATTTAATCTTTACCGCCTTGCCGTTAAAGATATATTCGCGACCTGCGCTACGCTCCGAGCCAAAGAGATGGAGCTCGTCGATCGGGAACTGACGCTCGGCTAAGATGCGCAGGAACTCCTGTCCTACTGCGCCGCTTGCACCTACGATAGCAACTTTCATTTCTTTCTAAATCAATATTTTAAGTGAGTCGTTATTAATCAAAAAATTCATCCTCGGCAGCTGCACTCTCGGCTTGCTGACGATTCTCCTCGTCGCAGTCATAGACCACTACGTTGTTCGGGCGCGAGAAGGTATCGGTTGGCTTCACGCCCAGACGCGGATCGGCATATACCTTGGTGATGAATCGTCCGAAGATCGGCAATGCCAATGCAGCACCGCCCTCGCCGGCACCCGAAATATGTACCGACTGATCCTCGCCACCGCACCACGCACCTGCAACCAGATTGGGTGTTACGCCTACGAACCAAGCGTCGCGGTTCTCGTTCGAGGTACCTGTCTTACCGCCCACTTCGCCCGTTACGTTGTATGCCCAGCGCAGACGACCTGCCGTACCTGCACGAACTACATTCTGCAACATTCCGAGCATCGTGTAAGCAGTCTGCTCGCTGATTGCATCCTCGGTGGGTGGAATGAACGTCGCCAGCAGGTTGCCCTGACGGTCTTCGATGCGTGTTACAAAGATCGGGTCGGTATGTACACCGCGATTGGCGAAGGTACAGAATGCGCCCGTAAGCTCAAAGAGCGATGCCTCCGACGAGCCAAGGCACAATGCCCACTGCGGGTCGATATAGCTGTCGATACCCATATTGTGGATGAAGTCTGCCACTGCTGCGGGCTGCTTCGACTGCTTCATAATCCACGCCGAATAGTTGTTGCGGCTATTAGCCAGACCCCAGCTCAACGGGTGGAATTTGCTGTCATAGGGGTTACGATTTGCCTCCTTCGGTGTCCAGGGTTTGCCGTTGTCGGTCTCGATTGTTACGGGCTCGTTCATCACCTGCGTACAAGGGGTAAGACCGAGGTGGTCGATTGCGAAGGTGTAGATGAAGGGCTTGATTGTAGAGCCGATCTGTCGCTTGCCCTGCTTTGCCAAATCGTACTTGAAGTAGCGGAAGTTCGGGCCGCCGACATATGCCTTGACGTGTCCCGTTGCAGGATCCATCGCAACGAACGAGGCACGCAGTATCTGCTTGTGGTGCAGGATCGAGTCGCGCGGAGTCATCGTGGTATCGCGTTCGCCCTTGTATGTAAAGATCTTCATACGGCAGGGACGCTCGAACGAGGCATAGATCTCCTCCTGCGGGATGCCGGCCTTGTTCATCTGGTAGTAGCGATCCGAATAGCGCATTGCGTTACGAACGATACGTTCAATGTCCTCCTTGCTCTGGTCGCGGAACAGCACGCCCGTATTTTTCACCTGGCGATCCATACGCGGCTGTACATCCGAGGTCATATGCTCCAAGAGAGCCTCCTCGGCATATTTCTGCATCGACGAGTTGATTGTCGTGTAGATCTTCAAACCGTCGCGATAGATGTTGTAATCGGTACCGTCGGCCTTCTGATTCTTCTGGCACCAGCCATAGAGGGGATTGTTATTCCACTGATCGAGAGCGTGGTCGAAATCCCAATCGTTGTTGAACTGCGAACGCTTCGGTCGCGGCTGATTCATCACCAGACGCAACATCTCGCGGAAATATGTCGCTGCACCGTCGTTATGCGAGATGGGGCGGTAGTTGAGCTGAATGGGCAGAGCCGCGAGCGAGTCATACTGCGCACGCGAGATGCAGCCATTGGCACGCATACGCGACATTACCGTATTTCGGCGAGCGATCGAGTGGTCGTAGTTCAGCACAGGGTTGTATCGCGTAGGCTTATTCACCACGCCGACCAATACGGCCGCCTCCTGAATATTGAGCTGATCGGGTGTCTTGTTGAAGAATGTACGCGCCGCCGACTTGATACCATAGGCATTCGAACCATACTCTACGGTGTTGAGGTACATCGCTACGAGCTCCTCTTTGGTGTAGTTGTATTCGAGTTTAACGGCTGTGATCCACTCTTTGAGTTTCGAGATCACAAGGCTCACCTTGCGCATTACGGGGCCACGCGAAGTTGTGTCGCGCGGGAAGAGGTTCTTGGCCACCTGCTGGGTAATCGTACTACCGCCACCCTGACCTGAATTGCCGAGTGCGATGGTCTTGACACCCACGCGGATCAGAGCCTTGATATCGATACCAGAGTGCGACTTGAAACGCTCATCCTCGGTCGAGATCAGTGCGGCCACAACGGCGGGTACATCTTCACCATCGAGATTCAGCAGCTGCGTGCTGTCTTCGGGGAAGAGTTCGGCATACTCGACATACGAGCGATTCTGCACGAAGAACGATCCGAGGACCTTTCCATCTTCGGAGTAGATTTCGGTTGCGATGTTGCTCTTCGGATTCTCCAACTCTTCGAACGAGGGGAGCTTACCGAACAGACCGATAGCGGTCAGCGCGAGCAGGAAGAAGAGCAATGCGAATGGGAACAGGGCAACGATCCAGAGCCATTTCACAAGGCGCGGACGCTGCGTTTGGTTTTTTGCGTTATTTGCTTTTTGTGTCATATCGTTGAACTGAATAACGTAATCGTATGGAATAACGGACAAAGTTACAATTTTCTGCGGAAAAGACGAAGTCCTCGACCACGAATCTGGCTAAAATAGTGCTTTTAGCACTACTTTTTCGCAGTTTGTCATTTGATTTAGATCGGGAAACCCACTCCGGCCGAAAAATGAACGCCTTTTCGGTTGCTCGGTTTGTAGAGCGAGAGTTTGAGTGTCGAGGTCGCGGCGGCGGGCATACGCAGCAGATTGATGTCAAAGATCAGATCACCGCCGAACGAGTTGATCCTCTGCCATTTGCAACTACTCTGTTTGCTGTCGAAGGTGCGCATAGCGGCGTAATGAAAACCGAGATTAAGGCTAATACGCTTGAAGTAGATCACCGCGGGGATACCGCCTTCGGGGTAGCACAATGGCAGCTGATAGTCGATTGCGCCTGCGATGTAGTGCGAGGGGCTTGATGTTGGCTCATAGACCGCACCGCGCGGATAGAGTTCGCGCTGGTAGAAGGAGTAGCTCTTGCCCTTTTCGTTGGTCTGGAAAACGGCGCGCAGACGCAACGAGTGGTGGCGACCGATAGCGGGCGTAATGCCCTGTCCGAAGATTGTCAGCGAGTGGGCAAAATTGCGATCAGTCGGGCTGAACGAGTGCGACAGACGCAGCGCATACCCCCATCGTGGCAGCAGGTCGCGCGTAGCCGAACGAACATTGTCGCCGAAGGTTACAGACGATGTTAATCGATTGATACCCTGACGATAATCTTGTTTCGTCTGGTCATAAATCAGACCGTTGAAATATTGCCACTCGACCAGCGGCGTGAGGTAACGCAGATGGTATCCGCTTGAAAGTTGCATCGGGAGCGAGATGCGTGCCGCGATGTTGAAGTAGGGTTTTAGAGGGCTCGCGGGCTCGGCAATTTCATCGCTCGACGGCTTGTAGAATGGTTGCGACATACCGCCATATTGTCCGCGCAGTTCGATATGCGGCCCAAGTGCGCGAAAATCTATTCCGCCACGAATCATCGAGCCGCGATGGTGGTGCCAACCGTATGAGAAATAGGATGTTACCGACGAAAGCAGATTTTGCGAAATAACGGTCGCTCCCAATTGCGGATCGAAGGTGTAGTTGTCAATCACATCGAAAAGATCGATCGAAACGGGTGCCCAACTATGGAAATTAAAGTAATTCAGACCCTTGCGATAGCGGCGTGAGGGGGTGCGTTGGCTCTGTGCAAGTAGTACCGACTCGGTAGCGCGTACCGTGTCGAGATTCACAACGGGCATACGCTGGCGCTTCGGATTAACCACCTCGGCCGGTAGTTTTGACCATTCGACCTCGCGCACGCCACACGTATCAAGACGTTGTGTTGCAAGCATATAACCCTCCTCTCCGTAGGTCGTTACAAGCAATCTGCCCTCTGCGGGAGCCGGATCAAACGATCCAAATTCCGACTCGGTCAATTGCCATTCGTGCCCCGTCGCAAGATCGAGTGCGTGTGCCTCGTCGCGGCCCGAACCTATCGACCCGAAATAGAGCCTTCCATCTTTTGCGCGCAGGTCGCTCAATGTTACGTATGCCGCCTGCGAAATTCGCTCGCTTGCTCCGTTGTGATCGACCGCACCGAGGTACATTCCATCGTCATCAAGACCGATGAAATAGAGTTTCCGAGTCGTATTGTCCCACGCCAAACCGTGGATTTGTTCACCTATAATTTGTCTGCTTAAAACGCTTCTGCCCAATATTTTACTCTCGTCGCGGCGACCGACAACGATCGAGTAGTAGCCTGACGGATCGTACTCGACCCACGCTATCGAATCGCGCTCGATCGGGGTGGGGTAGAGGATATTCTCGGCCATTGCGATCGAGTGTGTGCGCCCATTTTCGAGCTCTGCCCAACATAGACGCGAGTCGTAACGCTCGCCCCAAAGCAGGCTGCGGCGATATTCGGTCCACCAGATCGTTCCGTCGTCGGCTATTGCAGGGCGTGTGCTTACCGATCCGACGTGGCTTATCGTGCGCTCCTCACCCGTGCGCAGATCGACCTCGACAAGACGTGCGGTGCGATCCATATCGCTTTTGAGGGCAACGATGCGTGTAGAGTCGATCGCCTGCGGATGTGAATATGTGGTGTAAGATGTTGTCGGTGTGGCGATTATCTCGCTTGTTGGCTCGACGGCGGGCAGCGCATTCCAAAAGGCCTGCAACGAATCAAAGGTCTCGGTAAAGAGCTTTTTTGTGCGTGTCCTGAAGCGTTTTTTTAGCGCGAGGTCGGTTGTGAAGAATAGGAAGGGGTAACGCGAGGCGTAGTCGGCAATATCATCTCCGATCACTCGGCCATATTTGTCGTAGGCGTATGCAGCCATTTGATAACCAAGGCGATAGTGGTCGGGTATATATTCGCGGTAGGAGCCACAGAACCATTTGTCGGGATTGCGGCCATCGGCAATTTTCGCACTCTTTGCGCGATATGCCATCGAGAATGAGGGTTGTCGGCCACGTCCAAACGAACTCATATCGGTTTCGATCATCGTCGCATCGCCTTCGAGATACCATAGGGGTAGTCCGAGCAGGCTTACAAACGCGCCTTGCTGTCCGAGTAGATAGTATAACGCTCTGAATGTGTGTCGATTGAGATTGTTGTATTGTACGGCGTGTCGCTGCTCGTGCGCCGAGAGTTGTTTGAGCCAAGGCATCGAATAGGTATCGATGTCGGGCGAAGAGAGCATCTCGATACGTTTCGGTGCCCACATTACAAGTCCGTTCGAGGCACTGTTCCGCGTATGCATAATGACGGGAATATGCATCGCTCCTCGTCGAAATCCGTAGCCTATATCCTGCCCTGCCACGCCGAGATAGTGCAACGCGCGACGGGCCATAGTGTCGTAATCGCGGGGATAGATCACGCGCACCGAATCACCTTTCAGCTGTTGCCAACGCATCGAGGCGGGATCGACTCCCCAATCGTAATATTGTCCCTGCACACCGATCGAGAGGATCAATGTGCAAAGTGAGAGCAATATTTTTCTCCACCGCCTCATTGAGGTGTCAATATTTTGTTACAGAGTGAGTTACGCACCAGCCTTCTTTGCCTTGTATCCCTCGCGCGTCAGGATATCGACAATGCGGTCGCGGAAGTCGCCCTGAATGATAATCTCGCCATCTTTTGCCGAGCCACCTACGCCACAACGACTTTTGAGCAGCGAGGCTAACTCCTTCAAATCGTCGTGCGATCCGACGAAACCGCGCACCAACGTTACGACCTTACCCGCACGCTGTTTGCGGTCGAGCCACACGCGCAGTTGTTGCTGCTGCGGGGGCAGGGTTTCGGTCTCTTCGACCTCATCGGTAGTGTACTGAAAGTCAGGGTTGGTGGAATAAACGACGTTTAATCGCGCCTTCCAATCGTTGTTGCTCATTTCAATCTAATTTATTTTTGGCAAATATACGATTTTTTTCTATATTTGTATTCAGGTATGACAAAGGTGGTATTCAATAGAGGTCGCTCCGTTCGTTCGAAGCGCGAAATGCAGCCGGTTAGCTACGATCGCTTGCCGGTTGATCCGGACAAACGTTTAGTGAGAGTCTATGTCGAAGGCTATGAGGATGTAGCCTTCTGGCGCGGTATCTTCGACCACTTCGATAATCCCTACTACGTGTTCGAGATTTCGGTGCCCAATCGCCCCGATATGGCCAAAGGCAAGAAGGTGCTCGAAGCCCTCCTGCCGCAGAGTAACGAGGAGATGTTGCTCTGTGTCGATGGCGACTTCGACTACCTCTTCCAAAAGCATCGCGCCGAGTCGCGAAAGATTGTCGAGGCACCGTTTATGTTCCACACCTACGCCTATGCCACCGAGAACTATGTCTGCTACGCACCCTCGCTGCATAACGTCTGCGTGCGAGCAACGAAGAACGATACCCGAATCTTCGATTTCGAGAAGTTTATGGCCGACTATTCGCGCACGATCTATCCGCTGTTCTTGTGGTATGCACTCTCGGCACGCGATAGCGATATCAATGTCTTTCAGTTGGCTGATTTCCGCAATAGCGTGAAAATTAACTATCTCGAACCCGACGACAATGCCCGCACGACGCTCGATTGGCTCTCGCGTCAGGTGTCGCGCCGTCGCACGTCGCTCGAAAATGCCCGCCCTGATATAGCCAAACGAATCGATGCCTTCGGTCGAGAGTTGCAGGAGTTGGGTGTCTATCCCGAAGATACCTATTTATATATGCACGGTCATACGTTGATGGATAATGTGGTGATGATTGCCCTCAATGCTGTTTGCGAACGCCTGCGCTGTATGTCGGTGTCGCGCATCAACGCCTCGTCGCAACGCGGTCAGGCTTTGAGCAATGAGTTGAGTAATTATAATAACCAGCTGCGTAGCGTGCGCGATGTATTGCTCGATAACGAAAACTACACCGATTGCTTCCTCTATCACCGTTTGAGCAACGACATCGATGCCTATCTCTGCCGCGCAGTCGAGAAACTCAAAAAGTAATTCGAGATATATCATTATAATATTTGATAGGTTATTTATAAGTAGTCTTTAATGGGAGAGATATGAGCAAGAAGGGCGTTATCTGTATCGAAACAGAGTGGGATATAACAACGAAAAATAATAGGCGAGATATAAATAGTGAGCCTCTATTACAGTTTTTAAGTAAGATGTATGGTATCCCATACATTTATAGAAAGGTTGCAACTATTGAAGAATTAAAGTACTATTTTAAGCAGTTCCGTAAAAAAGAATATGCCGATAACTACAATATGTATTATTTTAGTTTTCACGGTGGAACACGCCTTGTTAGTTTTGAATCAGGTGAGTTCTTGGAATTAGCAGATATAGCGGAAATGGCAAATGGTATATTTGAAGGTAAATTTGTTCATTTTGGGAGTTGTAGAACGATGCGCGGTTCAAAGGATAAGATAGAAGAATTTTGTGCGAGCGTAGGTGCTAAAATGGTTAGTGGGTTTACAAAAGATGTTGATGGAGCGTTATGCGCAATTCACGATGTTGCTTTTATTGCAGAAATAATGAAGTGCTCACAAATTAGAACTGTAATAAACCATATGGAGAAGCTTTATGGAGGACTACAAGATGAGTTGGGATTTAGATCCGCAATACTGAAATAAATAAAACCGCGCTCGTTTCGGGCGCGGTTTATTTATGTGATATGACTTATTAACTTTGAATTGGCGAAATCGAAAGCAAAGTAACCAATTTTGAATTTTGCATCTTGAATTTTGAATATCAAAAAAGCCGCGCCCCAAATCGGAACGCGACTTAATTTTGATTTTTGAATCTTGAATTCTGAATTTTAATATCGGTAGTGGTCAGCCTTGAACGGACCCTCGACCTTCACGCCGATGTAATCTGCCTGCTTCTGCGAGAGGGTAGTCAGGCGAACGCCGATATTCTCCAAGTGCAGGCGTGCAACCTCCTCGTCGAGCTCCTTCGGCAGACGGGTTACGCCCACAACGGGGTTCTCGCGATCCTCCCACAGTTTCATCTGTGCGAGAGTCTGGTTGGTGAACGAGTTACTCATCACGAACGAGGGGTGACCCGTAGCACAACCCAAGTTCACAAGACGACCCTCAGCCAAAACGAAGATCGAGTGACCATCGGGGAAGGTGTACTTGTCAACCTGCGGTTTGATGGTCGATTTCACAGCGTCCGATGCCTCCAAGCGAGCCATCTGAATCTCGTTGTCGAAGTGACCGATGTTGCAGACGATCGACTGATCGCGCATACCCTGCATATGCTCCAAGGTGATGATGTCGCAGTTGCCCGTCGTAGTCACGTAGATGTTACCCTCGGGCAGAGCGTCCTCGACGCGCATAACCTCGAAGCCCTCCATTGCAGCCTGCAAAGCGCAGATGGGGTCGATCTCGGTTACAATCACACGTGCGCCATACGAACGCATCGAACGAGCGCAGCCCTTACCTACGTCGCCATAGCCGCAAACAACCACAACCTTACCAGCGATCATAACGTCAGTTGCGCGCTTGATACCGTCAGCCAGCGACTCGCGGCAACCATAGAGGTTGTCGAACTTCGACTTTGTAACAGAGTCATTTACGTTGATTGCGGGAACCAACAACTCGCCACGCTCCTGCATCTGGTAGAGGCGGTGAACACCCGTGGTGGTCTCCTCCGAAACGCCCTTCCACTCCTCGACGGTGCGGTGCCACTTCTGGGGATCCTCCTCCAAGAGCTTGCGCAGGGTGTCGATAATTACGCTCTCCTCGTAGCTGCCGGCCTCGCGGTCGAGCGTGGTAGCGTCGTTCTCGGCAGCGTAACCCTGATGAATCAACAGCGTAGCGTCGCCACCATCATCAACGATCAGGTTGGGACCCTTGCCACCCTCGAACGAGAGTGCCATAGCGGTACACCACCAATACTCTTCGAGCGTCTCGCCCTTCCACGCGAAGACGGGAACGCCAGCCTTTGCGATTGCAGCTGCGGCGTGGTCCTGTGTCGAGAAGATGTTGCACGAGCACCAACGTACCTCGGCACCCAGCTCAACGAGGGTCTCGATCAGTACGGCGGTCTGAATTGTCATATGGAGCGAGCCCATAATACGTGCGCCTTTCAGCGGCTTCTGCTTGCCGTACTTGCGGCGCAGAGCCATCAGGCCGGGCATTTCGTGCTCCGAAACTTCGATCTCTTTGCGTCCCCACTCGGCTAGCGAGATGTCCGCCACGCGGTAGGGAATAGTAGTGTCGATGAACATAGTGTTAAATATTTTTAATGTTTGTTGTTTATCCTTTGTCAGTTGTTGGCGCAAAGCTTCGATGCTTTCGAAACGTCGCTCTTCGCGCAGTTTCTGTACCAAATCGACCTCGATCGTTTGTCCGTATATCTCCTCATCGAAATCGAACAGATGTGCTTCGAGCCACAGCGCGCCGCAATCGGTTACGGTCGGGCGGTGGCCGAGATTTGCCATTGCTTGAAACTCGCGCCCATCGTCAAGCCGTACTCGCGCAGCATAGACGCCATTGGTCGAAGAGTAGTGGCACGCTATCTCGATATTGGCCGTCGGGAAGCCTATCGTACGCCCCAGACGGTTGCCTTGAATCACTCTACCGGTGAGTTTTGTCATTGTTTTTCGTCGTCAGTTGTCAAGTTTTCGGTCAGTGCCTGCACCAGTCGGAAGTTGTAGAAGAACTCCTTGGCAAAGACACGAATAACCGTGTAGGAGGGTATTGCCAACAGCATACCCACCACGCCGGCCAAATTGCCGGCAATCAAAATTACAATAAATATCTCCAACGGGTGCGCCTTCACGCGGTTGGAGTAGAGCACGGGTTGTAACACGAAGTTGTCCAATCCTTGTGCCGTAAGTATTGTGCCGCCCGTAGCGAGCAGCGTCTGTGCGAGGGTCATACCCTCGATTGGGCTTACTAAACCCACAAACAGACCGATTGCAAAGCCGATCATCGGTCCCACGTATGGGATTACGTTCAGCACGCCCACAATCAGACCAGTGAAGAAGGCATTTTCGGCATTGGCTCCGAAGAGTAGCAGGCCGAGCGACACGACCACCATCATAATAAACGATTCGGCCAAAATGCCCGTAAAATAGCGCACCAGCAACACTGTAACCGAATCCAGTGCGCGGGTGATGTTGTCCTCGTAACGTTTTGGGAACGCGGTGGTTACCATCGAGTAGAACAGCCCGTCTTCCTTCAAGAAGAAGAAGGTGATGAAGGTGATCGAGAAGAGTGCGATCACAAAGTCCGTAGCCGTCGAAACGAACGAGCCGACAACACTATTCACTACATCGATATTTAACCACTCGCGGATTGACGAGGCGATTGTGTCGGTCAGCGAGAACTCGCGCATCGAGATCGAGAAGGTCTCGCTCAAACGCTCCTGTAACGCGATAATCGGGGCGTTAATCGAGCTGATTACCTGTGCGATGTCGAGGTTGGCGAATTGGCTTAACTTATGGAAAATCAGAGGTATGAAAATAACAAAGAAGGTCGCAAATACAACCCACATCAATACGGTCGTAAGCAACGCCGCGATTGTTCGCGGGATATATCGGCCGCGAATTTTGATCACCGACAATCGGCGCACAAGCGGTCGTCCGATGATACCCAACACGGCCGAGATCAGAATGTAGATCACGATGTCGCTGAAATACCAGATCAGGAACAACGCCAACGCTGTAACCGCAATGCCTAACGCATAACGCCACGAGGTAGATATCGAACGGAGATCCATCGTTGAAATGGTTGTTATAAAGTTTTGCCCTCTTTGTGTCTATTCCTAAAACTCTGTTACTTCAATCGTGCCAGAGGTGTCTGCGAACCCACGACCTTGTCGCCAATTTTCACTAACGGCTCGCAATCGAGCGGCAGCAGCAGGTCCATACGCGAGCCGAACTTGATGAAGCCACACTTCGAGTTCTGCTCGACCTTCTTGCCCACTTCGGCATACGAAACGATACGACGTGCTACGAAACCGGCAATTTGGCGGAAGAGTACCTTATGTTTGCCCGTATTGACAACGGTCGTTGTTCGCTCGTTCTCCTCCGACGATTTGGGGTGCCAAGCCACGAGGAACTTACCAGGGTGGTACTTGAAGTACTCGACCTCGCCCGAAACAGGGAACCAATTGACGTGCACGTTATAAACCGACATAAATACCGAGATTTGCAGGCACTTGTAGCCTAAATATTCGTTCTCTTCGGTCTGCTCAACCACTACAACCTCGCCGTCGCAGGGCGAGAAGACAATCTGGTCATCTTTCAGCAGCGGACGTGCGGGCTCGCGGAAAAAGCGGATTACAAAACCCCACAGACCGAGTGCCACAACCAAAATCGTGATTGTAGCCCACATCGGCAGCAAACCGTAGATCGACAGCAGGCAGTTACCCGCCAAAACGATTGCCACGATCAAGCCCGTGGTTGCGATAATTTTCAGTCCCTCTTTGTTTATCTTCATATGTTTAGGTATGTTTTTAGGTTACATATTATGTATAAAAAATAAGAAATAGATTACCGCAACGGGAGCTGCCGTCAGTACCGCATCGAAGCGGTCGAACCAGCCGCCGTGCCCCGGCATAATTGCGCCGCTATCCTTCACGCCTGCCGAGCGTTTGAACATCGACTCGATCAGATCGCCAGCCACAGCCGCCAATGCCGTAATGAATCCCAGACCTGCCCAAACGGCCATATTCTCGCCCAACAGATGTGCTGCTAACAGAGCTGTGCCCGTAGCCGCTACGATACCTCCGAAGAATCCCTCCCACGACTTTTTGGGTGAGATGCGCTCGCACAGACGGTGGCGACCCAACGTGATGCCTACCAAGAACGCGAATACATCGTTTGCCCAGATAATCGAGAAGAACGCCACTACGCGCCACGCATTGTAGCCCTCGCCCATTGTGGGTAGCAATGCGAGCATACCGATCGGCATAGCAACCTGAAAGATCGGCAGCAGGGTAGCACCGACATTTTGGATCGGCGTTTCGCTTGCACGGAAGAGCTCGACAAAGAGCACTACGAGCGTCGCAATCATTATGAGGAAGGTCATCATCAATATCCACCATTCCACGTCGCCTGCAACGTTGTTCACGAGTGCGAACGGTACTGTGGTTGATACTGCAAGTGCCATAGCCAACAACTTTTGGGGATGTGCGCCGCAGTGCTCCGACAGACGCAGGTGCTCCCACGTTACGCCCGCCGTAATCGCAACTAAAAGTATTGCGAAACTCCACTTCGAAAGCAGTATGGCGGTCAGCATTATGGCCAACATCACCACGCCCGATGCGGCGCGTATCAATATGTCTTTAATCTTCGGATTCATCATTTACTCTCTTTATTCAATAGGTTTAAGTTTGGTCGTTGGTCAGCTTATTCGGTTGCCGCTACAACGTCGCCCTGCTCGCTTTCGCTGTCGGTAGCTTCGGGTGCAGGCTCTGCAACGGGTGTCGGCTCGCTCTCGGCTACGCCCTCCGCGCTTGCGGTGGTTGTCTCGGCCTTCTCTGCCGCCTTGCGCTCCTCACTTGCCGAGCGACCGAAGATAGCCTCGATATCCTCGGCAAAAACGGTCTCCTTCTCGACGAGCAACTCTGCTAAACGCTGTACCTTATCGCGGTTCTGCTCAATTAGGCGACGAGCCTCGTCGGTAGCCTCGTCAATCAGACGGCGTACCTCCTCGTCAATCTCACGTGCGGTCTGCTCGCTGAAAGGCTTTGTGAATGCGTCGCGCTGCCCCGTCGAATCGTAGTAGCTGACGTTGCCCACACGCTCACTCATACCGTAGTAAGCGACCATCGAGTAGGCCATATTGCTCGTGCGCTCCAAGTCGTTCAGTGCGCCCGTGCCGATAGTGCCGAGGAATGTCTGCTCGGCCACGCGACCTGCAACCATACCACTCATACGCTGACGCAGGTTGCCACTTGTTACGTGCACACGCTCTTCGGGCAGATACCACGTAGCACCCAAACTGCGACCACGCGGAATGATCGTAACCTTCACAACGGGATCGCTCTCTGGCAAGAGCCACATCACTGCGGCGTGTCCCGCCTCGTGGATAGCCGTTGCGTAACGCTCTTTGGCCGACATCACCGTATTTTTCTTCTCCAAGCCGCCGACAATACGGTCGATAGCGGCGAGGAACTCCTCTTTTGTGATCTGTTTTTTGTCGTGTCGCGCTGCAATCAGAGCCGCCTCGTTGCAGACATTAGCGATGTCGGCACCCGAAAAACCTGCGGTCTGCTTTGCGAGGAATTCGTGGCTGATGCCTGGTGCGCAACGCAGCTTGCGGGTATGTACGCCGAAGATCGCCTCGCGCTCCTTTACGTCGGGCAGGCCGACCTCGATCTGGCGATCGAAACGACCTGCACGCATCAGTGCCTTATCGAGAATATCGGCGCGGTTTGTTGCAGCCAGAACGATTACGCCTGAGTTGGTTGCAAAACCATCCATCTCGGTAAGTATCTGATTGAGGGTATTCTCGCGCTCGTCATTGCCTGAAAAACCTGCATTTTTTCCACGCGCGCGACCGATAGCGTCGATCTCGTCGATAAAGACGATGCAGGGGGCCTTCTCCTTTGCCTGCTGGAACAGATCGCGTACGCGCGAAGCACCCACGCCGACAAACATCTCGACGAAATCCGAACCGCTGATCGACAAGAAAGGCACATTTGCCACGCCGGCAACGGCCTTTGCCAACATCGTTTTACCCGTTCCCGGAGGGCCTGCAAGCAGTGCGCCCTTCGGAATCTTACCGCCCAACTCGCGATATTTCTGCGGACGGCGCAGGAAATCGACAATCTCCATAATCTCCTGCTTTGCCTCCTCCAAACCGGCTACATCCTTGAATGTAACGCGATTCTCGGTATTATCCTTGTCATAGACCTGTGCGCGGGCCTTGCCGACATTCATCACGTTGCCACCGCCACCGCCACCGCGTGCCGAGCGCATCATAAATACCCAGAATCCGATAATCAGAATCCAGGGGATGAGCGAACCGATGATATTCATCCATCGATCGCTGCGAATCTCATATTTAACGGGCGTATTGTTGCCGCTCTGCTGCTGAATTTCGGCCAGATCCTCACGAACGGCATCGACCGACGGGATTGTGCAGTAGAATTGGAATTCACCGTAGCGAGGAATCTTCTTGTATTCGTCCTGCTGGCTATACTCTTCGATGGCCTTCTCGGTGAGTTTTACCTCGGCGAGCTCCTTATTGACGATGTTGATCTGCTCGACATCGCCCTCGGCAACCATCTGTGTAATTGCAGGCCAGTCGCTCTCGATGGGCTTGCCACCGCCATCCCACGTCAGACCGCCCCAGCCGATGATCACCACCAGCAGAGCCACCCAGACGAAATTGATGATCGAGGCCATTCGCATCGAAGGACGCTTCATCCCCTTATTTGGCTTTTTATTCATAGATATTTCGTGCTAAAAAGGTTAAAATTACTCTTCGTAGGGGTACTCGGTGCGCGGAGCGTCGGCCCAGAGTTGCTCCAAGCGATAGAAGTCGCGCAGCTCCGTCTGGAAGATGTGAACAACCACGTCGATATAATCGACTGCCACCCATACGGCATTGTTCATACCCTCGATGCGATGCACCTTTTCACGCAGTTCAGTAAAGACCTTCTCCTCGATACCGTCGGCAATGGCTGCTACCTGTGTGGTCGAGTCGGCATTGCAAATTACAAAGTGTGAGCAGATTGCGCCATCGAAACCGGTCAGATCGAGCGATACGATGTTCTTACCCTTCTTGTCCTGAATTGCGCCTACGATTGTGTTTATCAGTTTTTCCATAAATTTCGTTTGTTCCGTTTTTGTGTTGTTTTCAAAAGTTATTGTTGAATCGATACTCTCTCCGTCATTGTGCGCCCATATATACGCGCTCGCGCGGATTGTATATTATTCAAACTGCAAAGATAATTATTTCTATCAAATATTCTGCAAACTGCGCTTGCGATTCTCCCTTTTTGAGAGAAATTTCCACTTTTTGTAGAATTTCAAGGGCGAGTTTGAACGAGGCGTGCTTAATAGCATAAAAAACCGCACCCCCATACGGAGTGCGGTCTAAATCTTACAATTCGAATTTTGATACCGCTCGATCTACTTTTTGACCTTTTCGAGAATCACCTCTTTCAGTGCGTTGATAATCGAATTCTTGACATATGTGCGACGAACGGCAATGGCGATTTTACGCGAGGTGGCACCCTTTGCCAACATCTTCACCTGGTCGCTGTGGTGGTCGGGAACGTACTCTACGGCCATTTCGGGGATGATGGTCATCAGCGAAGTTGAATCGACAATGCGCATCAGCGTATCGATCGAACCACTCTCGAAATAGTAGTGCGAGGGCATATGGTTGCGAGCCTGACACAACTCGATAATCTGATCACGCATACAATGGCCGTCGCTCAACAGCAGCAACCCTTTCAGATCGATATCCTCGATACGGATATTGCTGCGCTCGTATAGCGGATTAGAGGTCGAAACGTAGGCGAAAAAGCGATCGTCAAAGAGCTCCTGCTCGTTGATGCCCTCGCCGCAGGTGCCGCTTGCAACCAGAGCCGCATCGAGCGCATCGCGTTTAAGCGCGGCGATGATGTCGTTTGTAACCATCTCCTTGATTTCCAGCTCGACACGCGGATAGCGTTGCGCAAATTCGGGAATGAATTTATGCAACAGATAGGGTGCAATTGTTGGGATTACACCTAATCGCAGTTTGCCCGATGTCTCGCCCTTCAACTCGCTTACTGCCTCGCGGATATAGTTGTATTTGGCGAGTGTTTCACGCGCTTCACGGATTACGACCTCACCCGCCTCGGTCGGAATAACGGGCTTCTTCGAACGGTCGAGCAATACGACACCCAACTCCTCTTCGAGTGCCTTAATCTGCATACTCAATGAGGGTTGCGTAACGAAACAGTGCTCCGATGCGAGCGAAAAACTGCCACAGTTGGCGACAGCCAACAGGTATTCGAGTTGGATGATGGTCATAGCTGAAAGTTGGGTTAAATCTTATTTCGAATAACAAAGTTATAAATTTTATTTATGTTTGCAAATAGTTCGCTCGCTTTTCGCTAACTTTATATCG
>JAZUPN010000093.1:0-6637 GCA_045605245.1 Alistipes sp. | reverse complement strand
TCGTAATCAGAGTGGAAATTGATGTTGCCTTCTCCACGTATGTTCAGTATCGGAAGTCTTTCACTGTAGTATTTCTCTTCCTTGATTGTGAATGTGATGGTGCCTGTGAAATTCTTGAATATGGCAAAGCAATAACTACGTTCCTCAATGTCTTTTGCAACTTTAGGATTGTGATTTAGTACTTCTTCAAGGAGAAAACATCCTATTACATACGAATCGCTACAGAATTCATTAATGACATCTCCTTCGTCATTGTAGAACGTCTCTTTATTTACATCGCATCCCGTTGCTGTGATACTGTTGGGACATTCTATTTTATTTAGGTCTTCACTATTATCAGTACATTTATTAATGTCAATGATATCGCCATCCTCATCCCTCATTATGTAGATTAAATCAGTTATAATGATGTCCTTGTCTTCGACTTTCATTGAATAAGTCGCAAGAGTCTTGTCACAAGAATTCATGGTAATCAATAGTATTAGTGATGTTATAAGTAATCGAAACATTTTGTGCAGAAATATTGTTTTCAAATATACAAAAAAGTTTTCGAACCGCTGAATTCAACCCAATAATCGCCCTCCTGATGGGTAGAGAGGCGTTTTTTAATGAAAAAGGAGCCTCAGTATTAACTGAGGCTCCGCTTCTGTACCCAGAGCCGGGATCGAACCGGCACGGATCTCTCCATTGGTGTTTGAGACCAACGCGTCTACCTATTCCGCCATCTGGGCGTACTCCTAATTGAGCGTGCAAATATAGGCATAATTTCTAAATCCACAAAATTCCAAGCAAAAAACTTCACTTTTCGGTGAAATTAATTCGATTTTTTGCAAAAATAGCCCTCTGCAAGCTATGTTTTGGTGTCTTTGGAGTCGCGTTACGTCTGCTATTTTCGTCGTCGTTCGATGGTGATGTGCGACGAATAGACCAAGCGGGTGTGGGGATTCGACGAGGTGATCACCTGCCGCAACTCCTTTGTCCCATAATTAAAAAATAGAAATCGATGCGGAACGCGATAGACAATCTGGTGCAATGTATCGACCGATGTGAAACACCCTTCAAGGCGATTGCCCGCGAGGGTGGCGTGGAGCGTGCTCCAATCGTCGGCAAAGAGTGGCAGGCGAAGGGTGTCGGCGACGGGGCGAAAGAGAATCGAGTCGGGCAGTGTCGCCGAGAAGTCTATCTCGGTCTGTGTGGCCGCTTCGGCAGCCGAATTGATGTGTCGCAGCCGTATGCCGAGGGCCTTCACCTCTGCCGTGAGTTCAGCATTAAGGCTCTCTAACTCGCTCTGCCGCAGGCGCAAAGATTGCACTTCGGCGGCACTCTCGCCGTGTCGGGTGCGGTAGAGTTCAACGTCGGACGAGAGGGTGGAGATGTTCTGGTCGAGTCGTCGGTTTTCGTGGCGCAGGCGGGCGTGGTCGTTGCCCATTGCAACAAGCAGCAACGTAGCGACGACGGCATAGATAAGCAGTGTCTTTTTCATTGATTTGCGAATGGTTGGTACGTTCGCAAAGATATTTCGAGGGGTGTCGATTTGGTTTCTCGAAAGTTGAGAATCAGCGTATCGCCTTGATGATCTGATCGACCATAAGCGACATATAGCGCACCTGTCCGATGCGTTCAATCGAGGTCAGACCGCGATAATCGGCAAAGAAGAGTTCGTCGCACTCCGTAATCATCTCCATCGAGAGAATATCCTCCTGCAACGGCATCTCGGCACGCATAACGGCATCGATCGTCAGCTGTCGTTCGACGCTTTTCGGTGCGCCATAGAGCAGAGATGTAGTGATAATGGTGCGACCTTTTACGGCAAAGAGCGGTGCTGTGCCTGCTGCGAGCAGAACACCCTCATCATCAGTGCGTAAGACTACGTGCGAACCTTCGATTCGATCTCGATATCGGGCTCGCATCAGTGCCGCTTCGTTGGCCTCGAAGGCGGCCGAGGTGGGCAATTCGCTAAAAGTCAGGGCGTAATTTTCTATCGTTGCCGTCGGACGAATGGGGCGGACCGAGTAGCTGCTATCGAGCAATATCTCTTTGCCAATCAGGACCAAATCGGCAGCAATGCGTCCTGCCCGTTCCGTAGGGATGAGCAAAGCTGTAACGCAACACGAGCCGAAAGCGGGGTAGCGATTTCGCGTAAGCAGCTCGCTGCACCACGCGGCAACCATCGGCGGTGAGAGCGTGGGTCGCTTGCCGAACATTCGCTCGAAAGTGATGGCAAGCAGGTCGAGGTGTGAGGCGATATGCAGGGGGCGCAGATCGCGTATGCGCATATCTTGGCGCGCAAATCCTGCTCGCAGACGATCGAACGGGTCGATATCTGTCGAAGGAATTACGAGTGAGCCGTTGATTGATATGTAGTCGCGAGGGCTCATCCCAAAATTCGTAAAATCATTTCACGCAACAACTCGCCATCGGAAAGACCGCCCGAACCGATGCCTTTGCTCTTTGCGTCATAGATGCGGATGATGCCGAGCACATTGAAAACGCGGCTATTGGGCCATAGAGCAGCGGCCTGACGTGTTTCGGCAAGGAAGTATGGCGAGCCGAGGCCGAGCATACGTGTCAGCTCCATTTCGGAGGGCATAGCGACACCTTTGGCGCGACGTTGCCACTCCAAGTAGTTGAGAATGAATATCTGACGGAATTGGCGGAACATAGCCGAGATGGTAACCACCAGAGGGCTCTCCTTCGGGTTGCGGGCAAAGTGATCGGCGATCATCATCGCGCGCGAGAGATCGCGCATAACGACCGCTTTGGTCAGCTCGAAGGTGTTGAAATCCTTGCTGATACCGATATTCTCCTCGATGTGTGTGGCGGTGATCATCTTCGTGCCTTCGGGCAACGAGAGGATCAACTTTGAGAATTCGTTCGAGATCTTCGAGATGTCGGTGCCCAAATGGTCGGTCATCATTGCCAATGCCTTCTGCTCGATGTCGCACCCCTTTGCGCGAATGAAATCGGTCAGCCAGCTCTTGATTTCGTTATCGTATGGGCGTACCGTTTCGAGTACTTCGCCCACGGCCGCGATCTGCTTATAGAGCGAGGAACGTTTGTCGAGTGTCTTGCCCTTATAGCAGAGCACCAAAATCGTAGTGGGTGATGGGGCAGAGGTGTAATACGATAGCGATTCTATTTTGTCGAGTTGCTGCGCCTCGCGAACGATAACGACCTGATAACTACCCATCATCGGCATCTGTCGGCAGAGATTTACAACCGCTCCGACTTCACTATCCTTGCCATAGACAACAATCTGATTGAAGGCTCGCTCGGCCTCATTCAGAATGGTCGTTGCAAGCAGCTCGCTCAACTCGTCGATAAAGTATGCCTCCTCACCCATAAGCAGGTAGATGGGGGCAAATTTACGACCGAGAATCTGGCTGCGCAGACGTTCGTAAGTTGCTATCGTGTCGCGGAATTTGAGTTTGCTGCTCTTTGCCATCGGGGTAGTGTTTTAGATTGTTTCGCGGATAATACGCAATACGGTTTCTGTCTGATCTGTAAGGCGGTAGCGGTCGTCAATGCGGCGACCGACAACCCACACAATATCGTCGCCTGAGAGCAGAACGAATTGTCGCTCCTTCTCCGGCCCCGACACTTTGCGGTCGATCAGATAGTCGCTGATCTTCTTGCGCCCCGTCATCCCGTAGGGGACAAACCAATCGCCTTCGCGCCAGCGGCGCAGTGTAAGCGGGAATTGCAACTTATCGGCATCAATCTGGGCGATATGTTCGGGTGTGCGGAAGTTCTCGATGGTGTCGATCGCCTCGCGCTCGAATATCAGGCGCGAATTGCCACAGAAACTCTTTCGTGTGCCCTCCTCGACCAAAACCTCGCAGGGATCATCGGCAGTGATACGCGCCACAACGACATTACCTCGGTCGATCGTCGCGACCCATTCGCGCGAGTAGAAACGCTTGCCTGTCGGATTTTCGCTGTCGAGTGCGCGGCAGAGCGCATCGGTAACGTCGCCTTTGAAATCGAATGCCGAATTGAGCAACTCGTAGATCACAAATCCGCGCGGCATAGCCTTGTCGATGCGGTCGATATGCAGCGTGTGGATGCCGTCTCGCTCGGTACAGACCTCTTCGCGAACGCGCTCAATTGCTTGATTGATAAATAGCTGTGTATCGGTCAGACGGCGGATATTGCTATTCATTACCTCGGTGAATTTCTTGTTAATCTCGCGGATGCGGGGAATCAGTCCGAGGCGAATTTTATTGCGTAGATATTTGGTCGAACGATTCGACGAATCCTCGCGGAAGGGGATGCGATTAGCAATGGCATACTCCGAAATCTCGCGGCGCGATGCAAACAACAGCGGACGGAATACGCGTCCGTTGGTGCTGCTGATACCCGTCAAACCACGCAGGCCGGTACCACGTAACAGATTGATAAAGAAGGTTTCGGTCGAGTCGTCAGCGTGGTGCGCAATGGCAATTTTCGTGTAGCCGTGCTCGACGCATAACTGCTCGAACCACTCATATCGCAGGCGGCGTGCGGCCATCTCCATCGACTCGCCCGTACGCTCCATTTCTCCTATGGTGTCGAAACGTCGGTTGTAGAACTCCAAGCCATAGGCTGCGGCCTGCTTTTCGACCAAAATCTCATCTTCGTCGCTCTCCTCACCGCGCAATCCGAAGTTGCAGTGAGCCACGCCGATTTTGTAACCACTTTGGTAAAAGAGCGACATCAACACCATCGAATCGACACCGCCACTGACGGCCAGCAATACGCGGTCGTCGGCTTCGAGCATCTGGTTGGCGGCAATGTGTCGCTTGAAATTTTCAAAAAGAAGATTCTTTTGTGGCATAACTCGTTACGCTAAAATCAACTCTAAAAAATCTCTATAAAACATTAACTTCGGGCGAAAGTTCGACACCGAAGCGACTCTTAACATCTTCAACAATTCGATAGGCCAACTCCATCACTTCGGCACCTGTCGCGCCGCCAAGGTTGATCAATACCAATGCCTGACGAGCGTGAACGCCTACGCGACCCTCGCTCTTGCCCTTCCAGCCTGCGCGATCGATCAGCCAACCTGCGGCCAACTTCGCCTTGCCCTCCTCGGCTGCGGGGTAGAGTGGCATATCGGGGTATTCGGCCAGCAACTTGTCTGCCAACTCGCGCTCGACAACGGGATTCTTGAAGAAACTGCCCGCGTTGCCCGTAACGGTTGGATCGGGGAGCTTATGGCTGCGGATGGCTACAATCGCCTCGCGTATATTGGCAAGTGTCGGGCCTCCCAACTCATCGACCCTCTGCTGCACGTCGCCATAGCGCAGACGCGGATTGGGCGTGCGACTCAAACGGATTGTGATCGAGGTGATGATTACGCGACCTTTAAGCGTGCGCTTGAAGATGCTGTCGCGGTAGCCGAATTCGCAATAGGGATTTGCAAGAATCAGTGTGTTCATCGTTGCGGGGCAGAACATCTCGACCTTCTCGATGACATCCTTAACCTCGGTACCATAAGCACCGATATTCTGCACAGGTGCTGCGCCCGACTTGCCGGGAATAAGCGAGAGGTTTTCGATGCCCCACAGCCCCTGCTCGACACTCCACGCAACGGCATCGTCCCACTCGACACCTGCGCCAATGCGCACGTGAACGGTGTCGCCCTCGGTAGCGATGATCTCGATACTCTGGTTTTGCGGGCAGATCAGTGTGCCGTCGAAGTCGTGAGTGAATAGGGTATTGTTACCGCCGGCAAGAACAACCCAACGGTCCTTGGCGATATTCTCGTCGGCAAAAATCTGCATAAGATCTTCGGCCGCGTCGAACTCGACGAGACGCTTGGCGCGGGCTGCAACGCCGAAACTATTGCGTGCTGCCAACTCAATATTTTCGTATATACGTACCATATCAAAGTACAAAGGTATGAAAAAACGAAGAAATCTCCTACTGAAAGTTGTTAGTTTGGGAAATAAATCCTATATTTACAATGCCAAAGTGTGCAATCAATAAAATCAACTAACAATAAAAACCTATTTAGAACAATGTTTACTGAAAAGGATTTGCAGCAGATCGCTGCACACGGTCTGACGCCCGAAGCCGTTGAGCATCAGATCGAAAACTTCCGTCGCGGATTCCCATTCCTCAATGTTAAGGCTGCTGCGTCGCCCGACAATGGCGGCGTGAAGAAACTCTCGGCCGAGGAGGCTGCGGAGTATGCCGCAAAATTCGATGCTGCACGTGCCGACAAGCGCGTAGTTAAGTTCGTTCCCGCATCGGGTGCGGCTACACGTATGTTCAAGTCGCTCTTCGAGTTTGTGAATGAGGGCAAACGCGGTGCCGACATCGACAAACTGATTGAGAATGTCGATAAGTTCGCTTTCGGTAAGAAGTTGCGCGAGTTGCTGCCTGCCGACGCTACCGACGAGCAGACCGTCTCGGCAATTATCAAGGAGGGTCTGGCTTATGGTTCGAAGCCGAAGGGTTTGATTCTCTTCCACGGCTACGGCGATGAGGCTCGTACGGCTATCGAGGAGCATCTGGTAGAGGGCGCGCAGTATGCCGCTTGCGATGGTAAGGTGGCAATTCACTTCACCGTTTCGCCCGAACATATCGAGGGCTTCCGCTCGCTACTCGATGGTGTTGTTGCCAAGTATGAGGAGCGTTATGGTGTGAAGTA
>JAZUPN010000092.1:0-12554 GCA_045605245.1 Alistipes sp. | reverse complement strand
AAATCGTTGGCCGTACCTGCGGGAATCACGCCAATCGGCAGATCAATACCCGCCGCGAACATCGCATTGACCACATAATTGACCGTGCCGTCGCCACCCGCAATAAGCAGATGATCGTAACACTCCTCATTGAGCCCCTCGACAAGCGTTGAAGCGGGTACCGAAAAGTCGATCTTGCACTGCTCCAACTCGAAACCGCGCGAAGCATAGAGCGTCGAAATACGGTCGAGCGACATCGCCACCGACGTAATACCCATACCCGCACGCGGGTTATATATCAATCGTACCTTTTTCATCTTTTACTCGTGGATCATCTCCTCCATTGCAGGCGTATGCCACACCTCAAACTCCTCCTCGGAGCCTTCGGGCGCAACCGAAATCAGGTAAGCATCAACCCCATCAAGGTCCGAAATAGCCATCTTGGCACGCTCCAAACCGAGCGTCATACACATCGTGCCCAAAGCATCCGCCTCGGCCGCCGTAGGAGCGATAACCGTTGCCGAAAGCAGGTCGGAGATGGCACTCTCGCCCGTTGTCGGATCGATCGTATGGGCAATTTTGCGACCCTCGTCATTGATATAGTAGCGGCGATAGTTGCCCGACGTTGCCAACGCGCGATCGGTCAAAGCGATAACCACCTGACAATTCTCACCAGGGTTCATATTACCGTCAAAGGGCGAATCGACAGCCACGCGCCAATCGCCGCCACGCGGGTTACGACCGCGACACACGATCTCGCCACCGACCTCGACCATATAGTCCTCGATGCCCATTCGCTCGATCTCCGACGCGATGCAATCGACCGTATAACCTTTGGCTATCGAATTGAAATCGAGCTTCATACGCGAGTCGTCTTTAATCAAGCGATCCTCCTCGACGCGGATCTTCTCCATTCCGACAAATTGCAAAATCGAATCGATATTGGGTCGCTGCTGCGCCTTGCCACCCGCAAAGCCATAGGCCTCGGTCAGCGGAGCTACGGTAATGTCGTACATACCTTCGCTCAACGAATTAACGGCGCGAGCCAAACCGATCATCTGCTTGATATGACAATCGACCGAGTCGGTTTCACCGCGATTGATGCGACTCAAAAGCGACGTAGAGTCGAAGATCGACATCGAAGCGGTCATCTCGGCGAAGATATCCGATGCGGCCTGCGAAATTTCGGGGATACGATCCTGATCCGTACGCGCGATAATGCGATAGGTGGTACCGATACCGAAGCCCTCGACACGAACATACTCATCATCGGTCGCCGCACTGCCGCCACAACCAACGATATACAATGCCGCCATAACAACTATGGCCAAACGTGTAAGATAACCTGCCTTAAACATCTTATTCATCCTGCTAACAATGAAATTTCCCTCCAAATTGTTCGGCACTTTACGGACTATCCGAACAAAAATCCCGACAAAGATAACAATTTTGGTATTATTTACCAAGTTGGGCACAAATTTTAATTAAATGATTGGTATATAAACAAAAAAGTAGTATCTTTGCGCCCACGCTCTGGTGGTATTCGATAAGGCGAATCCATCGTAGAGTGGAACCATAAAAAATCAAACTATTTATGAGCTATTTAACAGCAGAGAAAAAGCAAGAGCTTTTCGGTCAGTACGGCAAGTCTAACACCGATACCGGTTCGGCAGAGAGCCAGATCGCGTTGTTCTCGTACCGTATCAGCCACCTTACAGAGCACCTCAAAAGCAACAAGCACGACTTCGGTACCCAGCGCGCACTTCTGCGCCTTGTAGGTAAGCGTCGTAAGTTGCTGATGTACCTCAAAGAGGTTGACATCGAGCGCTATCGCGCAATCGTTAAGGCCCTCAACCTCCGTAAGTAAGAGGAGCAAAAGAGGCAAAGTCGCAATGAAGGCAATTTGCAATGAATTGCCTTCATTTGCGTACTTACACCAACCGTCCCCGACAGTAGAATTTGCCGACGACGACACACTCAAAGAAGACAAAAACACAAGAGGTAAAAAATAAACTAAACAAGATGTACAACGCAACACAGAAGGTGATTAAATTGAGCGGCGACCGCGAGATTATCATCGAAACAGGTAAATTGGCCAAGCAGGCCGACGGTTCGGTTGTGATTAAGCAGGGCGATACTATGCTGCTCGGAACGGTAGTAGCTGCCAAAGATGCAAAGCCCGACACCGACTTTATGCCCTTACAGGTAGATTACAAAGAGAAATACGCTTCGTGTGGCCGTTTCCCCGGCGGCTTCCTCAAACGTGAGGCTCGCCCCGGCGACAACGAGATCCTCGTTGCTCGTCTGATCGACCGCGCATTGCGCCCCCTTTTCCCCTCGGATTTCCACGCCGAGGTATATGTAACGGTTAATCTGATCTCGGCTGACAAAGACATTCAGGCTGACGCTCTGGCAGGTCTGGCTGCTTCGGCTGCATTGGCAGTATCGGATATTCCGTTCGGCGGCCCCATCTCGGAGGTTCGCGTAGCTCGTATCAACGGCGAGTTCATCATCAACCCCACCTTCTCGCAGATGAAGGATGTCGATCTCGATATTATGGTCGGTGGTACTATCGACAATATCCTGATGGTCGAGGGCGAGATGAAGGAGGTTTCGGAGGATGTTATGCTCGAAGCCATCAAGTTCGCTCACGAGGAGATTAAGAAGCACTGCGCAGTTCAGATCGAGCTGATGAAGGAGCTGGGCAAGGATGTTAAGCGCACCTACTGCCACGAGGTTAATGACGAGGAGCTGCGTCAGCAGATCATCGCCGAGACTTACGACAAGGCTTATACAGTTGCTACCAGCGGCACCGCAAAGCACGAGCGTGCAGAGGCATTCGAGGCTATCGAGGCCGAGTTCGCATCGCGTTTCACTGAGGAGGAGCTCGAAGAGAAGATGCCGTTGATCAAGCGTTACTTCCACGACGACGTTCAGAAGAAGGCTATGCGCAATATGATCCTCGACGAGGGTCTGCGTCTTGACGGCCGTAAGTGCAACGAGATTCGCCCCATCTGGTGCGAGATCAGCTACCTGCCCGCAGCTCACGGCTCGGCAATCTTCACTCGTGGTGAGACCCAGTCGCTGACCACCGTAACCCTCGGTACCAAGCTCGACGAGAAGCAGATCGACGAGGTTCTGGTTCAGGGTAGCGAGCAGTTCGTTCTGCACTATAACTTCCCCCCGTTCTCGACCGGTGAGGCAAAGGCAGCTCGTTCGTTGAGCCGTCGTGAGATCGGCCACGGCCACCTGGCTTGGCGTGCATTGAAGCCGATGGTTCCCGTTGGCGAGGAGAATCCCTATGCAGTTCGCGTAGTGAGCGATATTTTGGAGTCGAACGGTTCGTCGTCGATGGCTACCGTTTGCGCAGGTACGCTGGCACTGATGGATTCGGGTTTGAAGATCAAGAAGCCCGTTTCGGGTATCGCAATGGGTCTGATCACCGACTCGGAGAGCGGCAAGTATGCCGTTCTGTCGGATATCTTGGGTGATGAGGACCACCTGGGCGATATGGACTTTAAGGTTACGGGTACCCGCGACGGTATCACCGCAACCCAGATGGATATCAAGGTTGATGGCCTGTCGTATGAGGTGCTTGCAAAGGCATTGCAGCAGGCAAAAGAGGGTCGTCTGCACATTCTGGACAAGATGACCGAGTGCATCGCAGAGCCTCGTGAGGACTTCAAGCCCTTCGTTCCCCGCATCGTTCAGATCTCGATTCCTTCGGAGTTCATTGGCGCAGTTATCGGCCCCGGCGGTAAGGTTATTCAGGAGATGCAGAAGCAGACCGGCACCACTATCACCATTACCGAGGCTGACAACAAGGGTATCGTTGATATCTTCGGTCAGGACAAGGAGGCTATCGACGCAGCTCTGGCTCGCATCAAGGCTATCGTAGCTATCCCTGAGGTTGGTGAGATCTACAACGGTAAGATCAAGTCGATCGTTGCGTTCGGCGCATTCGTTGAGATTCTCCCCGGTAAGGATGCTCTGTTGCACATCTCGGAGATCGGCCACCGTCGCTACGAGACTATGGATGAGACCGGTCTGAAAGAGGGCGATATGATCGAGGTTAAGCTGATCGGCATTGATCCCAAGACCAACAAGCTCAAATTGTCGCGTAAGGTATTGCTGCCCCGCGAGGAGGGAGCCGAGGAGGAGCCTCGTCGCGCACCCCGTCGTGAGCACGACCACAACGAGCATCGCGGTCCCCGTCGTGAGCACCGTGGTCCCCGCCCCACCAAGCGTGAGGAGTAACCTTTCGTAAAACGGGACAAGCCCAATAATGGACTTAACCATATAAAAAAAGCAACCGAGTGCCATATTTTTTAGACATTCGGTTGTTTTTTTATTAAAATAAAACTATATTTGCATATTCTATGCGCACATATGTACGTGCGCAAAAGGATTTTGTGTGTGGCTGACCCAATCACACAAATGCAAACTACTGAAAAACAGACAATAACAAAACACAAACAATTTAATACTTTTAATTTTAACTCACTATGAAAAATTTTGCAAAGGTAGCTTTGACTCTTGCAGTTGTTGCTTTCGCTTTCACCAGCTGCGACTGCTACAAGAAGATGGGCAAGAAAATCGATCAGGTAGAGTACAGCTGTACTCCTGAGATTCTTTCGCTGAACAATGGCGAGGTAGTTGCTAACGTAACCGTTAAGTTCCCTCCCAAGTATTTCAATGAGTCGGCAGTTCTGAAGATCACTCCCGTTTTGGTATTCGAGGGTGGCGAGATCGCAGGTACTCCCAAGTATGTTCAGGGCGAGAAGGTAAATGACAACTACACCGTTATCTCGTGGAAGAATGGTGGTCAGTACACTCAGACCGTTACTTTCCCCTACGACGAGCGTGCTAAGATCTCGACCTTGGAGCTCCGCACCGAGAGCAAGTGCAGCAGCAAGTGCAGCGAGAACTACAGCGAGTTTGTTCCCGCAGAGATGGCAACCGCTGTTGTAGCAAAGGGTATCAACACTCTGCAGAAGGATTTCAACTATGCTGACGCAATGCAGTATATGGCTGACAACTTCAAGAAGTCGGAGACCGTTGATAGCAAGCTCTACATCCTCTACGACATCAACCAGGCAAAGGTTGGTAAGAAGGCTCTGAACGACGAGCAGACTCAGCTCTTCAAGGAGTTCGTTTTGGCTAACAAGGATAAGGAGAACTCGATGGCTGGTAACATCTTCGTTGAGGGTTACGCATCGCCCGATGGTCCTGAGAAGTTGAACAACGATCTGTCGGTTAAGCGTGGTAAGGCTGGTCGCGAGGCTGTTGAGAAGAAGCTCGCTGACATCGAGGGTCTGACCTACAACGACGAGGGCTTCGGTGAGGACTGGGAAGGTTTCCAGGAGTTGGTTGAGGCATCGGATATGGAGGACAAGGATCTGATTTTGCAGGTTCTCAAGCTCTACGATTCGCCCGTAACCCGCGAGGCTGAGATCAAGAATATGTCGGAGGTTTACAGCGCATTGAAGGACGACGTTCTGCCCGCATTGCGTCGTGCAAAGGTTGTTTCGACTGCAGAGTTGGCAAGCAAGACCGACGATCAGTTGAAGGACGCTGTTGCTTCGAACTTGAAGGATCTGGATTGCGAGGAGATGCTTTACGCGGCTACCCTGTACAACGACGCAGAGACCAAGGCTAAGATCTACGAGGCTTGCGCAAAGAAGTACAACGATGCTCGCGCTTACAACAACCTTGGTGTAGCTCTCTCGGAGATGGGTGAGTACAAGAAGGCTGCTGACGCATTCAAGAAGGCTGCAAAGTTGGCTGCATCGAGCGAGGTTAACAACAACATCGCACTGGCTAACCTGGCAGAGGGCAACGTTAAGGAGGCTAAGAAGTACGCTACCGCTGCATCGAAGGAGGCTCAGGCACTCGTTGCTGCTGCAGAGGGTAACTACACCGACGCTGCTAACAAGCTCGAAGGTTACAACGCTGCTCTGGCAGAGGTTCAGAACGGTAACCTGGCTGCTGCAAAGAAGGCATTGCAGGGCGACAACTCGGCTAACGCTGAGTATCTGCGCGCTGTAATCGCTGCAAAGGAGGGTAAGACCAGCGAGGCTGCTGCTTACTTGAAGAGCGCAGTTGCAAAGGACAAGACCTTGGCAGAGAAGGCAAAGAACGATGTAAACTTGGCTAACGTTAAGTAATTCGCTCCGAGCTTAAACAGCTAATTATGACAAATGGCCGACCCTCACGGATCGGCCATTTGTTTGTTTTATGTACCAATGCTTAAAGTCGGCAGCGACAAACCCTGCCCTATACGCACAAAAAAACCGCGCTTATGATGCGCGGTTTTTTGTTATTATCAGATTGCCATCGACAAAGCCGACTCCAACCCCCTCAACGGCATTGAGCACTGCGGCTCTTCGACCCTCGCGTTGATAGCGAGAAAGCGACGATGACACCTGTTCGAGCACATTACGCCAATGTTCATCACCACGCCAACAGAGTGAATTGTGTCGCGTCGAGAAGAGTTCGTCGCACGCCCAATCGCTATTATGCTCATCGAACGAGGCACACCCCACCAGCTCAATTGACCAGCAACGGCGACCATCATCGTAGATATTGATACAATATGCCACCACACCATCGGGCATCGGTCGCGCAAGCTCGCGATCGAGCCACTGCGCAAATCGCCAATATTTCAGGTCGAAATGGCGCATAACGACATCATAAATCAGCATAACAGGTTCTGGGTTTGGGATTTCGTTCTACAAATTTAGACAAAAATAAACGAAATAACAAGCAACTATTATTTATATCTACCCTACACATCTGGCAAGCGCAACATCGCGGGCTGGGGCGGTCGCCCGAAGGGCGAGCCTGCAAAGGTGTGTCGAAATTAATGATTTCGCTATTTCATCTCAACAAAAAAGGTCGCACCCTATGTGGGCGCGACCTTTTTCGGTCAAATTTGATTGACAAATTAAGCAACTGCATTCGAGATAAGGAAGGTTGCAGCAACGGTCAAAATTGCATACAACTCAGGGAATGCAGCGAGGATCAGGGTCTTACCCATCACGTCGTGGCCATTACCGATTGCAGCGATACCATTAGCGCAGACCTTACCCTGATAGATTGCAGCCGCAAGGTTTACGATACCTACGAGCAGACCTGCACCAAATACAGCTGCTGCCTGCAACATAGTCATATCTGCCGAAAGCAGACCCTGAACCATAAAGAAGCAAACGAAACCGTACAGACCCTGCGAACCGGGAAGTGCCGAAAGAATCATATAGCTACCGAATGCGCTACCGTTCTTCTTCATCGATCCTACTGCTGCCTGACCGCAGATTGCAGTACCTACTGCCGATGCGATACCAGCCAAACCTACCATCAGTGCTACGCCTACATAGGCCAAAATCAAAGTTGTGTTCATAATTTTTTAAGTGTTTTTGTTTGTTATTAAATTACTTTCTTTTGTTATTTCACCTCTTTTTTCAATGGCTCGAAGTTGCGCGAGGTCATCTCGAAGCCTGCATTTTTGTAGAACTCTACGAAGGTCAATCGCATCGGGTGAACAAACGATGAGATGGCCGACATAAAGAGATTGATACCGTGGCCCACGAGCAAAATTGCCGCAGCTCCGATAATCTGGAAGATTGTGCCCACGCCGAACTGCTCGATACCGCCATCAAGACCCGTCAGACCTAATGCCAGCTGGTTGAACACCTGCGCCAGCACACCGCCCGACAGACCAATTGCGAACAGACGAATATACGACAGAACGTCAGACAACAGACCCGTAATATTATTATAGGTATCCCACAGACCCGACAGAATACTCATAATCGGGTTCTTGCCGTTAAAGAGCAGCATAAATGCCACACCCACGCCTATTGCCACAAAGAATGCAGGCGACGAAGCGGTGAAGAAGGGGATCACCCACTTCTCGTTCAGCATCGGCAGTGCCACTGCCAAAACGCCCGACAGCAACACGACGAACCAACCGAGCAACGGCATTGCACTCTTGAAACCGAACAACTTGGTCTTCATCACGATATTGATCGCCATACCAAACATAATCTGGAATACACCGATCGCCAACGCAATTGAGAAGAAGTCGTTCTGGAAATCGAGGAACGGCGACTTCGCCACGCTCTCATAGCCCAACATATCGGGGATACTCAATCCGAACAACGAACCGGTATAGAGACCGAACAGCGTGGTAGCACCACCGCAGACCATTGTCAGCAGCGAGGCCATACGCATCTTCTCTCCACCCTTCAAGAACAGAGCGATACCCGCAGCAAGCAGAATCGCACCATAACCTGCGTCGTTCAAACAGATTGCAAAGAACAACATATAGAACGGGCCAAAGAACGGCGTGAGGTCCAGCGTGCCATACTTCGGCAGGGCGTACATACCACCGATCAACTCAAACAGACGCGCAAAGCGATTGTTCTTCAACTTGACGGGGGTCTCGTCCTCCTCGGTAGGCAGACGCTTCAAGTAGATCATATTGGGGTACTCTTCGAGCATTGCATCGACCTTCTCGGCCGTTGTAGCCTCTGCCCAGCCCTCCATTACAACCAACTTATCGTCAGCAACCTTCTCGCCCGAAGCGACAACCTTTGCAAGGTGCAACTTCTCGCGAGCCTCGGCAGCCACAACCTCAACCTTATCGAGCGTTGCCGCAGCACGTGCAACAACAGCATCGGTATCGGCCAAAGCCTTCATCTTATCGGCAACCAAAGTCTCCGCCTCACGATAGTTCATCGTGGGAGCCTTGATCTCCTCGGCATCAATTTCGATCTCCTCGCCATCCTTCGTTACTACAACAAAGTAGGTTGCACCACCCTGCTCCGAGATCTCGGCAAGCGTATAACGCTCACTCCACGATGCGAAGTTATCCTTATAGTTGCTTGAATTACAGCTGAAATATCTCAAAACGATTCCCTGCTCTGCCATCTTGGCAACCGTAGCCGCCGAGAACTCGCCCCACGGCAACAACTCCTCGGCACTCTTCGTATAGCGAGCAATCTCGCCACGCAACGAAGCGGCCTCCGAAGCAGCCTCCGAGTAAGCAGCAAATGCCTCCTCGCCCGTAGCGTAAGGCTCGCCTGCCTTGAAGCCCTCCTCCGAGAGTTTGGTGCGCAGAGCCTCGACAGCCTTGGTCTTTGCCTCGGCATCGGCAATAAGACGCAGGTCAGCCTCCGAAGGCTCCCAACCCGTTACCGTTACATCGACCAGACCAAGTTCCTGCAAACGTTCCAAGAAACGCTGATGTTCGCCACTATACAGAACGAAATCGTATCTTATCATCTTGACTATCATACCTTCTCGCCCTCCTCGGCTTGCTGATGTTTGGTTTTTACGATCTTCTGGGCACTCTTCGAGAGGTTCTCTTCGTCCTCCAAGAATCGTTTAATTTTACGTATAGCGTCCTCGTACCCAGGTATCTGTACCTTTTCGTAGAGGTTCACTTTTTGAGTAGTTTTCTTGCGGGCGTAGTCCAACATTTCGCTCTTGCGATCGGCGATCTGCGACTCCAAACCGAGTGTAGCCAACTCCTTCAAAAGAGCTACACCGTCTGACAGCCAGATCGGCGACGAGAACAGATCATACGATTTCTCCTTGAACTTTACGCCTTGCAGGACAGGTATGCGAACTCCGGCGATCTTCTGTGTGGTCAGTTCCACATCTTCGACAGCCAGCAAGTCGGCATCAAACTCACCCCACAGCGCAACCATATAGTCGTATTGAGCCGACAACTCGGCCAAGCGACGCTCAAAGTCCGCTGCGGTACCCTTCGCTTTCTTAACTTCAAGACGCAGAGCACTCTCCTTACTCTTGATGGTAGGGAGTGCCTTCTGTCTCATTTTGAGCTGCTTTCCCAGCTCGCCAAGCGAAGTCTTGTTATATTGAAATTTAATAGCCATTAGCCTGTCGTTTTGATGGCCGAATTACTTTTTCCAATACTTCTCGATCAGCTCCTGCTTGATTGCAACCTCGGCCGGAGTAAAGTACTTACCGAACAGAGTCCAAGCGATATCAAGCATCTGCGTAATCTCGATATTTACGTCGATCGACAACAGCTTCTCCGAGTAGTCGTGAGCAAACTTCAATGCACGCTCGTCGTAGTCCGACAAATCGAAACCGTTCTCCAACTTGGTCTTTGCATTAGCAGCATCAGCATACAGACGCACGCAGGCATTCATCACCTGGGGATGATCCTCGCGGGTCTTCTTACCGATAACCAACTGCTTCAAACGCGACAGCGAACGGAACGGGTCGATAATAACCTTACCCGTATCGGTATCGTTACGCAGGAACAACTGACCCTCGGTGATGTAACCCGTATTATCGGGTACAGCGTGGGTAATATCGCCACCCGACAGAGTGGTTACGGCGATAATGGTAATCGAACCACCGTTAGGCAACTGCACGGCCTTCTCATAGATCTTTGCCAAGTCAGAGTACAACGAACCGGGCATCGAGTCCTTCGAAGGAATCTGGTCCATACGGTTCGACACGATAGCCAACGCATCGGCGTACAAGGTCATATCGGTCAGCAGCACCAGCACCTTCTCGCCCTTATCAACTGCGAAGTACTCGGCAGCGGTCAGTGCCATATCGGGAACCAGCAGTCGCTCTACGGGAGGATTCTCGGTAGTATTCACGAAGCTGACGATACGGTCCAATGCACCTGCATTCTCGAACACCTGCTTGAAGTACAAGAAGTCGTCGTTGGTCATACCCATACCGCCCAAGATGATCTTGTCGGCCTTTGCACGCAGTGCCACATTTGCCATTACGGCATTGTAAGGCTGGTCGGGATCGGCGAAGAAGGGGATCTTCTGACCCGATACGATGGTATTGTTAAGGTCGATACCTGCGATACCCGTTGCGATCAACTCGCTGGGCTGGATACGACGGAAAGGATTCACCGTCGGGCCACCGATCACACGTGCCTCACCCTCGATCTGCTCACCGCCCTCGATAGGCTCACCGTAAGCGTTGAAGAAACGGCCTGCGAGGTTGTCGCTAACCTTCAACTTGGGGGGCTCACCGTGGAATACCACCTCCGAGTTGGTAGCGATACCCTCGGTACCCTGGAACACCTGAAGCGTAACGTTCTCACCGTTGAGCTTCACCACCTGCGCCAGCTTACCACCTACGGTAGCCAGCTCATCGTTACCTACGCCCGTAGCACGAAGCGTTACGGTCGCTTTGGTAATATTGTCGATTTTGGTATATATTTTCTGAAATGCTCTTGTTGTCATAGCTTTCTTTCAATTATTTGATTTTCTGCTCAATCAGCTCATCGATCTGCTTGTCGTAAGCGTAGTACTGCTCACTCTTGTAAACCGAATAGTTCATCTGACGGAAGAGGTTGATCAGCTGCTTGAAGTAGCTCGAACACTCGTCGAAATCGACGAACTCGAACGGACGCTCGCAAACCGACAGCACCTTCTCGTACATATATTTCTGACGCTCGATGGGGCAGTTAGCGTCGATCGAGTCGAATGCGTCCTGCTGCAAGATAACGAAGTCGATCAACTCGCTCTTCCAGAAACGCTCGTGGTACTCAACGGGAACACCATCATCACCCAAGATGTTGATCTGCTCCGATGCCTCCTTACCGCGCTGAACAATAGTCTTACCCTTATAGACCTTCTCAACCCAGCCCTTGCCGATACGCTGATCCAGATAGTCGCTTACTTCGGGGTACTCCAAGTACTTCGAGTAGCTATCCAGCGGGTCGATTGCGGGATAACGCTTCGAGTCTGCACGACCCTGCGACAGTGCGTAGAAGCAACGTGCAGCCTTCTTGGTCGATTCGGTTACAGGCTCCTTCAAGTTACCACCCGCAGGCGATACGGTACCGATGAAGGTTACCGAACCCGTTGCGCCGTTGTTCAGCTCAACCAAACCTGCACGAGCGTAGAAGTTCGAGATGATTGCCGACAAGTCCATCGGGAACGCATCCTGACCGGGAAGCTCCTCCAAACGGTTCGACATCTCACGCAGTGCCTGTGCCCAACGCGACGTAGAGTCAGCCAGCAACAGCACCTTCAAACCCATTGCACGATAGTACTCGGCCAGAGTCATACCGGTATAAACCGATGCCTCACGAGCCGCAACGGGCATATTCGAGGTGTTGCAGATGATCGTTGTACGCTCCATCAGCTTGTGGCCTGTACGGGGGTCCTCCAATTCGGGGAACTCGGCGAAGATCTCCACAACCTCGTTTGCACGCTCACCGCACGCAACCATAATGATAATATCAGCCTCTGCCTGCTTCGAGAGCGCGTGCTGCAACACGGTCTTACCCGCACCGAAGGGGCCGGGGATAAAGCCCGTACCACCGTCAGCGATGGGATTGAACGTATCGATCGAACGGATACCCGTCTCCATTACACGCGAAGGACGCGGTTTAGCTGCATAGGCACGAATAGCCTGCTTCACGGGCCACTTCTGAACCATCGTAATCTCGCGGTCCTTGCCCTCTGCATCGGTTACAACGGCAACCACATCGGTAACCTTATACTCACCTGCTGCTGCAACGCTCTTCACGGTGTAGTTCTCGGTCATTACGAACGAAGTCGGAG